>PMST01000228.1 GCA_003168295.1 Actinomycetota bacterium
GGTTGGCGTGTTCTTCGAACGATTGCGTGACGAGGTACGTGAGGGCATGCAGTTGCGCCCGGCGGTGGAAGCCGGCGGGAAGCGGGCCCGTCGCACGATCCTGGTCTCTGACACGGTGTCGTTCATCGCCGCGCTGCTGCTGTACTACTTCTCCATCGGTGAGGTCAAGGGCTTCGCGTACACGCTCGGCCTGACTACGCTGATCGACATCGTGGTGGTGTTCTTGTTCACCAAGCCGATGGTGACGGTGCTCGCCCGGACCAAGTTCTTCGGCAACGGCGCCCCGCTCTCCGGCCTTGACCCGGCCCGGCTGGGCGCCCGCGGCCCGTGGAGATCCTCGGTTCCCCGGGCCGCGGCCAGGCGAAGGCCAGATTCGGTGACGCGCAGCACGGCGTCCCGCAACGCCGGATCCGGTAACACCGAATCCAGTAACACCGGGGAGGCATGATGTCGCGCCTCGGCAACGTCGGCGGCAGGCTCTACCGCGGCGAGGTTTCTGTCAACTTCGTCGGCCGGAAGCGGACGTGGTACTCGATCTCCGGGGCCATCCTGCTGATCAGCATCGCGGCGCTGCTGTTCCACGGCCTGGACTTCAGCGTCGACTTCAAGGGCGGTTCGGTTTTCCAGTTCCCGGCGTCCTCGGCGTCGACCACGCAGGTCCAAAGCGCGGTCACCGACGCGGGCGTCACCGGCGCGGTCGTGCAGGAGCTCACCGGCTCGCTCGGCAAGTCCTGGCAGGTGCAGACCCCGTCGCTGAGCAGCGCCCAGACCAACACCGTCGAGAACTCGCTGATCAGCCATCTCGGCGTCAACGCCAGTAAGATCAGCGTCCAGTTCGTGGGGTCGAGCTGGGGGAGCCAGATCACCGACAAGGCGCTCGAAGCGCTGATCGCGTTCCTGATCGTGATCGTGCTGTACCTCACCATCGCCTTTGAGTGGAAGATGGCGGTGGCGGCCTTTGTCGCCCTGATCCATGACCTGGTCATCGCCACCGGTGTGTACGCGCTCACCGGATTCCAGGTGAGCCCCGCGACCGTGATCGGGCTGCTGACCATCCTGGGCTATTCGCTGTACGACACCGTGGTGGTGTTCGACAAGGTCCGGGAGAATACCGCCGGCCTGCTCGGCGGAGCCAGGAGCACTTACAGCCAGGCGGCGAACCTGGCGCTGAACCAGACGCTGGTCAGATCGATCAACACGTCCCTGATCGCGTTGCTGCCGGTCGCCGCGATCTTGTTCGTCGGCGGCGGGCTGCTCGGAGCCGGGGAGCTGAAGGACCTGGCGCTCGTCCTGTTCGTCGGCATGCTGTCCGGTACGTACTCCTCCATCTTCATCGCCACCCCAGTGCTCGCCGACCTGAAGGAACGCGAGCCGCAGTACCAGGCGCTGGCCAAGCGCGTTTCGGTACGTGCCTCCGGCGGCCGCGCGGCCAAGCGGGCGGCGGCCAAGGCAACGTCCGGTGCCCGTTCCCGTCCCGGGGCAACGGCCGTCCCGACCCGCGAACTGGCCGCAGCTGACGAACCCGATGACTCCGAATTTGCCGACGACGCCGCGCCTCCCGACGATGAACTGACCACCACCGGCACTCGGGTCTCCGGGGTCTCTGGGGTCCCGGCTAGCCGCGGTGTCCCTGGCCCGGCTCGGCCCGGTCCCCGGCAGCAGCCCCGCCGCAGCGGCGGTGGTTCGGCGCGGCATCGGCCGGCCGGCAAGAAGAAGCGACGCTGACGGATGGCCGAAGGGTCCGACGACGACGAGTTGACCCGGCTCGTGAAGAGCTGGGTCCGTGACGTTCCGGATTACCCGCAGCCCGGTGTCGTGTTCAAGGACATCACCCCGCTGCTGGGCGACGCCAAGGCCTTCAGCGCCGTGGTCGGCGGCCTGGCCGCATCGTACGGACCGGTAGACAAGGTGGTCGGCATCGAGGCGCGCGGCTTCATCCTCGCCGCCCCGGTAGCGTGCCGCATCGGGGCCGGCTTCGTGCCCGTCCGCAAGAAGGGAAAGCTCCCCGGCGCCACCTTCGCGCAGGATTACGAGCTGGAATACGGCACCGCGACCCTCGAGGTCCTGACCGACGCCTTCCAGCCGTCGGATCGTGTCCTGGTCATCGACGATGTCCTGGCCACCGGCGGTACCGCCCAGGCCACGGTCAACCTGGTACACCGCTTCGGCGCCGAGGTCGCCGGCGTCGCCGTGCTGATCGAACTGTCCTTCCTCAACGGCCGCGCCAAACTCCCTGATCTCCCCGTCACCGCCCTGCTCACTGTTTAGCCCCGCCCTGCCCGACGAATCTTCGGCCGGGAATCCCAAGCATGTGATCAGCGTTTTCTCGTCTAAGTAGACTGATGGCTTGGCAGATGCGAGGAGCGCCAGTGGCCGGTGATGTGATCACGACCGGCACGAGAGCTGCCGAAGCTACCGGGGTGGACGCGGAGCGGGACACCGATCCCGCGGTAAATGCGCAGCAGGCCGAGGTAGCGGAGGCGGGCGACGTGCCCGGTTCTCCCACGGCCGACGCCAGCCCGCAAGCCCCCAAAGACCCGCAAGTCCCCAAAGACCCGCAAGCCCGGAAAATCCCGGAAGCCCCACCAGATTCCGCGGCACCAGAGTCCGTGGTCGCGAAAACCACGGCGGATGCGGAAACCGCGGTCGTGAAAACCGCGGCGGATGCGGAAAGCGCGGAAGATGGCGGCGCCCCTGGCCCGACGGGGCGCGCGGCAAGAGCCAGCGCTGGTCGGAGCAGGAACGGGCGGTCGGGAACCGAACGGCCCAGGTCGGCGGCCACGGTTGCCCCGCCTGCTGACGTGGCGGCACCCGGTGTCGGGGTACGGCGGCGGCTCGCCCGGCTGGGGGCGCAGCGCGGCGCCGGGATCAACCCGGTCCTCGAGCCGCTCATCAAGACCATGCGCGGGGCGCACCCGAAGGCCGACGTCCGGCTCATCGAGCGGGCCTACGCATCGGCCGCCTACTGGCACCGGGACCAGAAGCGGCGCAGCGGCGACCCGTACATCACGCACCCGCTGGCGGTAGCGACCATTCTCGCCGAGCTCGGCATGAATACCGAGACGATCTGCGCTGCGCTGCTGCACGATACGGTGGAAGACACCCCGTACACGCTGACCGAGTTGCGCAGCGAGTTCGGCGAGGACATTGCGGCGCTTGTGGACGGCGTCACCAAGCTGGACAAGGTCAAATACGGGGCGTCGGCCGAGGCGGAGACCGTCCGCAAGATGGTGGTCGCGATGTCCCGCGACATCCGGGTGCTGGTGATCAAGCTCGCGGACCGGCTGCACAACATGCGGACGCTGCGCTACCTGCCCAGGGACAAGCAGGAGCGCAAGTCCAAGGAAGTCCTGGAGATCTTCGCCCCGCTGGCCCACCGGCTCGGCATGAACAAGGTGAAGTGGGAGCTTGAGGACCTCGCCTTCGCGACCCTGTATCCCAAGCGCTTCGACGAGATCGCCCGCCTGGTGTCCGGCCGGGCGCCGCGGCGTGACGTCTTCCTGCAGGAAGTGATCCAGGACGTTTCCGGTGACCTACGCGAGGCCAAGATCAAGGCGTCGGTGACCGGCCGCCCCAAGCACTACTACTCGATCTACCAGAAGATGATCGCCAAGAACGTCGGCTTCGACGACATCTACGACCTCGTGGGCATCCGCGTCCTGGTCGATTCGGTGATGGACTGCTACGGGGTGCTCGGCATCATTCACGCGCGGTGGAATCCCGTCCCTGGCCGGTTCAAGGACTACATCGCGATGCCGAAGTTCAACATGTACCACTCGCTGCACACCACCGTCATCGGTCCGGGCGGCAAGCCGGTGGAGCTGCAGATCCGGACCTGGGGCATGCACAAGGTCGCCGAGTACGGGGTCGCGGCGCACTGGAAGTACAAGGAGGAGGCGGTCTTCGGCCGGGGCAAGGAGGCCAAGGACGCCCGGGACGAGACCCAGGAGATGGCCTGGCTCA
>PMST01000373.1 GCA_003168295.1 Actinomycetota bacterium
GTTGGCCCGAACAACGGGGCGAATTGCCAGTTGGGCTTGAGGTAGTAACCGTCGATCCCCACCCAGTTGACGTAGGAACTGCCGGGCCACCAGCGAGCTGGCGACGGGATTCTGCCTTTCTGCGTGTTGTTGACGATGTTGACCGTCCACATCCATGTAACGTTCCGGACCTCGAGCGCCCGAAATAGCGTCACTATGTACCGCCAGGCCGCTTTGAAGGTCGCCGGGCTCGTATTCCCGTAACCCCATTTGTACCAGCTGCCGTTCATCTCGTGGCCGAAGCTGAGGATGACCGGATGGCCGTAAGCGCGCACGGCCTCGGCGTAAGCGNNGTCGGATCCATCTGCACGAGTGGCACCGCGCCGTTCTTGGCCGCCGTAGTCGCGAAGCTAGTCTGGAACGGCACGAACCATCCGCTGTAGTACATGACCAAATCTGGACTTGCCCCGGTCGCGCTCGTGAAGGCTGTTACGCCGCTGTACGAGGCAGGCGCTCCGTCGGCATAGACCCCAAGGTAGGACTGGGGCGTAGTGGGGAGGTTGACCGGCAGCGGCCCGACGGAATCCGACGACTTGTTGTAGAGGCTGACACCCGCCACGATCGCCGCCGCAGCAAGGATGGCCACGACAGTCGTGAGAAGTCTCCTGTGGCCGGGTCGGCCCTCGCCGCTGCGATGCTTCATAGATTCATTCCTTNNGCCAGGCCCGCCCAGAGGAGGGTCAGAAATATCGCGACCCAGCTGCAAAGGATCCGGTTTACCATGACCGGAACCTGTCCCCGGTCTGGCGAGGCGCCGGTTGGGACCCATTCGGCGACACGCCCCCGGATCGCGTACCAGATCGAATACACGTGACAGCACGCGTTGATCATGCATACCCGATAAATGGTAGGGCGCCAGCCTCGGCTCAGCATGGGGAACACAAAAAGAGTAGCTGCGAGCGCGGGCAGGAGCGGCAGGTAATTGTGCGGGTAAATGTGCCCGGGATAGAACCAGATCATCGTCAGCGTGGGGAACGGGCCGGTGAGCAGCAACGCAGCCGATGACATGTAATAGAGAAATGCTGCCCAGAAGGCGGCTCGTTGCTTCCAGTTGTACGGTGCCTCCACGAAATGCTTATCGATCATTACCATCATCGAGGATCGGCACCAGCGGGCTTGCTGGTTCGCCAGGGACGGGAAGTCGATAGGTGCCACGCCGGTGGCCAGGCAGAGGGGCAGATAACGGGTTTCGTGGCCGGCCCAGGCGAGTTTGACTCCAGAGTGGACGTCCTCACCGATCGGTACCCATGCGAAGCCGCCTGCAGCTACGACGGCGGCGCGGCGGTAAACCAGGTTGGTGCCCGCGCAGATTGCCGCCCGGTAACGGTCTCTAGCTGGCTGGATAAATTGGAAAAAGATGTTCTGCAGGGTTCCCGCGTAGCGCTGGATGTAAGAAAATGTCCGGCGGCCGACATCGTAATACTGAGCTGTCTGGACAATTCCGACCTTGGGGTCGGAGAAATAGGGCATCGTCTCGTAGAGGAATTCCGGGCGGACCGCAAAATCGGCATCGATCACCACGATGAAGTCCCCGGCACTGATGGTGAGGGCGTAGCTAAGGTTACCGGCTTTCTTCATCACGCCAGGGTCAGGACGCACGATGTACCGGAATTGGTAGTGGTCCGCAAGGTCGCGTACGGGCTCCCGGACGGAATCATCAAGTACGTAGACAGCCTTGGGGCCGTCCCATTTAAGTTTGCTCACGTAGCGGAAGGTGTTGTTCAGCACAGCTAGCGGCTCACCGCAGCTGGGCAGGAAAACATCTACCGTCTCGCCATCCTCCCGGTAGCTGGCTACGGTGGCCTGGTGCTCCGCCAGGGTAAGCCTCGGACGCCCCATTCGCAGCCAGAAGTTCACCGCGACGGGCGGCACCATGACCATGAGCAGCAGCCACATAACCGGCGTGACAAGCCAGGCGCGCTCGGCCACGTGGATGTATCCGTACAGCACGCCCGCGGATGCGATAAGCAGCCACGCGAACACCCAGCGGCGCGGGCTGCCGAAATACTTGTACTTTTCCCGGTCCCTAGGAGGCCGGGGCAGGTAAATTTGCTGCACCTGCTCGGCAATCAAGGGCTTAGTAGCGGTCAAGATTACCCCCGGATTGCGGATTTGATGCCGGCGTCCGTGATGCCCAGATGGTAAACCGGCCGGTCCGTGTTAGGACGTAGTAGCCGCCCGCATGGCGCATGTCGGCGGTGATCTGTGTGTCGGTAGTCACGGTGTCCCCGAAGTTGAGGATCACCAGCGAGAAGTAGTGGTCATCGATCGCGGTCGTATAGGAGGACGCTCCAGGGCTTATTCCTTGATAGCTGAAGTAGTAGGTGCTTGACCAACGCTGCCAGGGAACTTCAGCACGCAGGTAATAGGCCTCAACGTCGTAGTCTTCCGCCAGGTACTCGCCCGGGTGATAACGGACTGCCGAGTGGAGGGCCTTGACGACCCCGGCCGCGTTCGGCCAAACATTATGAAGGGCGGCCGCCTGTCCCATTGAGCCGAATAGCGTGGAGGCGACTATGGGTATGGCCATAACTGCTGCCCAGCCCCGGCCAGGGTCCACCCTGCTGAGCCGGGCCATGGCGTAACCCGCTGCGATCGCAGCGAACCAGGCGCCAAACACCACATGCTTCTGCAGGCTGACCGTGGTATGGATCCTGGCTTGCTCAGCCGGGACGAGCAGGGCGGCGGCCGCGAGGAGGGCCGGCAGAAATTTACCGCGCGATTTGCTGCGGCCGGCCAGCACCGCGCCAAGGACAGCGAGGACCACAATCAGGCTTGTCCAGACGTACGCGCTCCTCAGAACCGTCGCCACGGGGACGTTCGACTGGGGACGCGAAAGGGTGCTTGTCGTGATGCCCAGCCAGTATTCTCGTCCGCCAGCGACGATAACGGCGAAGACCGGCACGAACCACGAGCAAAGCATGGTGAGGACCGCGGTCAGCCACGCAGCACCCCCGTGCTGCCGCCATACTGCCACCGCCACGGCAATGAGTACGACCGGAGTGAACAGGGCGGTTGCGTACTTCACGGCGTCAGCTACGGCCAGGGTAACGCCAGCGGTTATGAGAAGAGCTGTCCTTGTCCGGGACCGGCAGTCCGCAGACCGGACACCTAGCCATGTGGCTAGAGCGAGCAGAAACAACGCCATCGCGTCGAAGGTCGCGAAGGCGCCAAGGAACTGCGTGCCAGCGAGGGTAGCGAACAATCCCGCCGCCAGGAGTGCAGCCCGCCGCCCGTACAGCCGGACGGTCGTGGCCCACAGCAGGCTCGTGATCCCCAGCATGAAGAGCAGCGACAGAATGCGGGCGGCAGCAAGGCCGCCAATGCTGTCGGCGAGAGCGCCAAGTGGCGGGTAGATCACGGGCGCGCCGGAAAAGTACGCGGGAAAGTTCGGTATCGGCGCCTGGTGCAGCCAGTGAGCCCATTCCAGATGCCCGGCCCGCAGGTAGAGAGCCTCGTCCTGAAATGCCGTGTCAGACCAGATGAGCCGGAGGGACAGAGCGCCCTGCACGGCCAGGACCACCAACAGCGGCCAGCGCGCAGCCGACAGGCTGCGCTTGTCGGCCCACCGGCTGCGCCTGCCGGGCTGCTCGGAGCATCGTGCTATCGGCCCCTGGCCATCGTGATCCCGGGTAAGAGCACTAGGGACCGGCATAGCTTGCGGCAGCCCGACATCGACCAGAGGCCCGGCTGCTTCGAAGTGCCTGGCCTTCCCCGGCGCAGGCTGGCTGCCGAGCAGCGTCGGTTGCAGTTGGTCTTCTTGGCTCATGATGTCTTCAGTCCTGGCCTAGCCACCCAGAGGATTTGGCGCTAGGTCCTCACGGGCGCTCAGCCTGAACGGGACGTAGGCCTGGCTGTCGCCTTCGATTCGCCAGTCCTGGCCGTTTTTGACGACGCCCTGCTGGTCCTTGTCGAACCACACCAGCCCGAGCGTGTTAGCCGTCACCATCCCGCTGAACAGGTCATGGATATTGACGAACGGGTCTGCGTCAGCTGCCACGGCGGTCTCCGACAACAGGATCGGCCTGGTAGTGAGCGCTCGGACCTGGGTAATCGTCTTGCCGAACACGCTCTTGAAGGTGTCGGAAGATTGATAGTAGTAGCCGTCGATGCCGACCCAGCTGACGTATTTCGGGCCCGGCCACCATGAGGCGATCGGGCCGGTGTAATGCGGCTCATCCGCCTGGATCGTCCACAGCCACGTGACGTTGCCGGCGCCCTCACGGCGGAACAGCGTCACGATGTGCTTCCACGCCGCCACGAACGTCGACGGCGAGCCATGCTCGTATCCCCACTGGGTCCAGTTGGCGTTCATCTCGTGCCCGAATCCGATGACCACGGCGTGACTGAAGTCCCGGACGCTGTCGGCATAGGAGCGCAGATAATCGTCATCGAGGCCGGCGGCGATCCCCGCGACGGACGCGTCGGTCGGATCGATTTGCACGAACGGGATAGCGCCGTGCTGGTGAATCATCTCCGCGAATGACGTGTCGAACGGCTCCAGCCAGCCGCTGTAATAGCCGACAAGGTTCGGCTGCCTGTTCGCCGCCTTTGCGAACTCGGCGATCGGAGCGTAACTAGGGGGCGCCCCAGGCTCGAAGACACCCAGGTAGGAAGCCAATGCGGGCGTCAGGGAGGCGTGCGCCGGCGGGTGTTGCGGTGAAGATCTGACCAGCCGGCTACCCGTCACGGCAACGGCGACCGCGGCGAGCGCGAGAGCCAGGATCATCACCAGGCGGGACCTCATGCCGCGTTGCCCCCGGGGAAGATAACGCGGCTCACGACGGCGAGATTAAGCGCGCCGAACAGCAACAGGACCGCGAACTGCGGGGAACCCAGGGTCGCCGTCCGCCAGATGGCCAGCGCCAGCCACAGGACGGCCGCGCTGCCGCTCCAGTACGTGACACCGATCCGAAAGCGCCGCAGCGAACTCCCCGGCGTTCGGGTCGGATGCCAGCTCATCGACTTGCCCCAGGCGCCATCCCAGATAGCGAACACGTGCGCCCAGCCGCGGGCGATGCCCAGCGGCCATACCCCGGGCCCGAAGCGGGAACGATGCCACAGCGGATACAGCACGAACCCGGTGAACATCGCGGGGAGCAGGGCGACGAAGTTCCGCAGCTTGACCTGGCCGGGGAGAAAAGCCAGCATGACGATGGGGATGATGGGCCCGAAGAACGTGAGCAGGGCGGTGTAGGCGTAGTACAAGAACCCCGAGATATAGGTCAGCCGGGCCGGGAGCCGCATGGGGATCGCCCACAGCCGCCAGGAGAACACGATGCCGACGTTCCCCGAACACCAGCGGTACTGCTGACGCACGAAAGCATCGAGATTGTCGGGGCAAATCCCGGTCGAGAGCAGAATCGGGATGTAGGTCACAGACCAGCCGGCCCGGCGCACGTCAAGCCCGGTATGCACGTCCTCGGCGTAGGGGATGAGTGTCGGGCCACCGAAGGGCTCCAGCGCGGTCCGCCGGTAGACCGCGGAGGTCCCGCAGCAGACAGCCGCGTCCAGCCGGTTGCGGGCCACCTGAACGGTCCGGTAGAACACTTCCTGGATGGGACCCGCGGCCCGCTCGATCCACGTTTGCTCTGGGCTGCTCCTGAAATACTGGGGACTCTGCACGATCGCGATCGCGGGATCGCCCATGTAGGGGAGCGTCTCGGCGAGGAAGTCGCGACGTGGCGCGAAATCCGCGTCCAGGATGACCAGGTACTCCGCGCTGGTTTGGGAGAACGCGTAGCGCAGGTTGCCGGCCTTCTTGCCGGCGGGCCAGTCCGGCCGGTGGATGTAGCGAAAACCGAAGGACTCGGCCATGAAGCGGGCTTCGCTGGACGGCCCGTCATCCAGGACATAGGGTCGCGCTTCGCCCGGGTAGTCCTCGATGAGACCCAGCACGGCGGTCCAGGTATTGCGGAGCAACTCGATCGGCTCGCCGCAAATGGGCAGGTAGATATCCACGTCCGGATAGGACGTCGGGTGCCACGCCTGGATGCGGGCCTGATGTGCGGCGAGGTCGAACCCGGCTCCGGTGAAATTCACCGGCAGGCTGATCGCCTGGTAGATGACGTAGGTGGCGGTGAAGAAAATGAACGGTGACAGCGCGAGGTCATTTGCCTCGAACCTGAGCTGGCTGAAGATGAGGCAACCCGAGCCGAGAAGGATGATCGTCGTCAGGTACAGCAGGTTCCGCTGGATGTAGGAGTATTTCTCAACGTCATCCGGGGGCGGCGGCGGGACCAGGCCGCAGCGCTTGTGCCGTCGGCCGATGAGGGTAATCGGTCTCGCGATCGTTCCGGGAGGAGCCTGCGGGCTGCTCACGACGGCCGCTCGCGCCAGATCAGGTACTTGCCGAGCGCCGGGCCACGGGGGCCAGGCCCGTATGGGGCGAGCTGGGGGCTGCCGTAGTGACGGCTGCGCTTTACGTCCGCGGCGATCTTGTTGTCCAGGGACACCGTGTCGGAGAAGCTCAGCGCGATCAGGGAAAAGTAGGCAGGAACCGGATAAGGCGGGATGTAATCGGCGAAGATACCAGCGTTGCCGGGTCCGACAATCCCCGCTTTATCACTCGGGCCGCCGGTCGGGATCCCTCCCGGCCCGATGATGTTTCGTGTGCTCGACCATTGCGTCCACGAACTCCCGACGTGCAGGTAGTACTCCGCTATGGAAGGGTCCTCGACCAGGAAGTGCCCGGTGTCGTGATCGACCAGCGGACGGAGGAGCGCTATAAACGCGGAGGAGTTCGGCCAGCTGGTGGAGAACGCCTGCGACTGGTCGGCGCCGAGTGAGGCGGGAAAGGAAAGCGCGATTACGCAAGCCCCGACGGTGATGGCCCGCATGTTCCCCACGGGCGCCGCGGCGACGAACTTGTCTATGGCGTAGCCCGCGGCGATGGCGGCGAACCAGGCACCCAGGTCTACGTGCTTGTTCAGCGAGTCGGTGGTGTGCAGGCTCGCTTGCTCAAGAGGCACGAGCAGAGCGGCGGCGGCCAGGAGCGTCAGCTGCCACGTCTGCGCGCGGCGGGGCAGGATGACCCAGCTGGCGATGACGCCGCCCAGAGCGGCCACGACGATGACCGCGGTCCAGGACCAGGAACTGCCAAGAACGGACAGCGCGCTGTCCGTACCGCCGGCCCGGGCCAGCGTTGTCTGTTCGACCCCGTGCAGGTAGCGGCTGCCGCCGATCAGCAAGCCCAGCGTGATCAGCAGGGCCACGATAGCCAGGAGGGACAGGGCTCGGCCGGCGGCGAGCCTGCCGCCTGGCTTCGGGAAAGCGATGACCAGGGCCAGCAGGACCACGATGGGGTCAAACAGCGCGGACGAATAGGAGGTAGCGTTGGCCACCGCTAGCGTGACCCCGGCCGCTAGCATCCAGACGGTCGCGTCCGGCCGATCCCCGGCTTTGACCACCAGCCAGGCCGCCAGCGCGATCAGGAACAGCCCCATGGCGTCATAGGTGGCGAACGCGCCCAGGTGCAGCGTCGGGCCGAGGACCGCGAACAACGCGGTGGCAAAGAAGGCGGCCCGCTGCCCGTGCAGCCGGTTAGTCGTGGACCACAGCACGACGGTTGCCCCCAGCATGAAGACGAGGGACAAGATCCGGGCCGCAGTCAGGCCTCCGACACTATCTGCCAGGGCGCCAAGCGGTGGATAGATGACCGGCGATCCGGAGAAGTACGACGGGAACGGCGGTAGCGGGGTGCCGTGCAGCAGGTGCCCCCACTCCAGGTGCCCGGCCCACAGGTACGTCGCCTCATCCTCGAACGCCGTGTCAGCCCGAACGAGCCTGAGCGAAAGGAGCGCCTGGACAGCAAGGATGGCGGCCAGGGGCCAGCTGCCACCCAGACGCTGCCACGCCGAGCGGCCCACCCGGTGCGAGGCAGCAGCCGTCTCTTCCGGAAGCCGCGAGGCAACAGCCCCGGCTTCCGGGTCGGCCGCGGCCGACGCGGAAGGCTGCGCCGACCGGTGCGTCGCTGGGCCAAGGTCCATAAATGGCACCTGCCTGTGATCAAAGGCATGCCAAGGGGTGCACGGTAACCCCCCCGCAGCTCACTTAAAGTAGTGGATGTGTCACTTAACGCAACGCTGCCGTACGAAAAGAGACACCGCAAACCAGACGGTAACGGTAGGTTCGCTCGCACGGGGGGTGTTCCGCGAATTTGGCCGAAAGTCTCCCCGATCGCATCCGGCACGCGGAGTCGGCTTCCTACGCTGGTCCGATGTCTGCATAATAACCATCACAATTCGTAATCTCGCTTGAATAGCCGTTGATCCTGTGCTGCGCTATACCGGGCGGTTCGCGACGTCCCGATGTGCGTACCGTGCAGGGGGTTTGACGGGTATGGGAGATGACGACCGCAGCAGGCACTTGCCGCAGCGGGTACGAGGTGCGGCCCGAGATGGGTCGGCGTCTTCAGGGCCACCTGTGCTGTCGGAGGAAATGCGGCAGCGCATCCAGGCTGCGGTAAGGGCAGAGCGGGCGGCGGCGACCGGACAGGACCAGGAGCATCCGGCCGAGCCGCCGCGGCGCGGTGCCGCATCGGAGCCTGCGGGCGGCTCTAGGAGTCCGGTCGAGGAAAAGATCGAAAAGGTCAACGGCGAGCAGAAAAGTCCTGTTCGGTCTAAGCCTGCCGTTAAGGATGAGCACGAAGTTGAGCCTGGGCGCCGCGTTAAAGGCGGGCACGCAGTGAAGCGTGAGCGCATCGTTAATGCGAGCTCTGCCGTTAAGCCCGGCCATGCGATCACGCGTGAGCCCGCTCAAAGGTCCCGAGCCGACGGGAAAGGGCCGGAGTCCAAGCCCGACGGGAAAGCGCCAGCGGACCATAAATCTGCCTTGTCCGTCGAGGTCAGGCCAACACCGCCGGACAACAGGACGCAGGGAGGACCGGGCCCCCGGCGCTTCGGCAAGGTGCGCATGGCCGCCTTCGCGCTTGTCCTCGTAGCGGCCGGGTCGTTGATCACGGCGGTGTCCTTGCACATCGCGGACTCATCAGGCGGCGGCGGCGCGGCTAGCGCCGCCGCCATGCAAGGTCAGGAGGCCGCCACGCGCCTTCAGGCGGCGAGCTGGGTGGCCCGGCAAGTTGACCTGGCCGACGTCGTGTCGTGCGATCACGTGATGTGCGCTGCGCTGAGGACAGCCGGCTTTCCTGCGGGCAACCTGCTCGTGCTCGAGCCGACGTCGAATCCTCCTGTCACCTCGGCTGTGGTCGTCGTGACGGCGGCCGTCCGCAGCATGTTCGGCAGCAACATCGACGCTGCCTGGGCACCGGATGTCCTCGCGTCCTTTGGCTCCGGGGCTGCGGCGGTCAGTATCCGCGTGATCGCACCCCACGGCGCCTTGGCCTACCACTCCGCGCTCAGCGCAGGCGTGGCAAGCCGGATAAAGGAGGGGACCGGGTTGCTGGGCAACAGTCTGATCCAGCTCTCCCCCGCAGCCAAGAAACAGTTGGGCGCCGGACAGGTTGACCCACGGCTTGATGTGGCGCTCGCGGACATGGCCAGCGAACAGCCGATCTCTGTCATACGGTTTGAGAATACTGGTCCAGGTGTCAGCACCGACCTCCCACTGCGGTTCGCCGATCTAGCCGTGAACGGTAACCCCGCGCACATGAGCAACTCCTCGTATGTGAGCGCCATGCGTGCTTTTCTCAGCAGCTCGGATAGCCAGCTTGACGCACCGGTCAGCGGCCAGACGGCCCTTTCGGGTGGCCAAGACATTTTCCGGGTCGAATGCGCCGCGCCGAGCCCGCCCGACTGAATCGGCAATCCGGTACCCCCGTGACGGCGCGGCCTCAGACTTACGAGTCAAAGCCCAGGCCGGCCGCGTCCAGGGCCCGCAGCCACAGGTTCCTGCGGCCGAACTGGCGGTCGGCCTGGGCCAGGGACCACCGGGTGGCCTGAACGCCCAGGTAGGCGAACGGCTCGGGCGGGAAGGGAATCGGCTTGCTGCGGACGAGTTCCAGCTCGGTCAGCTCCGTCCGCTCGCCGCTCAGCAGGTCGAGCATGACCCGGGCGCCGAACCTGCTCGCGCCCACGCCGAGCCCGGTGTAGCCGAGCGCGTACGCGACGCGGCCGTGGTGCGCGGTTCCGAAGAACGCGCAGAACCGGGTGCAGGTGTCGACCGCGCCGCCCCAGCGGTGGCTGAACCCGATGCCTTCCAGCTGCGGGAACGTGGTGAAGAAGTGGTCGGCGAGCTTGACGAAGGTGGCGGGCCGCTGATCGTAGGCCATCCGGACCTGGTGACCGAAATGGTAAATGGCGTCGTAACCGCCCCACAGGATCCTGTTGTCCTGCGTGAGGCGGTAGTAGTGGAACTGGTTTCCCGCGTCGCCGATGCCCTGCCGGTTCCGCCAGCCGATCTCGGCGAGCTGCGCCGCCGTGAGGGGCTCGGTCACCAGCACGTAGTCGTAGACCGGCACGATGTAGGGGCGTAGCCGGCGCACCAGGGAGGGGAACGCGTTGGTGCCGAGTGCGACCTTTCTGGCCCGTACCACGCCATCGGAGGTCCGCACCGTCACGCCGTCCGCGTCGCTGGCCAGGCCGGTAGCGGGCGTGCGCTCGGCGATGCGGACGCCGATCCGCTCGCAGGCGGCGGCCAGGCCCCAAGCAAGCCTGGCTGGTGAGACCATAGCGGCTCCGTCCTTATCCCACCTGCCCGCCAGGTAGGTGGGGGAGTTCACCTCGGCTCGCATCGCGCCGGCGTCGAGGAAGGCGCCGCCGTCGGCTTCCGCGGTCTCGCGGAGTTGGTCCGCCTGGTGATCGGAGGTGGCTACTTCGATGGAGCCGGTCCGCTCGAAGCCGCAGTCGATGCCGTGTCGGCCAAGCGCGGTCTCGATCGCGTTCAGGTTCTCCATGCCCAGACGCTGCAGCGTGGTGAATTCGGCCGGGAACCTCTCCCGCCCGTTGGCGGCGCCGTGGGTCAGGCTCGCGTCGCAGAAGCCGCCGTTGCGGCCGCTGGCGGCCCAGCCCACCCGGTTGCCCTCGATCACCAGCACGGATCGGCCCGGATTGGCCTCCTTGGCCAGCAGGGCGGTCCACAGTCCGGTGAACCCGCCGCCGATCACCGCCAGGTCGCACGTTCGGTCGCCGTGGACCGGCTCGCGGGCTTTAGGGGCGTCAGACTGGTCGAGCCAGAACGGCTTCGCCTTGGCCGCCGTGACCAGCCGGCCAAGCTCCTCCTGCCGGCTGGCCGCCTTGCCCGGCGCCAGTTTTCGCTGGCCTAGTTTCCGCCCGGCCGCGGCTGCATGAACCATTGCCGTCAGACGGCCGCGAAGGCGTCTTCGAGAATGGACAGTCCCTCGTCCAGCAGGTCCTCGCCGATTACGAGCGGTGGCAGGAAACGGATCACGTTGCCGAACGTCCCGCAGGTCAGCGTCACGAGCCCGGCCTGGTGGCAGGCGCGGGAGACCGCCGCCGTGGTGGCCGGGTCGGGGTCAAGGGTTCCCGGCCTGGTCAGCTCGATCGCCAGCATCGCGCCGCGGCCCCGCACCTCGGCGATCACCGGGTAGGTCTCGGCCAGCTTGTGCAGCCGGGGCAGCATCACCTCGCCGATCCGGCGCGCCCGCCCGGCGAGGTCTTCTTCCACCATGGTCTCGATCGCGCCGAGCGCTGCCGCGCAGGCCACCGGGTTACCGCCGTACGTACCGCCCAGGCCGCCCACGTGCACAGAGTCCATGATCTCGGCGCGCCCGGTGACCGCCCCGAGGGGCAGCCCGCCCGCGATTCCCTTGGCCGTGGTGATCAGATCGGGGACGACGTCCTCATGCTCGCAGGCGAACCAGTCGCCGGTACGGCAGAACCCGGTCTGGATCTCGTCCGCGATGAAGACGATCCCGTGCTCGCGGCAGAACTCGGCCAGCCCGGGCAGAAATCCGTCCGGCGGCACGACGAACCCGCCCTCGCCCTGGATCGGCTCGATGATCACGGCCGCCACGTTGTCCTCGCCCATCTGGGTATGAATCAGGCTCTTCACCGTGTCGAGCGCGTCCGCCTCGCAGGCCTCGGGGCCGCCTGGCCAGCGCAGCGGGTAAGCCATCGGCATCCGGTAGATCTCACCCGCGAAGGGGCCGAACTTGTCCTTGTAGGGCATGTTCTTCGCGGTCAGCGCCATGGTGAGGTTGGTCCGCCCGTGGTAGGCATGATCGAATGCGACCACGGCCTGCCGCCCGGTCGCGTGCCGGGCGATCTTCACCGCGTTCTCGACCGCCTCCGCGCCGGAGTTGAACAGCCCGGATCGCTTGTCGTAGGTCCCCGGTGTCCGGCGGGTCAGCTCTTCGCAGACCTCGACGTACCCTTCGTACGGCGTCACCATGAAGCAGGTGTGGGTGAACCTGGCGGCCTGCTCGGCTACCCGCGCGGCCACCCGGGGAGCCGCGTTCCCCACCGAGACCACCGCGATCCCGGCCCCGAAGTCGATCAGCGTATTGCCGTCGGCATCCACGATCACGCCGCCGCCCGCGTCCGTGACGAACACCGGCAGCGAGGAGCTGACCCCGCGGGCCACCGCCCGCTCGCGCCTGGCCTGAAGCTCGAGTGAGACCGGCCCGGGGATCTCGGTGACAAGGTGCCGGCGCTGAAGTGGGCGGGAATCGCGCGATGCATGCTCGGTCATGATTCAGACCATAAGTCATCAGAGGAGTCAGCTGAAGCATTGGTGGCTATACAGAGGAGTCCGGGAGTCTATCGTGGTGAACCGGATACGGGAGAGGACTGATCTCGGACATGCCTGACCACAAACAGCCGAACGCGCGGGGGCTGTTCGGGGGGGTTTTCGGCCGGAGCGGTGTCGAGGCCGGCGACACCGCCTGGCTGCAAGCGATGCTGGACACCGAGGCCGCGCTCGCCCGGGCGCTCGAGCAGGCCGGGATGGCGCCCGCGGGCGCGGGAGCGGCGGTTACGGCGACGGCCCAGGCGGCCAATTTCGACGTCGACGAGCTCGGCGAGCTCGCGGCGCTGACCGGTAATCCGGTCCCCGGGCTGGCCCGCGAGCTGGCGCGGCGGGTCCCCCAGACGGCCGTCAGCGCCGTGCATCGCGGAGCTACCAGCCAGGACATCGTGGATACCGCCGCGATGCTGCTGGCCAGGCGGGCGATCGCCGTGATCCTGGCCGATCTGGCCAGGGCCGCTGACGCCGCGGCCGGGCTGGCCCGCGAGCACCGGTCCACGATCATGATCGGCCGGACGCTGCTGCAGCAGGCGGTGCCCGTGACCTTCGGCCTGACCGCCGCGGGCTGGATGACCGCCGTGGACGAGGCCCGCGAAGGGCTGGCGGCGGTTAGTTCCTGGCGGCTGGCCGTGCAGTTCGGCGGCGCGGCAGGCACGCTCGCCTCGCTCGGCGATCGCGGTCGCCAGGTCGCGGCCTTGCTCGCGAACGAGCTCGACCTGGCCCTGCCCGTGCTGCCGTGGCACACCGACCGCCTGCGGATCATCGACCTGGGCGCGGCTCTGGCCCGGACCGCGGCGGCGCTCGGCAAGATCGCCAGGGACGTCACGCTGCTGGCCCAGTCCGAGGTCGGCGAGGTCAGCGAGGGCGCGGCCGCCTCGAACCGGCGGGGGGCGCAGGGCGGGAGTGGCGGTCCGGCTTCGGCGCCGCGCCGTGGCGGTTCCTCCGCGATGCCGAATAAGCACAACCCGGTCGCCTCGATCGCCATCCTCGGCTGCACCCGGCAGGTCCCCGGGCTGCTCGCTACCCTCGTCGCCGCCGGTGAGCAGGAGTATCAGCGCGCGGCCGGCGCGTGGCACGCGGAATGGGAGCCGCTGACCGCCCTGCTGCGGCTGACCGGGTCGGCTTCGAGCTGGGCCGCCGACCTGCTGCCCGGGCTCACCGTGGACACCTCGCGGATGGCCGCTAACCTGGCCGCGACCAAGGGCCTGCTGCTCGCGGAGAATCTCACCTCGCTGCTGACCGGCGTGCTGGGCCCGGCCCAGGCGCACGACCTGGTGGCCGAAGCGGCCGATCGGGCCGTCAGCGCCGGGCTGCCACTAAACGACGTACTGCTTTCCGTGCCCAAGCTCGAGGACCAGCTGGTCTCGGCCGGCATCACCGCCGAGCAGATCGATGCCGCGCTTACCCCGGCCGGCTACCTGGGCGCGGCGGATGCCTTTACCACCGCCGCCCTTGACGCCCATGAAGCCCTGAACCTGCAGGAGCCGCAGCATGGATGACGGCGAGCGCGCCGAGCGCGGGATGAAGGTGCGGCGCGAGGTCCTCGGGAACGAGCACGTGGACCGGTCGGTGTCGGCTACCACCCCGTTCACCGAGCCGTTCCAGGACCTCATCACGCGTTATGCCTGGGGGGAGATCTGGTCCAG
The DNA here is from genome assembly GCA_003168295.1 of Actinomycetota bacterium. The sequence continues at coordinate 14,349 of PMST01000373.1, forward strand.
GCCCGGGCTGTCCCGGCCGGAGCGGAGCCTGGTCACGCTGGCTGTCCTGGCCGCCCTGCAGCACGAGCAGGAACTGGCCATGCACGTCAAGGCGGCACTGCGCAACGGCCTCACGCCCGGGCAGATCCAGGAGGTCTTGCTGCAGGTCGCGGTGTACGCGGGCGTCCCCGTCGCCAACCGGGCCTTCCCGATCGCGCAGCGTGCCCTCGCCGAAGCCGCCGAAGCCGCCGACCCCGAGGACCCCAAGGACCCCGAAGCTCGGTAAGCAAGGTGGTTGCTTAGGCTGGAAAAATCCGCATCTTCCGGGCGCCCGCGCCTGCGAACCCCGCACGGCTAGCTGCGTAGTTACCGATGAGCCGTGAGCTTTCGACCGACATGCGAACAACTGTGCACATGGCGGCCAGTCGGGGGTATCGTTAGCGTAGGCCAGCAGACGGGAGAATAATGGCGGAAATCGTCTCACTTGCCGAAGCCGTAGAGCGCGCGATCCATGACGGGGACGCCGTCGCCATGGAGGGATTCACCCACCTGATCCCGTTCGCCGCCGGGCACGAGGTGATCCGGCAGCGGCGCCGGAACCTGACCCTGATCAGGATGACGCCCGACCTGATTTACGACCAGCTTATCGGCGCGGGCTGCGTGCGTAAGCTCATCTTCTCCTGGGGCGGCAATCCCGGTGTCGGCTCGCTGCACCGGTTCCGGGACGCGGTGGAGCA
>PMST01000457.1 GCA_003168295.1 Actinomycetota bacterium
GCACGATGCCGTCCGGGACCAGATCGCCCCTGTCCAGAAACCGCTTGACCTGCTGCCCCAGATCGGTCTCCCGCGAGACATGGTCACGCAGCAGGTCACCGGTCGCGATATGCGGGACGCCAAAGTGCTCGGCGATGAGCAGACCTTGGGTGCCCTTGCCGGCACCCGGAGCAGCGAGCATCAAGACGCGCAAAGCCAGCTCCTTGGAACAAGGGATGAATGCCCTACCGATCCCCCACCCTGCCGTGCGTAACCATCAGACCGCAAGATCCACCCTGCTGCGGACGGCAGTGAGCCCCCCGCCAGCCAGCGAACAAGCCACCCGATGCATAAGCCATGCGGGGCGAAATGCCGGGTTGAATCGCCTCACCCGGCAGCAAGGAGCCCGTGGCAGATCAACACCATGACAGCTGTACCGGCCCTACGGCCAGGCCTGGAACTGCTGGCCGGCGCGGGCCAGGTGAACCAGCGGCGTGATGGTCCGCATGGCGTCCTCCACGCTGGCGTGGACGGAGAAGACATCGATCAGGCCGGTCAGGGCCAGGATGCGCCGCACCGGCCCGCGCCGCGCGGCGAGCAGCAGGTCACCGCCGGCCTGCCGGGCCTGCGCCCGCACCCGGCCCAGCGCACCCAGGGCACAGCAGTCGATGAACTCCAGCGCGGCCAGGTCCACGATGATCCGCGCGTCGCCGCGACCGAGGTGAGCGCGTCCGCCCCCGGGCAGGCCCCGAAACAAGCCGACCGTTCCCCGTGTAGCAAGGAATGTGATCGGGCCTGGTGATGGGCCTTGTTCGGAGTGGCCGTTTCCGTCCGGCCGCCACCAGGGTTAACTGAAGACGTCTTATCGCAGCATGAGCTGCGGCACTCTAGCACCAACCGAAAAGACCCACGATGAACTCCAGAGGCACTGGTATGTGCCCACACACACCGCCCTGTCCGGCGCCTTCGGCTCCGGACCGCGAAGCGGCGCACACCATTGTCAGCCATCCCGAGCAGGGCTGGAGCCTGCTCTGCAATGGCGTCGTGATCTTCGAAGACACCGGCGAGCTACTACCGGGCGGCGGGTTCATTGCGCCGCACCGCCCCACCGACTGAGTCCTGACCGCGAGGCACGGACACGAAGTCCGGCTAATTACCGGCGGCAAGGACCGCGGCGAGCTCGCTGAGGACCGCCGCGACCGTCCGGGAGGCGCCAGGCTCGGCTCCCGGCGGACCCTGCGGGTGATCCGCCACTCGTAGCCGGCTGCCAGGCACCACTCGTCAGCTACTTGGCACTTCCTGGCACGAGCCTTACCGGCACGCCGAGACGGGATCGGCACGAAGGCGATCGCACGGCGGACCGGGGTGTCCAAGCCGACGGTGATCTTGTGGAAGAAGCGGTAGCGGCGGAAGGGGACCGGCGGGCTGGAGGACCCGCCGAAGCCGGGCAAGCCGCGGGTCACCGACGATGTGGCGATCGTGCTGGGCGCCCTGGACCGAAGTTGCTGTAGCTCTCCGTAGGCGTTGCTCCCTGAACTGCGTTTTCGGTCATATCTGTGCACGGAGTGTAGTCAGAATATCCGGCGTGTCTTCACGGAGAGAACGCTCCGCGCGGACGGCTCAGCGGTGGTGATCGACTGCCGGCCCGCCGAGCGGCGGGCCCGCGCGGGATATGGCCAAGTTCGAGGCAACCGGGCAGGCCTGCGCCCAGGTGGGGTGGGAGTACCGGCTGGTGGGCGCCGCTGATGGGATCGTGACGTTGGGCGTGCGGTTGCTGGCCGGGTACCGGCGTCCCTGGCCATGACCAGCCGGGGCCGGCGGATGCGCTGCAACGGGTATTCGCCGCGACGGCGCCGCTGATGGCCGGGACGGAGGCAGCCGGCGACCCGATCGCGGTGCTGCCGGTGCTGTTCCATCTTCTGTGGCGCCACGAGCTGACCGCGGATTTGTCACGGCAGTCACACTAGGTGGTATGACTAACACTTAGAGTTGCATCACGGAGAGGGCGGGCCCCTGGATGGCCAGGATTCTCGTAGTTGATGATGAGCCGGACGAGCGGTTCCTGGTGGGCCGGGTCTTGCGGAGGCAGGGGCACGAGGTGACCGTCGCTGAGAACGGTGCCGCCGGGCTGAAGGCAGCGCAGGACTGGGTCCCGGATCTGATAGTGACCGACGTCATGATGCCGGTCATGGGCGGCGTGGAGTTCATCAGGCGACTGCGTGGTGACCCGGCTGTGGCTGGCATCCCGATCCTCGCCGCGAGCGGGGACACCCACCTCGCGGGCGCCGCCGACGCGATCCTGAACAAGCCCTACGGCGACCAGGACCTCATCATGATCGTGAATACCTTGCTGGAGAAAGGGCGTGACGGGCTTTGACGCACGTGTCTACCGGCGTGGCAGGGCTGGACCTGGTGCTCAATGGAGGCCTGGAGCCGGGGTCGGTTGTGGTCGTGGCCGGTGTGCCGGGCACCGGGAAGACGATCCTGGCGCAGCAGATGTGCTTTGCCGCGGCCACCGCTGAGCAGAGGTGCGTCTACTACACGACGATGTCCGAGCCGCATAACAAGCTCGTCCGGCACCTGGAGGAGTTCTCCTTCTTCGATCCGGAGGCCCTGGGGCCTATGGTCGAGTACCTCCACATGAGCGACTACCTGGCGCCTGACCGCGAGGACGGGCTGGCGGCGCTGGTATCGGAGATCGTCCGCAAGACGCTGGATGAGGAACCCGCGGTCGTGGTAGTGGACAGCGCCAAGATGCTGGGCGACTTTGCCGACAAGCGGGACATGCGCCGCGCGCTGTACGACCTGACCGGCCGGCTTTCCGGCAGCAACGCGGTGCTGCTGCTGCTGGGTGAGTACACCGCCGAGGAGCTGCGCAGCGAGGTTGTATTCTCGCTGGCCGACGGCATCATCCAGCTGGAGTATGAGCCCCGCGAGCCGCTGGACCGGCGGTGGCTGCGGATCGTCAAGATGCGCGGCGGAAGCCACAGCTCGGGCAACCACACCTTCCGGATCGGCCCGCACGGGGTGGAGGTGTTCCCGCGCCTCGAGACCCTGGTCCCGAAGGCGGAGGCCCCGCTGACCGGCCAGGTCCCCAGCGGGATCCCCGGCCTGGATGAGCTGATGGGCGGCGGCGCGCGGCAGAGTGACGCCAGCCTCGTCACCGGCCCCTCCGGCGTCGGCAAGACGGTCTTCGGGCTCCGCTGGCTCGTCCAGGGGATAGAACGGGACGAAGACTGCCTGTACGTCACGTTCCAGGACACTGCCGCTCAGCTGACCAGCGTGGCCGCCGGTTTCGGCTGGGATGTCGGCGCCTACCACGATTCCGGGCAGCTCGTGATCTCCTATGTCCCGATGGGCGATCTGGACCTCGATGTCCTGGCCACGTCCGTGCGCTCGGAGATCAGCAGGCGCCACGTCAGCCGCGTCGTCATCGACAGCCTGTCCGAGCTGGCAATGGCCGCCCGCGAGGAGGACCGCTTCGCCGCCTACATGCGCAGCCTCGTCGGACTTGTCCGGGCGGGGGGCAGTTCCCTGCTCCTGACCAGCGAGACCAGCGTCCACGGAGTGCCCGGCAACTCCCTGGACGGGCTGATGTTCCTGTTCGACAACACCATCGACCTGCGCTACATCGAAGAAGGATCTCAGGTAGGCCGGGCCGTGCACGTCGCCAAGATGCGCAGCAGGGGGCACGCCATGACACTGAACAGCGTCACCATCACTAATCGCGGCTTGGAAGTCGGGGACGTGCTCGAGAGCGTGACCGGGCGCCTCGGCTGGAGCGCACTCCGCACGCAGGGACAAGCGGAATCAGTCAGGCGACGCACTCCGGCCAACGGCAACTTACCCGCCCCAAAACCCGATCCAGGCATAACCGCCGCTGCTAGCAGACAGACGCCCCACGCCGGGGCGGCCCTCGAACAGGCTGAGGTGCCCGGTGGCGGGGTGATCAACAAGGTCTTCTCTTCCGGGCCCGGTGGGCACAGTCACCGGACGCCGTAACAGGTCCCCAGGCGGTCGCATTGCCGCCATGGCATCTCTCCGCGATCCCGCCTCGGCGAGCTCGGCACGGCCCGGCCACCGAAATCGCAACCTAAATCCGGACGCCCTCCTGCCCGGACGTCCAGACCAACCATGCGAATCCCACGGCAATGGTCAGCTTCCTCGCAGCCTCTAGTTGGACAGGACAACGAGCAGAGCGATGAATAACGCGAAGAAGGTTCATAGCAGACCAAGAGGGCGGAGCGAAGCGAATTCATGAACCAAGACGCCATACAGCTATTGACCTACGCAACAGCCAACGCCTCAACCGCTTCGGTGAGGGCCGCTCGCCGGGCGGGATGCGGGCGGCGGGGCCAGCCAAGCGCCCCGCATTCCGGGCTGACCGCGGACTTTGCACTCAAGGTCGACGGTGCGTGCTGACGGGTACAGGCCGGATCATCGGATGGTCCATCTCCGGGCCGTGATCGGCCCGTGAATCACCGAGACCCAGGCCAAGAAGGTAACCGCCCAAGCTGAGATCCGCACGGCGACCGGCCGCCGCCAGATGAGCCGAGACGACATCGCGGCCATCGTCGCCGTGCTCGACGACCTCGCGCAGGAGGCCCGCTACCCGCCAGCGGTAGCCGTTCAGACTTTCTGGTCACCGGCGGACGCACCGTCAGCTACGAGTTGGCGCCGATGACCTCGAAGGACTGGTTGACGAAGATGTGATGGGGCCAGTTGACGCCGATGTAGTGCACCTCGTAATCGCCGTTGCCCAGTTCTACGACTCGGTCGACAACGCCACCCGGGTAGGCGGCTAGCGCGGCTTCGGTCGCCTTGTCCGCGGTTGTGCCGCTGGCGAGCGTCCCTGACCCCTGGGTGTAGTCCGACGGGATCGCACCAACTGTCTCAGAGGCTCCCTGCGTCCCCTTGGAGTAGGCGATCACCTTGCCTCCAGGGTTGGATGCGCTGCTGGTGGGCGGCTGCACGATGACCTCGGTGGCCGTGATGGTCGTGCTGTCGGTTGTTCCCAGCACGAGAACCGGTGCGCCGTTGGTGACGGCACTGATTGAGGCTGGACTGGTCCCCTGCTCGTAGGTGGTGGAGGACGCCTCCTTGATGGTCACCTTCTGGCCTGCTGAAGTCGTCAGCGTGAAACCGGACGCGGACACGTTGCTGGCCGTGCCGATCGAGCCGCCCGCGGCCGGCCCCGACCGAGCGTTGGATCCGCTGCCGGTTCCGGTTGCGCCGGCAAAGCCGTGGCTGCTGCCGCTACTGCTGCTGCTGGCCGTGGTCGTGGTGCTGCTGCTGGAAGTGGCGGCAACGATCCCGTAGGCACCGCCCGCGATCACGACGGCCGCCATTCCTGATGTGATGACCTTAGACCGTTTACTGGAAAACATTGTTTTAACTCCCTGTCGCCTAAGCTGTTAATTCAAGTTATGCCAGCCCACACTGAAGCCCCGGTGGAAGGAAACCAGGAAGCAAGCCGATAGATTGCGTAACACGCTTTATTCCCAAGTTCTGGGCAAACGCCCCGCAAGGAAAGGCCAAGGAACGCGCGATCGTGAGATCCGCGCAAAGCGATCATTCACCTAAGGTCTCATTCGCTTAAGGCGCATGACCTTGCTTTATCGCTGCCGTTCCGTATAACGCCGTGCCACGCAAAACGGTTAAAAATCTGGCCTTGCGATTCGGTTGCGATCACCTGAAGGTCTCTGCCAGCGGGAGGCGCAGGTGGAATGCGGCTCCTTCGCCGGGCTTGGTGTCGACGGTGAGCTCACCGCCATGGGCCGCGGTTAGCGACGCCGCGATGGCCAGGCCAAGCCCGGCGCCGCCATGGGCACGGGTCCTGGCGTCGTCGGTCCGGTAGAACCGGTCGAACACGTGCGACGCCTGCTCCTGCGTCATGCCCGGCCCGCGGTCGGCCACGGTGAGCTGCACGCTGCTAGCCGTGATCGACACAGTCACCGTTACCGGCGTTTGCTGCGGGGTGTGCTGGACGGCGTTGCCGATCAGGTTGTCGATAATCTGACGCAGCCGCTCCGCATCGGCGTCCACGACTACCGGCTCAGCCGCCTCGAGCTTGATCGGCCGCCCGACGGCCACGAGGCGGGCCTGCTGGACGGCTTCGGCCGCGATGCTGGCCAGGTCGACGGGCTGACGGTCCAAGGCACGCCCGGCGTCGAATCTCGCCAGCAGCAGGAGATCGTCCACCAGCCGTCCCATCCGGTCGGCCTCGCGGGCGGCCAGGCCCATTAGCCGCAGGAGTTCCCCCGGGCTGGCGCCGTCGCCCTGCTGCAGGCCGTACTCGGCGAGCCCGCGCACCGAGGTCAGCGGCGTCCGCAGTTCATGGCTGGCGTCGGCGATAAAACGCCGCATCCGGTCCTGCGATCGCACGGCGCGGGCCTCACCGTCCGCGCGCGCCAGGTAGGCGGCCTCGATGCTGGCCAGCATCATGTCGAGCGCCTCGGCCAGCCGCCCAACTTCGGTGTTGCCCGGCGCAAGGTCAATGCGGCGGGAGAGGTCGCCGCCCGCGATCGCCACGGCCGTCGCCTCGATCCGGCGAAGCGGTGCCAGGCTGGCCCGCACCAGCGGCAGGCCGATGCCAGCGAGCAGCACGACGGCTATGGCCGCTGCGATCGCGTCGGCAACCTCCAGGCGGGTCACCGTGCTATTGAGGTCGCCGAGATTGGTCGCGATGACCAGATGACCTCCGCCGGACACCTGCTGCACCAAGACGCGCCAGGAGGTCCCCGACGTATTCGCGGCTGCGGTAAACGGCGTGCCGACATCCCTGAGCTGCGCGGCGGACAGCGGCGGTCCGTCCGCGGCGCCCAGCGGTCCGCCCGCCATGCTGACCTTCCCGTCCGTGCTGATCACCTCGACCAGGAACTGCGCGGGCAGCCCCCGGGGACGGCTGCTGCCACTCGGCTGGAGGTGCTGCCGCGCCACGATCCCGTTCGCGACCGTCGCGAAGTCCTGCAGCTGGGAGTCTGTCCTGGAAAGCAGGTAGCTGCGCAGCAGTGTGGTACCGAGAACCGCGGTCACCAGGGAGGTCAAGACGACCAGGAGCGCGGCGGCCGCCATCACCCGGGTTCGCAGCGATGCACCCCGCACGGCCGCCGGCCACCGGCTCCTCCTCATGGCAGCGGGATCCTCACGGGGGCGGGATCCGCAGCACGTAACCGTAGCCGCGGACGGTGTGGACCAGCGTCGGCTGCCCCTGGTCGACCTTGCGCCGCAGGTAGCAGACGCACGGTTCGACCACGTTGCCGTCACGGTCCGGGTCGTCGTGCCCCCAGACATGGTCCAGGATCTGGCTTTTGCTGACCACCCGGCCCGCGTTCACCATCAAGAACCGCAGCAGCCGGTACTCAGTGGGCGTCAGCGCGACGACGGCACCCTCTCGCCTGACCTCGTGCGCATCCTCGTCCAACTCGAGGTCGGCGACGCGCAACCGCGAACGGGGAGCGTCCGGCCGAGTGCGCTTCAGCACCGCCCGGATGCGGCCAAGCAGCTCGTCCAGGCTGAACGGCTTCGTGACGTAATCGTCCCCGCCCACGTCGAACCCCCGGACGCGGGCAGGCACCTCGTCCCGGGCGCTCAGGAAGATCACCGGAACCTCGGAACCCCCGGACCGTATCCGGCGGAGCGCCTCGAACCCGTCACCGTCCGGCATCATCACGTCCAGCAGGACAAGATCCGGCCGGGATGAGGCGGCGGCCCGCACCGCCTCGCCGCCGCTCGCCGCCGTCACCACCTCGAACCCCGCCAGACGCAGCGATCCCGACAGGAGCTCCAGGATCGTCGCCTCGTCGTCCACGACCAGCAAGCGCGCAGACTCCGTTATGGCTTTCATAGCCCCACGGTATGACCGCAACCTGACCGGTCGCCGACCGCACGCCGCAAGCCCGCTCCAAGGCTGTTATGAGCTCATTGACAGGGCGCCCGCCGCCCAGCCCGCCGTGCTCGCCGACATCCGGTGGGTACGGGCGGAAACTCGAGGCGATGCGACTCGACCGCGCGAACCTCCTCATGGCTATCCGGGCCTCGCTCTCGGCCCGACGCCGAGAGCGAGGCCCGGCCCGCTCGATTACCTGCGCGACGAACTCGGTTCGGCCGCCGGCTGACGGCGGTGGTGTGCTCGGGCAGGAACCGGCCCCAGGACTCGAACGGCCAATGACTGCCAGGAAAGGAACCACCTTGAACAAGACCTGATCAACCCGAGGGGTGGGGACTTTTAACTGGCCACCACCGGGGACCGCAACTTGGCCATTGACAGGATGGGCCAGTCTTGATGGGCGCAGAGGTGGTTGATCTGTGCGGGTAGGACGGCTGCCTAACGCCCGGTCATGCCTCGCCGCATCTGGCTATCCCTTCGGAGTCATCGCCCATTTGCTGCCCCACAGGGGCGCTCGGCAACGCTCGCGGCGAGCACAGGCTCGTGACGCTCGCCACAGGTCGTAACCTGCGTGCTGGTAGCACAACTCCTGCCATCTGACGAAGTGGGTGACCAGCTTTGGGACCAGGAAGACTTCACGCGCTCATCGACGGCGTCTTCGCCATCGCATTGACCCTGCTGGTCTTGGACCTGCCCAAGCCTGCCCACTCGACTCAGCTCGTCCACGATCTGCTGCACCAGTGGCCATCGTATGTGGCCTACCTGGTGTCGTTCGTGACGATCGGCCTCCTGTGGATCGAGCATCACGGAATGATGAGCGCGGTCCGCTCCATCGACCGGCGGTTCCTAGAGCGAACGCTGGCCTTCTTGCTGTTCATCTCCATCATCCCGTGGCCGACCGCGCTTGCCTCGAACTACGCCGGTCAAGGAGTCCCCCAGGCGCGGGCTGCAGCAGTCCTGTATGCAGCCACGATGCTCATGATGGGCTTGTCGTTCACTTGGGGATGGCGCTATCTCTCGGCGCATCCGGAGCTGGTCGCCGAGCCTGCCCGCCCCGCGTTCCCGGCCGGGGCGCGCCGGGCGCTGCTGGGGGGTCTGGTCTACTTCGTCGCCATCGCTGTGGCGTTCCTTAGCCCCACCGCCTCCTTCGCTATCGACGCCTTCGTGGCCGTCTACTTCGCTGCCTCCAAGAGCAAGGTCCCCGGGCTGATTGTCCGATCGGCGGATGCAGATGGCTCCAGTTAGACCCGCGGGCCGGACTGTTGCCCAGTCCGCACATCAGCGGGAGCGATAGCCCTACGGCCTGCGGCCGAACCGCGGTCCGATACGGGCCCCGGTGGACCTATTGAGTGGACACCGACCATGTGAGGGCCGACTTGGACGGTGCTACCCGCAGCCCATCATGGGATAGCGAATGCGGCCCGGTGGCCGCGCAACCGCATCATCCGCTAGCCGCGATGATGCTCCTTCGCCGACTGGTCAAGAACCGTGTGAAGCTCCGCCACGGACGAACACACGGACTGGCGCGTACACGAGAGCACCTTAAGACTCCGCCGTCAGGCGGGTACTCCCCGCTTGCGGTATAAGAAGGGCATGGTAGACGCTTTCGCAACCGAACCCGCGCTGGCTGGCCAGTGATGTTCAGCAGCGTCGAGGCCAGCGATGCGGAGAAGAAAACCGGCCGTCCCGGGGATGCGCTCGTCGAACCGGCCGATGTCGTCATGGACAGGGCTTTCACCGTCGCGGCCCCGCCTGAGGCGGTCTGGCCCTGGCTGGTCCAGCTCGGCAAGNNCCTTGAACCCCGCCTGGCTGCGGTTGGAAACGGGCGATGTCATACCCGACTACGGGGGCCGCAACGAAACCTTCCGGGTAGCCCAGATCACCCCGCCCTGCGCGCTGGTCTACCGGTCCCGCCGTGGTCGCACCAGCCTGACCTGGTCACTGGCGCTGGAATCCGTCAGCAGCGAACCAGGCCGCAGCCGCGTGTTCCTGCGCCTGCGGATGGCACCCGTCCGCCACAAGCTACTGGCCCGGACCGCCGGGGAACTAATCGACCTGCTGACTGTAGCGGGAATGGCCGCAGGCCTGGCAGAACGCCTGCGCGACCAAGAAGCTGCCACCTGCCTAGCACGCCGATGACCCAGATCTCTTCTCAGTAATCTTGCGCGATCTTCCCTGCCGCCCGCTCCCATGATCGGCAGGGAGCCGTTTCCTGGGTTGTCTGGCATGGCACCTTCAGGGTGATAGCGCGAAAGGAAGGCGCCCTTTGGTCAATGGGGCCGAGGTAGGTCCAGTGTCTGTCTTGCCGGACGAACCTGCTGGTCTCCGCGAGGACGCCACGCTGCCCCTGCTGGACGTATATGGCACGGAAACTGGACCGTGCCGGTGGCGTCGAAGAGCCCGCCGTCGCGTGTTTCCAGGACGGCGAGGCGGGTCCACCGCAGTGCCGGGTCGAGGCTGAGGGTCCGCGGACGGCCTGACGGGTGCCAGGTGCGCAGGAGGTGACCGGCGTCCCCGACGGCGAATGCGCTGTAGCGGGAGCGCATCAAAGGTTCAGCGGTCGGCGCCGGCGTGCCTGTGTGAGGTCGCCCGCAGCACGACTCATAGTCGTCTCCGAGGCCGCAGGGGCACGCGAGTCCTTCCATGCGGGCATTCTCGCAAGGGCACATCGATGGCCGGGACAGCAGGTGTCCGGGCGCGGGCGGATCTGAAGTAACCTGCGACGCGCCGGTTTACCGGGACTGGGGAGGCGCTGAAGGCCTGCCCGGTCAGGTCGGGGCGGTTCGGGGATCTCGTCACTGCCGGGGCCGTTTATCAGGCCTCTTACTACCCCTGGCCATGAAGGCGTACGCACTGGACACCGCCAGGCGGAAGCGCAGAGTGACGACGTGTGATTCAGGTAGCGAGCGTGAACCGCC
>PMST01000509.1 GCA_003168295.1 Actinomycetota bacterium
GTGAAGTCGTCGGTGTCCGGGTTGATCCCTAGCGCCGCGAAGTGCCACTTCACCGACTCCCAGGCACCGCGGGCGGTGATGGCCATCTTCTTGTGGTCATAACCCTCCGAGCCGCCGGAGGCGAACGCGTCGCCCAGCCAGTAGCCGTACCGGGCCGCCACCTCGTTGGCGGTGTCGGAGAACGTCGCGGTGCCCTTGTCCGCCGCCACCACCAGGTAGGTGTCGTCGCCATCCCGCCGGACCACGTCCGGCGGCGGCACCACCTTGCCGCCCTCGATGTTGTCGGTCACGTCGAGCATCGCCGCGATGAAGGTCTGGTAGCAGGCGAGCACCTCGGCCTGGTACGCCTCGCGGTCACCGGGATCGGGCAGCCGCTTGCACACGAAGCCGCCCTTGGCCCCGGACGGGACGATGACCGCGTTCTTGACCTCCTGCGCCTTGACCAGGCCCAGGACTTCGGTGCGGAAGTCCTCGAGCCGGTCCGACCAGCGCAGGCCGCCGCGCGCCACCCGGCCGAAGCGCAGGTGCACCGCCTCGAGCCGGGGCGAGAAGACGAAGATCTCGAACTTGGGCCGCGGCGAGATCAGCCCGGGCACGCTGCCGGGGTCCAGCTTGAGCACGAGGTATCCTCCGGACCCGGGGCGCTGCTGCTGGTAGTAGTTGGTGCGCAGCGTCGCGTCGATCAGCGCCAGGTAGGTCCGCAGGATCCGGTCGGCGTCGAGGCTGACCACCTCGTCGAGCTGGCCGCGGATCTCCTCGGTGATCGCTTCGCAGCGCTCGGTCGCGCCGTTCTGCCTGGCCGGGTCGAACCGGGACTCGAACAGCCGGACCAGCAGCCGGGTGATGGCCCCGTTGGACCGCAGCACCCGCTGCAGGTAGTCCTCGCTGAACCGGATCCCGGCCTGGCGCAGGTACTTGGCGTAGGCGCGGAGCAGGTTGACCTCACGCCAGCTCAGGGCCGCCGACAGGACCAGCGCGTTGAACCCGTCGTCTTCGGTCTGGCCGTGCCACAGCGCGGTCAGCGCGTCCTCGAATATCGACTGGGTACCGGCTGCGGCCGGGGTGACCGGGACCCGAAGACCAAATTCATAGATCCAGAACGAACCGTGGCCGGACGATCCGGTGAACTGATACGGATGCTCGTCGACGACCTCGAGACCCATGTGCTGCAGCTGCGGCAGCACCTGCGACAGCGTGATCGGCGTGCCGGACCGGTACACGACCAGCGTCCACCGTTCCGGCTTCTGCACCAGCCGCACCGCGAAGGCGGTCCGCGACTCGCGCAGGTCGACCATCGTGGTCAGGTCGTCGACCGCGTCCTGCGGGCTGACGTCCGCCTCGTAGGTCTCGGGGATGCCCGCCGAGCACAGGTCGAGCAGCGTCCTGGCTCGCTCCTCGCCGAGCACCCGGGTCGCCTCGGCCGCCAGGTCCTCATCCCACGACCGGACCGACGTGGCCAGCCTGCGCTCCAGGGCCGCGGCGTCCACCTGCGGCAACGGCCGTCCGCGTTCCCCCCGGACGACCACGTACAGCCGGGCCAGGGCCGAGTCGCCGACGGTGGCGCTGTAGTCCGCGGACACGCCGTGCAGCGCCTTGATCAAGATGCCCTGGGCGCGCAGCCGCACCTCGGTGGTGTACCGGTCCCTGGGCAGGTACAGCAGGCACGACATGTACCGGCCGTACCGGTNNGATCTCGAAGAGCTCCTCGCGCGGATAATCCTGGAGTATCTCGACCAGGTCCGACCCGTCGTGGCTGTCCCGGGACAGCCCGGCCGCGGCGAGGACCTGGGCGAGCTTGCGCCTGAGCACGGGGACGCCCGCGATGGGCGCGTTATGCGCCGCGTGGGTGTACAGGCCGAGGAACCGGAACTCCCCGGTGACCTCCCCGGCCGGGCTGAGCTTCTTGACCGAGACGTAGTCCAGGTAGTTGGCGCGGTAGACGGTGGACCTGGAATTGGCCTTGGCCAGCACCAGCCGCTCGGCGGGGTCCTGCGCCCTGGCCACGACCTGGGGCGACAGCGGCGTCACCTCGTCGCGGCCGGGCCGGTCGTGGCGCAAGATGCCGAGCCCGGTCCCCGGTACCTGGCGCAGGCCGACGCCGCTGGCGGCGGGCACCAGGTCGTACTCGCGGTAGCCGAGGAAGGTGAAGTTGCCGTCCGCCAGCCAGCGCAGCAGCGCGCCGGACTCGGCCAGATCACTGCCGGGCACCCCGGCCAGGTCGTCGCCGAGGGTCCGGGCCACCTCACCCATCCGGCGCTGATCCTCCACCGCGACCCGGACGTCGTCCAGCACGCGGCGCAGGTCCGCCGCGAGCTCGTCGCGGCCGACCCGGTCCCCCGGCGGTCCCAGCTCCACGTGGATCCAGGACTCGGTGAGCTCTTCGGTGCCGTCGACCGTTACGCACGGGATCGGGTCGTCGCCGCAGACACCAAGGATCTCGCGCAGGGTGCCGGCTACGTCGCGGCGGACCCGCAGGACGGGGTGGACAAGCAGCCGGATCTCGGCCTCGTGCCGGTTCAGCTCGGTGGTGACCGANNGACCAGGTAGGGCATGTCGTCGATGACGATGTCCACCACCATGTGAGATGGTCCGACCCGGTCTTCCTCCCCCGGCTCGCGGACCTGCACCAGCGCCCGGCCCTGCGGCCGGCGCAGGCCCAGCCGGGCGTGCGCCTGCCCGACCGCCGCCATCCGGGCCGGCGGGGCCAGGTCCTCGGTCGCGATGCGCTGGTAGTAAGCCTGCAGGTAGGAGGAGACGTTGTCACCCTTGCGGCCCAGCACCTCAGGGTCGAGGGCCGGGTCGTCCGGCCACGCCTCGTCCGCCTGGGCCAGCAGCGCTTCCCTGGCCTCGTCCACATTGCTATCCGGCATCGCGTCCACTCCTTCGTGTCCACTCACCTGGCCCGCCGACTTAACTCAACAACTTCGGTTCGTCCCGAATTTCTCTGACCCGAGCACCTTGCCACTCCATTGTGACCGTGCGATTTCTTTAAGTAACTACGAAGCGCCCGCCCGGAACCTGCCGAAGGAAGCGAGCACCTCCGGGTTGGCCAGTGCGTTCGGGTCCGCGGCCCGCTCCGGCTCGGTGCCGAGCAGGATCTTGCGCACCGGGATCTCCAGTTTCTTCCCGGAAAGGGTACGCGGGATCCCCGGCACCTGGTGGATCTCGTCCGGTACGTGCCGGGGCGAGAGCTGCGCCCGCAGCGCGGCCCGCAGCTTGCCCTTCAGGTCATCGTCGAGCTCACATCCTTCGGCGGCCTCCACGAACAGGATCAGCCGGCCGTCATCGGAACCGAACCTGCCGGTATCCACGACCAGGCTATCCGCAACTTCGGGCCACGCCTCCACCACGCGGTAGAACTCGCTGGTGCCCATCCGGACGCCGCCGCGGTTGAGGGTGGCGTCCGAACGGCCGTAGATGACACAGCCGCCATCGGGCAGCATCTCAATCCAGTCGCCGTGCCGCCAGACGCCCGGATAGGTGTCGAAATAGCTCTCCCGGTACCTGGCGCCGTCCGGATCGTTCCAGAAGCCGACCGGCATCGACGGCATCGGAACGGTAATCACCAGCTCGCCGACCTGGCCGGTCACCGGTTTGCCGTCGTCGTCGTAGGCCTCCACCGCGGCACCCAGGCAACGGCCGGAGATCACGCCGGAACGCACCGGCAGCAGCGGGTTCGGCCCGACGAAACCCGTGCACACGTCGGTGCCGCCAGAAAACGAGCCGAGCAGCAGGTCCGGCTTGACCTGCTGGTACACCCAGTCGAACCCCTCCGGCGGCAGCGGCGACCCGGTCGAGCCGATCCCGCGCAGCCTGGACAGGTCAACCTCGGCGCCCGGGCGCAGGCCCGCCTTCATGCACGCGACCAGGTAGGGCGCGCCCACGCCCAGGTAGGTGACGCCGTGCTCGGCCGCCAGCTGCCAGAGCCGGCCGGTGTCCGGGTAGGTGGCGCTGCCGTCGTAGAGCACGATCGTGACGCCGGCCAGCAGTCCCCCGGCCAGGTAGTTCCACATCATCCAGCCGGTCGTGGTGTACCAGGTGAAGACGTCGCCCGGCCGCAGGTCCTGGTGCATCGCGAGCGCCTTGAGGTGCTCGAGCACGACGCCGCCGTGACCGTGCATGATCGGCTTGGGCAGCCCGGTGGTGCCGGAGGAGTACACCACCCACAGCGGGTGCTCGAACGGCACCTCCTCGAACTCCGGCTCGTGCGAGCCTCCTGCCCCGGCGGTCCCGGCCGTTCCGAGGTCGGCCCAGGCCGTCAGGTGGGGCAGATCCGGCGGCGGCGACCCGGCGGGCTCGTCGAGCAGATCTACTAGCACCACGCCGGACAGGCCGGGCAGGGCCTCGACGACCTCGGCCAGCATGGCGGCCCGGGAGAACTCCTTGCCCCCGTACCCGTAGCCGTCGCAGCCGATCAGTACCTTCGGCTCGATCTGGGCGAACCGGTCGGTCACGCTGCGGGCGCCGAAGTCGGGCGAGCAGGAGGACCAGATCGCGCCCAGGCTCGCGGTGGCGAGCAGGCCGATGATCGCCTCGGGCACGTTCGGCAGCAGCGCCGCCACCCGGTCGCCCTTGCCGACGCCGAGCGCGCGCAGGCCCCGGGCCACCCGCGCCACCTCGGCCGCGAGTTGAGCGTAAGTGAGGGCTCCGGCCCGTGATCGTTCCGAATCAAAGATTATGGCGGGGCGGTCCGGATCGATCCAGGCGGTCCTCAGGGCGTTACGGGCGTAATTCAGCGTGGCTCCTGAGAACCAGTGCACGTCCGGCATGGTGTCGCCGGTCAGGACCGACGCGACGTCGTGGTCCCATTCGCCGAGAACCTCGAAGTAGTCCCAGATCGCCGCCCAGAACGCGGCCGGGTGCATCACCGACCACTGCCACAACTCGTTGTAGCCGCCGCACCGCGGCCCGTGGCCGTCGGCCAGCCAGGTCATGAAGCGGGTGATCCGGGCGTCACGGATGGTCTTGTCATCGGGTTCCCAGAGCACCGCACCGTAGCCGCGGCTGGTCAGGTCGTTCTCGCTCGCATTCATGCTCTCAGCATCGCGGCATCCCGGCCCGGCTGGCAACTGCGGGTTCCCGGGATGCTGGCTACCCGGGCGGCCCGGTGAGGCGGGTGATGAGGGCGACGAGCCCGGCGGTGTCGGTGAGGTCGGGCAGCACCGCGTCGGCGCCTGCTTCGCGCAGCTCGGCCGCGCTGGCCCGGCCGCTGGCCACCGCGAGCGACCGGGCGCCGCCGATCTTGGCCGCGTCCACGTCCCGGGGTGAGTCCGCCACGTAGACGGTGGCGTTCTCACCGAAGCTCACGCCGCGGGAGTCCGCCGCCCGCTGCCGCGCCACCCGCAGCAGCGTGCCCTTGGGATAAGCCTCGGAACCGTAGCCGCCGATGTCGAAATCGACGAAGCGATCGAGGTCGAAGGCGCGCAGCTTCAGCACCGCGCCCAGCCTGCTGTTGCCGGTGAGCACGGTCTGCACCACTCCGTCGAGCCCGGCCACCGCGGCCAGCGCCTGCGCCGCGCCCGGCAGCAGCTGCCCGTCCCGGACCAGATCATCGCTGCGGGCCTGCAAGGCGGCGGCGAGTTCGGCGCTGAACGGCTCGAGCAGGCTTTCCGCGGTACCGCCCGCGCTCACGTCGGCGCCGTTCTGCGCGAGCGCGTCGAAGAAGATCTCCGATTCCGACCGGCCCGCCATCTGCGGCAGCTTGACGAGCGGCCGTCCGGTTATGGCCCGGAACGCCTCCGCGTAGGCCGCCCGGGTCACCTTGATGACGTCGACCAAGGTCAGGTCGATGTTCCACAGAACCAGCCGGTGAATAGCGTCCTCCGCTGCGATGGATCAATCCGTCTGCGTGCTACAGGCTAGTCGAGACCGGCACGGAACCCGACTAATCGGCTGGGTGGACCGGCCGCCGCGGCATCAGCGCGGCCGGAACGCCGCGGCGACCCGCGGGGGCTCGGTGGCCCGCCAGTCGGTTTCCTTGTCGATGTTGAACCACAGCACGGCGTCCAGGCGCGGGAACGCCGCCGCCGAGGCGAACATGCCGCGGACCCAGGCGGGCTTGCGGCCGCCGCGCGGGGTGCAGCCCGTCTCGCACAGCCAGACGGGCTGCGGGCCCAGGGCGGTCAGCCGCCGGTACGGGGCGCTCATCAGGTCGCGGAACGAGGTCCACCGGGACCACGGCTGCGTCGTGCCCCAGTTGTAGGCGCTGCAGCCGAGCACGTCGACCTGATCATCGCCCGGGTAGTAGTCCTCCATCGCGTTCCCGGCCGGGACGTCGGCGCCGTTGGGCGACCAGATCCACCGGGCGTTCACGGCGCCTTCCGCCGCGAACAGGGAGCGGATGTGCCGCCAGGCCGCCAGGTAATCCGCCGGGCGGCGCTCGCCGTCCGGGCTGGCCCACGGATACCAGGTTCCGTTCATCTCGTGCATCGGTCGCAGGTGAATGATCCGGCCGGCCGCCCTGACCGCCTGGGCCCAGTCACGGATGTACCGGTCGTGCCGGCCCGCCGCGATGGCCGCCGGGGCGTACTCCGGCTGGTCCGGGCCTGCTCCTGACCGCCACGGTTCCCAGGTGATCACGACATCGCGGCCTTCCAGGCCGTCCAGGTACTCCGGGCGGAACCGGCCGGGACCTTCCGGGGTGTCCCAGGACTGGAACCACATCACTGGATCCAGGCGGCGGCCCAGGACCTGCTCGGCCCGCAGGACCGGAGCTACCCCGCCCTGCGGGGCGGGCGGGAAGAAACCGCCGAGCCGCACCGTGCCGCCTTCCTTGGGGCCGCCTTCCTCGGGCCGCCTTTCCTTGGGGCCGNNTTGGGGCCGCCTTTCCTTGGGGGTTAGCCCATGTGCGGATAGCGGTAGTCGGACGGGGGCACGAAAAGCTCCTTGATCGCGCGGGCGGACACCCACCTGGTCAGGTTGAAGATCGAGCCGGCCTTGTCGTCGGTACCGCTCGCCCGCGCCCCGCCGAACGGCTGGTGGCCGACGACCGCGCCGGTGGGCTTGTCGTTGATGTAGAAGTTGCCCGCCGAGTACCTGAGCAGATCCGTGGCCTGGGCGATGGCCTGGCGGTCGGTGGCCATGATGGCCCCGGTGAGCGCGTAGGGCGTGGCGTCCGCGGCCTGGGCGAGCATCTGCGCGTAGGCGTCATCCGGGTAGACGTGCACCGCGAGAATCGGGCCGAAATACTCGGTGGTGAAGATCTCGTCGGCGGGGTCCTCGCCCTGGAGCACCGTGGGGCGCACGAAGAACCCTTCGGTGTCGTCGGCGGCGCCGCCGGCCAGGACGTGAATCGAGGGGGTACTCCTGGCCCGCTCCAGCGCCGCGGCGTGCTTGGCGAACGCCCGGGCGTCGATGACGGCGCCCATGAACAGCGACAGGTCGGCCGTCACGTCGCCCATCGTCAGCGATTCGACCTGGGCGATGAAGTCATCGCGGGTCCGGTTCCAGAGCGACTGGGGCAGGTAGGCGCGGGAGGCGGCGGAGCACTTCTGCCCCTGGTACTCGAACGCACCGCGGATCAGCGTGGGCGCCAGGCTCTGCGGGTCAGCGGACGGGTGCGCGATCACGAAGTCCTTGCCGCCGGTCTCGCCCACCAGCCGGGGGTAGTTGCGGTACCTCGCGATATTCTCGCCCACCGTCCGCCACAGGTGCTGGAACGTCGCCGTCGAGCCGGTGAAGTGGATGCCCGCCAGGTCAGGATGGGTCAGCGCGACCTGGGAGACGGCCTGCCCGTCCCCGGTCACCAGGTTGATCACGCCCGGCGGCAGCCCGGCCGCCTCGAGCAGGCGCATGAGGTAGTGGGCGGAAAGCTGCTGGGTCGGCGACGGTTTCCACACCACGACGTTGCCGAGCAGAGCCGGGGCCGTGGGCAGGTTGCCCGCGATCGAGGTGAAGTTGAACGGCGTGATGGCCAGGACGAATCCCTCGAGCGGGCGGTACTCCAGCCGGTTCCACGCACCGGGCGCCGACTCCGGCTGCTCGCTGAGCATCCGCCGGGCGAAGTGCACGTTGTAGCGCCAGAAGTCGATCAGCTCGCAGGCCGCGTCGATCTCCGCCTGGAGCGGCGACTTGGACTGGCCGAGCATGGTCGAGGCATTCAGGGAGGCGCGCCAGGGCCCGGCGAGTAGTTCGGCCGCCTTGAGGAAGATCGCGGCCCGGTCATCGAAGCTGAGCGCCCGCCAGGCCGGGGCCGCCTGCTTAGCCGCGTAAATCGCGGACGCCACGTCCACGTTCGTCGCGTTACCCAGCTGGCCGAGCACGTGGGCCTTGTTGTGCGGCTGCACCACGTCGATCAGCCCGCCTTGGGCCATCTGCTGGGTGCCTGCGATGGTCATGGTCAGTTCGGCTCGCTGGCCGGCCAGTTCCTTGATCTTGCTTTCCAGCACGGCTCGCTCGTGGCTACCTTGCTGGTACTGCCTGACCGGCTCGTTCGCCGGTACTGGGGTCCTGGAGACGGCGTCTAGCACGATCGCTCCTGGCGTTCGGGGTGTGTAGGCGGATACCTGTATCGTCGAACGATCCCACCGGGCCGGTAATTCCACCAGGTAGTACAGCTCCTGGGTGGCGTACCAGCCGAGCTCGTGGCCCTCGGCCCCGTCCACGGTGAACCTGGCGTCCTCGTCGCCCGTGTCGGCGGCCGGCAGGGCCTCGACCGCGCCGCGCACATCGGCGGCCGCTTCGGCGTCATCTATGAGCGCGGAAGCCAGGCTGTCCAGCGGGACCGCGCCGATCGTGACCCGGGCCGGCTCTGCGTCTCGGGGATCCCAGCGCACCTGGTCCGCGGCCAGCTCGGCCGCCAGCACGACCCGCCGGGGCGGTGCGGCCGGATCGGCCGCGAGCAGCCGCAGCGAGGCGCGGGCCGCCTCGGTCAGCGCGGCGTACTCGAGCTCGTCCTCGTTGCCGCTGGCGTACGCCTCGCGCAGCGCGGGCGTGACCGCGAACCCCGGCACCGACCCCTCGCTGAGCTGGCCAGTGTCGCTGAGCTGGCCAGTGTCGCTGAGCTGGCCAGTTTGCAGGGCCCGGGCCAGGGCGGGCAGCGTCGACGGCAAGAACACGCGCATGGTGCTCCAGAGTCTGCCACAGTCGCCGGGGGTCAGCTAAGCGAAGCGTCTGGAGGTGACTGGCCGCCATCGGGCTCGGGAGACTGGCCAGCCTCAGGCCCGGGAGTCTGGCGGGCCTCGGGCCCGGGCTTGGGCTCGGGAGGCTGGCCGGGCTCGCGGCTGGCTCCCAGCGCCGTCACTACGGCTGCGATCGCGTCGTCCAGCGGTACGTGTTCCCAGAGCCGTACCACGGTCCAGCCGGCCAGGATCAGCGCGGCGTCGTTGATCCGATCACGCTCGACGTTCTTGATCAGCTTCGGGGACCAGTACCACTCATTTGCCTTCGGCTTGGACCCGTGCTCGGGGCAGGCGTGCCAGAAGCAGCCGTCGACGAAGACCGCCACCTTGCGCGCGGTGAACGCGATGTCCGGACGGACCCGCTTCCCGCTGGCCAGGTCGAGCCGGAAATCCTTGCGGTACCGGTAACCGCGCTGGTGCAGGGCGTGGCGCAGTGCCAGCTCGGGTTTGGTGTCCGTCCGCCGGTTCGCGCGCATATTGGCCGACCGGCCTTCGCTGGACGGATGGGGATAGTCCGCCACGACCCATAGGCTAGCCCGGTCCCGGCGGCTATCGCATCGAGTTGCGCATCCGAGATAGTCCGACCTGATTTACCGGCCGGAGTGGCGCGGCCCTGACCGGGATGGTCGTTACCTGGATGGTCGTTATCGCACCAGGTTGGCCGGGCTGCTCCAGCTGAGCGGCACGCCAAGCAGATCCTGCAGCGCCACGGCCGTCGCCGCCGCCTCGGTGTGCAGCACCCCGGTCATGCCGCACGCCACCGCCGCGTCGATGTTCGCCTGGATGTCATCGATGAAGACGCATTCCTGCGGGTGAAGCCCCAGTGCGTGCGCCGCGTGGCGGAAGATGCGTTCCTCTGGCTTGCGCATGCCGACCTCAGCGGAGATCACCACCACGTCGAACAGCGCGGGAAAGTCCGCGCGAGGGTACTCGTCACAGCCCCAGGAGTTGGACAGCAGCGCGGTGCTGAAGCCGGCGCCGCGCAGCGCGCGGATCGTGTCGTACATGGCAGGGATCGGCGCGCTGGCCGCGAACATCCGGCGGAGCAGTCCCTCGGCGACCACGGCCTTGCCGTCCGCGCGCAGGAGCTCGGCGGCGAGCATCCGCTCGAACTCGGCATCTGTGCACTCGCCGCGTTCCAGCGCGTGGATCGGATTGAGGCGGCCATCCTCGCGGTACGCCTCAAAGACCCAGCTCCGCATCAGGGATCGGTAGCTGGCCCAGTCGATGTCCTCGGCCTGAATCCAGGCCCGCACCGTGGTCAGGATCGGGGAGGTGAGCACGCCGCCCCAGTCCGTGATGACACCCTGGAATTTCGTACCGTTGATCACAGTAACAATTTTAAATGCATATTTACCGGAAGAGGAAACATCGCTTGTCCGGTGCATGAAACCTAGGTGACCAGGCAGGACCCGAGCGGGCCGGCGAAATGTCACTGGCGTGCGGTAGAACGATGTCCAGCCGGAGCCTGATGCGAATACGGCCGCCAAGGGCGTTCGCGGTACTTCGTATTCTCTGGATCCGGGAGCCAGGAGCATGCCCTCGACCTCACTGCGGCTCGTCACCGTCCCCGACACCGCGCCACCCTACGACTGCGAAGCCCACGGCCCCGCGTGCCAGGCGGGGCGTGACACGGTTGGGGTGGACCCCCTCACGGCCAGGGCGGACCCCCTCACGGCCAGGGCGGACCCCCTCGGTAACGGCCAGCCTTCGGAACCGACGCGGCCCGCGGGCTCAGCTTCACCCACGATCGCGCTCGCCCCGGACCGTCAGGGCCCCGCCTGGCCGGTGCAGTTCGCTCAGGTGGTCGTCGAGATCCTGGCGGGGGCGCGCTCGCTGCGGCAGATCGTCCCCTGCACCACCGATCGCGTGCGGGCGCACATCGGAGAGCTCATGCCGCTGCTGGCGTCGGAGCACCGGCCCAGGATTCAGCGGATCCTCACGTCGCGTCCCACGGCTCGCGCCGTGGAGATGACCGTCGTGGTCAGCTTCGGGCCACGGTCGCGCGCCCTGGCCGTACGCTGCGAGCACCTGCCCGCGCGTCCGGCCGCGCCCGGTCTGCCGCCCCGCCCAGCCCGATGGCTCTGCACCGAGCTGATAGCCGGCTAAGCACCCCGCGCGCCGCGCCATCGCCCGCTCGTTGCTCCTATGAAACGCCTGCGACCTCACCCGTCTCACCACTCACGCCACGAGTGAAGCGGAACCCGATTTGCGTGGTGGATCGGGGCTTTGCGGTGGATCGGGGGGAGCGGGATGCACCGGATCCGCCCCGAAGCCCAGATCCGCCACAATCTTTACGGGGCTCCAGGGCCACCCGGCGCTCGTCGCCACTTGCCGGCGCCTCACTATGCTCATCCACCTCGACTATTGCTCATCCACCTCGTGAGGTTGCCGGAGCGGCCCGGCTATCCGACTAGACGGCTCTAGGCGTCGGGGCGCATCCGGGGGTCGCCGTGGCAGCGCTTGAACTTACGGCCCGAACCGCACGGGCACGGGTCGTTCCGCCCGACGCGGGCGAATTCGTCGTCAGAGCCTGGACCCTGGCTGGTTTCCACGTGCGTTCCGCCGTCCACGGACGGCGCCGAGTACTGCAGGCGCTGAGGCCGGCGCGGGGCGAGCCCCGCCGGTACGGGCGCGGCCGGGGCAGCCGGAGCCCCGGCTGGCCTGGCGTGCGCGCCACCGGCCCGGGTGTCTCGCTTAGCCGCACCGCTCTGCGCACCGCTGACCCGGCCGTCTCGCTTCGCCGCCGCGGCCCCACCCTGGCCCGAACGCGCGGCCTGCTCCTGCGGCGGCACCGAGCCCGGCGGCACCTGACGCCGTCCCGCCGGGGTCGTGGCCTGGGCCGACCCGGCCGCTCCGGCGGCCGCCGGAGCGGATCTCGGCGGAGCGGATCTGGGCGGAGCGGATGTCACCGGAGCCGGCGCTGCCGGAGCGGCCGCACCGGGCAACCCGGCCGCGCCGCCATCGGCGGTCTCCTCGACGATCGGGTTCTCCTGGACCTGGACCACCAGGTTGAACAGGTTGCCGACGGA
>PMST01000314.1:0-13546 GCA_003168295.1 Actinomycetota bacterium
TTCGCATCCGGATCTGGCTTTGCCTGGCTTGCCGGGCGATCTGGCGGCCGGGGATCCGGATCTTCATCCAGGCCGTGATGGCCGATATCAGGGAGATGCTCGTACATGGACTTTGAGCTGACCGATGAGCAGGAACTGGTCCGCGAGGCGGTAAGGGAGTTCGCCGACGCCGAGGTGGCGCCGATCGCCGCCGGGCTCGACCGTGATCACCGCTTTCCCGCTGAGCTTTTGCCGAAGCTGGCGGAGCTGAACCTCATGGGCATGCCCTACCCCGAGAAGGTGGGCGGCGCGGGCGCGGATTATGTGAGCTACGTCATCGCGATCGAGGAACTGTCACGGGCGTGCGCGACCACCAGCGTCATCGTGTCGGCGCACAGCTCGCTGGCCACCTGGCCGATCTACACGTTCGGCACCCCGGCTCAGCACGACCGGTACCTGGCTGACATGACGTCCGGCCGCCGACTGGGCGCCTTCGCCCTGACCGAGCCCGCCGCGGGCACCGATGCCGCCGCGGGCACCACCACGGCGCTGCTGAAGGGGGACGAGTACGTCCTCAACGGATCGAAGATCTTCATCTCCAACGCCCCGTTCGCCGAGATCTACGTCGTCTTCGCCAAGACCGATCCGGCGGCACCGGGCACGCGGGGGATGAGCGCGTTCATCGTCGAGAGGGACACCCCCGGGTTCTCCGTCGGCGAGGCCGAGCACAAGCTGGGCATCCGCGGTTCGAGCACGCCGCCGCTGTACTTCTCCGACTGCCATATTCCCTCCGACGCGCTGCTGGGCGGGGAGGGCAACGGTTTCAAGGTCGCCATGAAGACCCTGGACGGCGGGCGGATCGGCATCGCCGCGCAGGCGCTGGGCATCGCCCAGGCCGCGCTCGACGCGTCGGTCGCCTACGCGAAGGAACGTGTCCAGTTCGGCAAGCCGATCGCGACGCTGCAGGCTATTCAGTGGATGATCGCCGACATGGCCACCGAGATCGACGCGGCCCGGCTCCTGGTCTACCGCGCCGCGTCGTGCGTGGATGCCGGCCGCCCCTATTCCACCGAAGGGGCGATGGCCAAGCTTTTCGCATCGGAGACCGCCACCCGGGTGGCCGGCAAGGCCATCCAGATCCACGGCGGATACGGCTATACCGAAAGCTACCCGGTGGAGCGGAACTGGCGTGACGCCAAGATCACCGAAATCTACGAGGGGACATCCGAAGTGCAGCGCATGGTCATAGCGAGAAGCTGCCTGCGGTGAGCACAACCAATCCAGGGTCAGGAAGATCGCGATGAGGATTGTGGTCGCCTACAAGTGGACCCGCGACCCGCAGGAGGCCACGGTCCGTGCCGACGGCACGGTGGACTGGAGCCGGGCGAAGCCGGGCCTGTCCGCCTACGACCCCGTGGCCATGGAGCTGGCCCGCCAGCTCGCCGCGGCAGCGGGCGCCGAGCTGATCGGCGTGACGGCCGGGGGTAAGGGCGTCGCGGTGCCGATCGCGTCCAAAGCCGCCCTGTCCCGTGGCCTGGACCGGGTGGTGATCGTCGAGGACGAGTCGCTGGCCGAAGCCGGGAGATCCGAGCTGGCCGCGGTGCTGGCCGAGGTGATCAGGCACATCGGCGACGTGGACCTGATCGTCACCGGCGACTCGTCGGTGGACGTAGCGGCCAAGATGGTCCCGACCGTGCTGGCCGGCGAGCTCGGCTGGCCGGCCGTGGCCGAGGTCACCGCCGTGTCCGGAACAGGGGTCCAGGCCGGCGCGCTGCGTGTCGAGCGGGCGGTGCCGGGCGGCGTGCAGGTGCTCGAGATCTGCGGTCCCGCGGTGCTGGCCGCGTCCGCCGATGCCGCGGTGCCGCGCGTGCCCGGCATGAAAGAACTCCTCGCGGCGGCCAGGAAGCCGGTGGAGCTGCTTGAGCTCGCGGCGCTGAAGGTGCCCCCGGGCAGCGCGGTCATGACCGTCACCGGCCGGTCGCGCCCAGAGCGCAAGGCCCGCAAGGGCCAGCTCATCGACACGACCGACCCGGCCGCGGCCGCCGCCGAGCTCGTCACCGCGCTCCGCGAGGCCGGCACACTATGACAACCACAGGAAGGACCCGGCCGTGAGCGTGAACGCCTGGATCGTCGTCGGGGATCAGCCGACGATCGGCAACCTTATTACGGTCGCGCGCTCCCTGGGCGGCCCGGTGGGGGCCGTGGTCGCCGGACCCCGGTCGGTGGCCGAGACGGTCGCGGCGAGCGGCGTGGACAAGGTGGTCTGGTGCGGCACGCCGGACGACGTGCCCGCCGAAGCCAGCGCCCCGGCGGTGGCCGCAGCCGTCGCCGCCGATCCGCCCCGCGTGGTGCTCGCCGGCCGCAACCCCGGCGAGCGCGTGCTCCTGGGCGCCGTCGCCGCCCGGCTCAAGGCGGCCGTCCTGACCGGCGCCCGCACCGTCTCGATCGATGGCGACGACGTCATCGTGGTCAACGCCGTCTTCGGTGACATCGCCGACGAGATCGTCGCCGTCTCCGGCCCGGTGGCCCTGCTGCTCGACGGCGGTTCCGTGCCGCCGGCCGCTGGCGGCAGCGCGCCCATCGAGGAGGCCGCCGCCGCGCCGCTGGCCATGAAGGTGATCGAGACCAGGACGTCCGGCTTCGATCAGGTGGATCTGGGCGAGGCCCACCGGGTGATCGGAGTCGGCCGCGGCCTGGCGGCCAAGGAGGACCTCGCCCTGGTCGAGGCGCTCGCCAAGGCCGCGGGCGCCGAGATCGCCTGCTCCCGCCCGGTGGCCGAAGGCCTGAACTGGATGGGCAAGGACCGCTACATCGGCAGCTCAGGCGCGCACATTGCCCCCCAGCTCTACCTGGCCATCGGCATCTCCGGCCAGCTGCAGCACATGGTCGGCGTGCAGGGCGCGGAGACCATCGTCGCGATCAACTCCGACCCGAACGCCGCGGTCTTCAGCCAGACCGACTACGGCCTCGTCGGCGACCTCTACCAGCTCGTGCCGGCGATCACCGCCGCGCTGAAATGACGGTGCCCGATGACGCAAACAGCTGAGCCCGACTTCGAGGTCATCGTCATCGGGGCCGGCATCGCCGGCTGCGTCGCGGCCTACCAGCTCGCCCGGCAAGGACGCTCGGTGCTGCTGATCGAGCGGGGCGAGGCGCCCGGCTCGAAGAACCTGTCCGGCGGCGTCCTGTACTCCCGCGGCATCCAGCAGGTCTTCCCCGGTTTCCTCGACGAGGCCCCGGTCGAGCGCCGGATCACCCGCAACTACATCAGTTTCCTCAACGCCGGCAGCTCGGTCGCCATCGACTACAAGGACGCCAGGCTGGCCGACCCGGTCAACGCCGTCACGGTGCTGCGCGCCAAGCTGGACGCCTGGCTGGCCGCCAAGTGCGAGGAGGCCGGCGCCCTCCTCATGCCCGGCGTCCGGGTGGACCGGGTCCTCACGGAGGACCGCTTCGACGGCAAGCGAGTCGTCGGCGTCCAGGCCGGCGACGACGAGTTGCGGGCCCAGGTGGTAGTCGCCGCCGACGGCGTGAACTCCTTCATCGCCAAGGAAGCCGGGCTGCGCCGGCCAGAGCCGCTGAACCACCTCGCCGTCGGCGTGAAGTCGGTGGTCAAGCTGCCCAGGGAGACGATCGAGGCCCGGTTCAACCTCACCGGCGACGAGGGCGCGGCCATCGCCGCGGTCGGCGACTGCACGCAGGGAGTGGGCGGCGGCGGCTTCCTCTACACCAACATCGACTCCCTGTCCGTCGGCATAGTCGTGCGCCTGGACGACCTCACCGCGAAGAAGAAGGTCGTCACCGACATCTTCGACCACTTCCTGGAGCACCGGTTCATCGCCCCCTACCTCGACGGCGGCGAGCTGATGGAGTACGGCTGCCACCTAGTGGCCGAGGGCGGCCTGCACATGATCGGCGAGATCGCCATGGACGGCATGCTCGTGGTCGGTGACGCCGCCGGACTCACCCTCAACACCGGCCTGACCGTGCGGGGCATGGACCTCGCGGTAGGCTCCGCGGTCGCCGCCGCCGAGGCCATCGGATCCGCCCTGGACGCCAAGGACACCTCCAAGGCAGCCCTGGCCGGATACCGGGAGCGCCTGTTCGCCTCCTACGTCGGCCAGGACATGAAGACCTACGCCAAGGCCCCGTCCTTCCTGGAGGTGGAGCGGATGTACAAGCAATACGGCGAGCTCTTCGCCAACGTCCTGTACGGCGCATTCAGCCTGGACACCCAGCCTCGCCGACATCTCCTGGCGGTGGCGCGCAAGTCGCTGGTCCAGTCCCCGCTGAAAATGAGGCAGCTCGTCAAAGACGGCATCGCAGGAGCCCGGGCGCTATGAAACCACTGTCCGTCCCCGAGCGCCTGACCAAGAACCGCTTCAACCTCGATGAGGAGGAGGACCACATCGAGGTCAACCAGGAGATCGCCAAGGCGACCGGAACCGGCAAGGCCATAGTGGCCTGCTGCCCCGCCCACGTCTACACCGAGGAACCCGACGGGACCATCTCGGTCGAGTACGCCGCCTGCCTGGAGTGCGGCACCTGCCTGGCCATCGCCGCCCCCGGCGCCCTGAAGTGGCACTACCCCAGGGGCGGGTTCGGTGTCCAGTTCCGCGAAGGCTAGTCATGCTCAAGCGTAGGATTACGCTGCCACCTGAGCATCTGTACCCAGCTGATGAGTGGCGCATCGTGGAGACGCGGTACTCAGACGAGTTCGTCGGCCTGACCGAGACCATCTTCTCGCTGGGTAACGGTTTCGTCGGCGTCCGGGGCAGCTTCGAGGAGGGGCGCCCCGCGCTAGTCCCCGGGACATTCATCAACGGGTTCCACGAGACCTGGCCGATTGTGCACGCGGAAGACGCGCCCGCGCTCGCCAAGACCGGCCAGACGATCGTGAACGTGCCCGATACGACGATCATCAAGCTCTACGTGGACGACGAGCCGTTTTACCTGCCGACCGCGCGCCTCCAGGATTACCGGCGCATCCTGGACATGCGAGCCGGGACGCTGACCCGTGAGCTGGTATGGGTCACTGACGCCGGCAAGCACGTCCGGGTCCGCTCCTGCCGGATGGTCTCACTCGAGCACCGCCACCTGGTCGCGATGACGTATGAGGTCACGATGCTCGACGAGCCGGCGCCTATCGCGGTGTCCTCGCTGGTGCTCAACCGCCAGGATGCCCGCCAGGCCGGCGACCTGCCCGAGTACCGGCCGGGAGATCCCCGCCTGGCGACCGTGCTGCCGCACCGGGTGCTCAACGTGCGGGCTTCGGAGCTGGCCGGGCAGCGCATCCTGCTTGGCTACCAGACCACCAGCAGCGGGATGACACTCGGCGTCGGTGTTGACCACGTGATCGACACGGCGCAGGAGTCCCAGGCGGTGGGGTCTCTCGACGACGAGACGGGCGAGGTGCTCCTGACGGCCGATGCGGTGCCTGGCGTCCCGATCCGGATCACCAAGTACGCGACCTACCAGACCTCGCGCAACATCCCGGTCCCCGAGCTCGTCGACCGGTGCCGCCTGACCTTGGACCGCGCGGTCCGGGACGGGTTCGACGTGCTCGCCGCGGCTCAGCGCGCGAATCTCGAGAAGTTCTGGGACCGCGCCGACGTGCGGCTGCAGACCCGGCTCAATCCGGTGCGGCAGCAGCAGGCGGTCCGGTGGAATCTCTACCAGATCGGGCAGGCGTCCTGGCGCGCCGAAGGGGCCGGGGTCCCGGCGAAGGGGCTGACCGGGCAGGCCTATGAGGGCCATTACTTCTGGGATACCGAGCTGTATGTGCTGCCGTTCTTGTCTTACACCCAGCCCAGGATCGCCCGGAACCTGCTGCGGTTCCGGCACAGCATGCTGGGCCGGGCGCGGGAGCGGGCGGCCCAGCTGAGCCAGCGAGGGGCGCTGTTCCCGTGGCGGACCATCAACGGCGAGGAGGCCTCGTCCAATTTCCAGCAGGGCACCGCCCAGTATCACATCAACGCCGATATCGCTTACGCGATCGGGCGCTACGCCGGCGTCCGGGGTGACTTGCACCTGCTCGGCGAGATCGGCGCGGAAATCCTGGTCGAGACCGCCCGGCTGTGGCAGGACCTCGGCTTCTACGGCGCCGACAGCAGATTCCACATCCACGGCGTGACCGGGCCCGACGAATACACCACCGTGGTCAACGACAACACCTACACCAACCTGATGGCCCGGCTGAACCTCAAGTTCGCCGCCGCTACCGTCCGCCGGCTCCGCGAGGAGCGGCCAGCGGACTACACGACGCTCATCCGCGCGGTCAGGCTTCAGCCCAAGGAGGTCGAGTCCTGGGAGCACGCGGCGGCCGCGATGCACGTCCCGTTCGACGATGAACTCCGCATCCACCCGCAAGACGAGACGTTCCTGACCCGTGAGGTGTGGGATCTGGACAGCACGCCGCGGGAGAAGTTCCCGCTGCTGCTGCACTACCACCCGCTGGTGATCTACCGGCATCAGGTCCTCAAGCAGGCCGACATCGTGCTGGCCATGTTCCTGCTCGGCAACGAGTTCTCCGAGGAGCAAAAGCGCCGCAACTTCGACTACTACGACCCGCTCACTACCGGTGACTCATCGCTGTCGGCGTGCGTGC
Source organism: Actinomycetota bacterium (assembly GCA_003168295.1). Next base: position 6,587 of record PMST01000314.1, read on the forward strand.
AGAGCATCATCGCCGCCGAGATCGGCCAAGAGCGCAAGGCCCTGGAGTACTTCCAGTACGCGCTGCTGATGGACCTGGGCAACGTGGCCGGCAACGCCTCGGACGGAGTTCACATCGCCTCCGCCGCCGGCGTCTGGTCCTCGCTCGTCTTCGGGTTCGGCGGCGTCCGCGATTTCGGCGGCCAGCTGACCTTTCAGCCCAGGCTGCCGCGCGCCTGGAACGAGCTCGCCTTCTCGCTGCGATTCTGCGGACGCCAGATCCGGGTCAAGCTCACCCACGACGAGGAGCGCTACGTCGTCGAGGAAGGTGAGCCGCTGAGCGTGCTCATCCGGGGCGAGTCACACCTGCTCAGCCCGGATACCCCCGTCGCGATCAAGCTCCCGCCGCCGTGACCCGGACGCTGAGCGCCATCATCGGCTCTCCAGCGCCCGTGCCCAGCTCCGCCCACCGGACCAGCTGCGTGTGCCCTCCTGGATCGGGACCTCGCCGCGCTGGTCAGGAACTCTGCGTGGGAACTCGGGGGCCGGCGGCCGAACGTGAGGGTACGGGGACGGGCTCGGCGTGCCAGATGTCGCGGCAGTAGTCACGGACTGTCCGGTCAGAAGAGAAATAACCGGAGCGCGCCGTGTTCAGGATCGACATCCGGGTCCACCGGTCGTCATCGGTCCAGGCCGGCCCGACGGCCCGGTCGTGGCAGTCGATGTAGGACCGGTAGTCGGCCAGGATCAGGTACTCGTCCCAGTCGAGGATCGAGGAGAGGACCGCCTCGACGGCGTCGCGGTCTGCGCCGGAGAAGTAACCTGAGGCGAGGGCGTCCATTGCGGCCTTGAGCTCGGCGTCGTCGCGGTACCAGGCGCGGGGCGAGTAACCGCCTTGCCTGATCGCGACGGCCTGGTCGGCCGTGACCCCGAACAGGAAGAAGTTGTCGGCCCCGACCCGATCGCGGATCTCGATGTTGGCGCCGTCGAGCGTACCGACGGTGACCGCCCCGTTGAGAGCCAGTTTCATATTGCCGGTGCCCGAGGCCTCCTTACCGGCCAGCGAGATCTGCTCAGAGACATCGCCGGCGGCCACCACGACCTCGGCGACCGAGACGTTGTAGTCAGGCAGGAACACGACCTTGATCCGGCCGGCCACGTCGGGGTCGGCGTTGACCACGGCCGCGACCGAGTTGATCAGCTTGATGATGCGCTTGGCCTGCTGGTAGCTCGGCGCGGCCTTGGCGCCGAAGATGACCGTGCAGGGCGTCACGGCGATGGCGGGATCCGCCTTGATCCGGTTGTACACGGTGACCACGTGGAGCAGTTTGAGGAACTGGCGCTTGTACTCATGCAGCCGCTTGACCATGACGTCAAAAAGCGAGCCGGGATCGATGGTGACACCGGTGGCGGCGAGAGCATGGGCGGCCAGGTCGAGCTTGTTCAGCCGCTTCAGCTCGCGCCACTGCGCCCGGAACTCCGCATCATCGGCAAAGGCTTCGAGCTCTCGCAGCCGCTCCAGGTCGGTCAGCCACCGGTCATCTCCAAGCCGGGCCGTGATCAGGGCGGACAGCCGATGGTTGGCCAGCCGGAGGAACCGGCGCGGGCTGACGCCGTTCGTCACATTCAGGAATTTCTCCGGCCACAGCTCCGCGAAGTCCCGCAACGTCGTGGCGGCCAGCAGCCGTGACTGCAGCCCGGCCACGCCGTTGACCGCGAAGCTGCCGACCACGGCCAGGTTGGCCATCCGCACCCGGTGCTCGGGGCCCTCTTGAATCAGCGACATCCGGGCGACGCGCTCGTCGTCGCCCGGATACCGTGCGCGCACGTCCTCCAGGAAGAAGCGATTGAGGGCGTAGATGATCTCCAGGTGGCGGGGCAGGAGCCGCCCGAACATCGGCACCAGCCAGGTCTCCAGGGCCTCGGGCAACAGGGTGTGGCAGGTGTAGGCGAAGGTGCGTCGGGTGATCGACCAGGCCTGCTCCCAGCCGAGCCCGTTCTCGTCGACCAGCAGCCGCATCAGCTCGGGTATCGCCAGCACCGGGTGGGTGTCGTTGAGCTGGATGACGACCTTGTCCGGGAACGCCTCCCAGTCGCTGTTGCGGAACCGGAACCGGCGGATGATGTCCCGCAGCGAGCAGGAGACCAGGAAATACTGCTGCTTGAGCCGCAGCTCCCGGCCGGCCTCGGTGCTGTCGCTGGGGTACAGCACCTTGGTCAGGTTCTCCGAGCGCATCTGCGCCGCCACGGCCTCCGCGTAGCGGCCGGCGTTGAACAGGCCCAGGTCAAACGACTCCGGGCCGGCCCGGGCGCGCCACAGGCGCAAGATGTTGACCGTCTCGGTGCCGTAGCCCGGGACCAGCATGTGGCTGGGCTCGCCGCGCACCATCTCCCCCGGCACCCAGCGGGCCCGCAGCCCGCCCTGATCATCCTCCACCGCCTCGGTGTGGCCGTAGAACCCGATCACCTGCAGGTCATCGGGAGCGGGGAACTCCCACGGGTTGCCGTAGAAGGCCCAGTCATCGGGAAGCTCGACCTGCTGGCCATCCTGAAAGGCCTGCTTGAAGATCCCGAACTCATACCGGATGCCATAGCCCACCGCCGGCATGTCCAAGGTGGCCAGGGAGTCAAGCAGGCAGGCGGCCAGCCGGCCCAGGCCCCCGTTTCCCAGCCCGGGCTCAGCGTCGAGATCCTCCAGCTCCCCGGCGGAGTACCCATATGCGGCAACGGCCCGGCGGGCGAGGTCGGCGGTGCCGGTGTACAGCGCGTTCTGGCGCAGCTGGCGGCCCAGCATGTACTCCGCCGACAGGTAATACACGAACTTCGGGTTGGCATCATGGTTCGCCCTGGCCGTCCTGGCCCGCCGGTCAGCCAGCCGGTCCCGGACGGTGACGGCCAGCGTCCAGTAGGCGTCCTGGGCACTCGCCGACTCCGCCGTCGTGCCCCGCTCGTAACACAGGTTGTCAGCGAGGTCCCGCTCGAACTCGGACAGCGTGTTACCCACCCACCGGGCCTGCGGTTCGGGTCTAATGGCCATGAGCCGAATCTACGCCGTCAGGCCAGGCCTGAACACGTCCGGCCTGGCCCGGTCTAGACGGACGGCAGCCCGAGCTTGGCCCTGATGGCCTGCTGGACCTGATCCTGGCCTGGCCGGGTGTCTACCGTGATGACGTACTCCTTGCGGCGGAAGATGTCGAGCACGGGATTGGTCTTCTGGTGGTACTCGCGGAGCCGGACGGCGAGCGCGTCGGCGGTGTCATCCTCGCGCCTGACCAGCTCGCCGCCGCAGGCGTCGCACCTTCCTTCGCTGGACGGACTGTTGTCGATCAGGCTGTAGTCCATCCCGCAGCCCGCGCACAGCCGCCGGGCGAGCACCCGGCGGGCCACCTCGCTGTCGGGCAGGTCGAGGTGGATCAGCCCGTCCAGGTCGTAGCTCTCCAGGAAGAACTCCGCCTGGCGCTCGTTGCGCGGGAAGCCGTCGATGACGAAGCCGTAGTTCCAGTCGTGCTCGCTGAGCCGCTGTTTCACCACGCCCTCGACCAGGTCGTCACCGACCAGCAATCCCGCCGCCATTGTGCGCCTGACCTGCGCGCCGAGCTTGGTGTGGTGCTGCACGTTCCACCGGAGGATGTCGCCCACCGCGATGTGCTCGAGGTCGAAGACCCCGGCGAGCAGTTTCGCGTGAGTTCCCTTGCCGCTGCCCTGAATACCCATGATGACGTATTTCCGCATGCAAGCACCTTTGCCTCAAATCGGACCGCTGACCCTCCCGCGCACTAGCCGGGCTGGTGTTTCGCGCGCCGCGCCGCGTTCAGCCGCGGAACCGGATCCCGGCGGTGGCGTACTCGGCCAGCAGGGGTACCGGGGTGAACGCCGGGTCACCGGTCGCGGCGTGCATCGCATCCAGGACGGTGACGACGTGCGCCGGTCCGGCGTCGTCGAGCATCTGAAGGGGCCCGCGGGGGTAACCGCAGCCGAGCATCATCGCGGCGTCGATGTCGGCTGGACTGGCATAACCGTCCTGGAACATCCGGACCGCGTCGTTGTACTGCGTGCAGGCGAGTGCCCCGGTGAGGAATCCTGGCCGGTCCCGCGAAATGACCGCGTTCAGGCCGAGCCTGGCCGCGAGCGCGCGCGCTTTAGCCGCTGTGCCCGGCGCGGTCACGTCCGGCAGCACCAGTTCGGTGAGCCCCGGCTTGCCGTCGCCAGTGCCGGTGAAGTGGATACCGACCACATCGGCCGGGTGGCCGACGGCCAGCGCCGCGTCCAGGACCCGGTGTTCCGGCTCCGCCGCCACGATGACCAGGCCGGTCTGCTCTGATGGCTGCGGCACGACGCTGATGCCGACCGCAGTGATCTGGCTGGCCAGTTCGTCCAGCAGGCCGCCGGAGTCCCTGATCAGCGCAATCTCGCCGGGAACCGGCGCAGACGCCAGGTCGTGATCCTCGGCGGCAGCCGCGGGGGCGCTGTGCCGGTAGTCATAGAATCCGCGTCCGCTCTTACGGCCGAACAGCCTGGCATCGCAGAGCTTGCGCAGCAGGGGCGCGGGCGCGTAACGGGTGCCGCCGAACTCGGCCTGGAGCACCTCCAGGACCGCCAGAGACGTGTCCAGGCCAACCAGGTCGAGCAGGGTCAGCGGCCCCATCGGCAGGCCGAGCCCCACGGTGGCCGCCTTGTCGATATCCTCGCGCGTGGCCTGCGCGGTTTCCAGCAGCCGCACCGCCTGGTTGAGGTAGGGCACCAGCAGCGCATTGACGATGAACCCGGCTCGGTCGCTGACCTGGACGGGAGTCTTGCCCAGGTCACGGGACAGCAGGGCCAGCGTCTCGGTGGTCTCCGGCGAGGTGAGCACGGTGGATATCACTTCGACCAGCTTCATGACCGGAGCGGGATTGAAGAAATGCAGCCCCGCTACCCGGGCGGGATACTGCGTGCCGCCCGCGATTTCCGTGATCGACAGCGAGGAGGTATTGGTGGCCAGGATCGTATCGGCCCGGCATGCCTCGTCCAGCTGGGCGAATAGGGTCTGCTTGAGTTCCATGCGTTCTGGTATGGCCTCGATCACCAGGTCGGCGCCGGCCACTCCGGCCGCGATGTCGTCCGTGGGCCGGATCCGGGCGAGCATCTCCTCCCGGGCGGTATCGGTGAGCTTGCCCCGGGTAACCGCCCTGTCCAGGGAGGCGTGCAGCCGGGCCATGCCCTGATCCAGGAAAGTCTGGTTGATCTCGATCGCGACGACCCGACGGCCGCTGCGGGCGACTAGCTCGACGATGCCCGAGCCCATGAGGCCGAGCCCGATCACTGCCACCTCGCGGATATCGGCTGGCTGGATCACGTTACTGGTCATGTTGTAGGACCTTTTCCTCTAGCGGATACGTGGGCCGCCACCGCGCTCGTGCAGCTAGACCCCAGGCAGGACGACTCGTGAACGGCTGATCCGGCAGGTGGGGCGACCACCGTCGCGGTCCCGTCGGTAACGTGCCTCCAGCACACACGACGCGGTGCGCGCAAGGCGAGGGTCTTCGGTCCTGTCCCGGCCGGACCAAAGACTGTGCCCTGAGCGCGCGGGGTGGCGCAGGCTCAGAGGGCGCGGCCCAGCTGCCTCTTCGGGGACGCTGAAGGTCGCGTGCGCCTCACGTGAACACATCCCGGGAGGACACGGCCAGGGAAGGGGACGTAGCGGTCCATGGAGACATCAGCAGTACTGGCCAGCGCGGAGGACCGAGATGGTAAGGCAGGCGGCGGCGGTGCCCGAGCCGGGACGGATGGCCTCGCGGGCGCCCCCGTCCGGACGGGTGTGCACGGGCAAGTTGGCGTCATCATCCTTGACGATCGGCGTCACCGCAACGCTATCGGTGCCCAGATGGCCAACGGCGTGGTCGCCGCGCTCGAGAGCCTGCGGGCCCAGCGCGTGCGCGCTGTGGTGCTCCGCGCCGCGGCGGGAATGGACGTGTGGTCCGCCGGGCATAACATCAACGAACTTCCCCGGGGCCGACGCGACCCGCTAGGCTACAACGACTCCCTCGAAGGAATGCTCCGTGCCATCCGCATCTTCCCGATGCCAGTCGTCGCCATGGTGCACGGCACGGTGTGGGGCGGAGCACTGGACCTGGTGCTCAGCTGTGACCTGGTCACCGCCGACGAGACGGCGTCGTTCGCCATCACCGCCGCAAATCTAGGGCTGCCTTACAACACCACCGGGCTGCTCCACTTCCTCGGGCGGCTGCCCATCAATCTCATCAAGGAGATGTTCTTCACCGCCGCGCCTCTCGACGCCCAGAAGGCCAGGGAATGCCTGCTTGTCAACCACTTGGTGGGGTCGGCCGAACTCGAGGCGTTCACCCTGGAGCTGGCCGCGATAATGGCGGCGAAGTCGCCCATGGCGATCGCGGTCATAAAGGAACAGCTTCGTGTCCTTACGGACTACCAGCCCATCGCGGCGCAGGTGTACGAACGCATCCAGGGGCTGCGCCGGGAGGCTTATGACAGCAGCGACTATCTCGAGGGTCTCAACGCCTTCGCCGAGAAACGCCCGCCGATCTTCCGGGGCACCTGAGACGTCGATCTTCGGGACCGGCAGCACGACCTCGATCCCTCGGGCATTGGGACGTTGGTCCCGCGACGCGGTGCCCATCGGCGCTATCCGCACGGCAGCCGACCGACAAGGCTACTGACGCAAAGCACCCGCTATGAGGAGACAGCAAATGACGACCAGGGTAGGAATCAACGGCTTCGGCCGGATCGGGCGCGCGTTCACCCGGATGGCGCTGGAGCGCACCGACTTGCAGGTGGTGGCGGTCAACGACATCACCGACGCGCGGACGCTGGCGCACCTGCTGGCCTTCGACTCGACGTTCGGCCGGCTCGGCCGCACGGTGGAGCACACCCAGGACGCGCTGATCATCGACGGCACGCCGATCCCGGTGCTGGCCGAGCGGGATCCCGCGCAGATCGACTGGGGCAAGCTCGGCGCCGACGTGGT
>PMST01000314.1:13603-34181 GCA_003168295.1 Actinomycetota bacterium
GCCCCGATGGCCAAGGTGCTGAACGACGCGTTCGGCTTGGTGCAGGGGTACATGACCACGATTCACGCCTACACCGGCGACCAGATGCTGCTCGACGGACCGCACAAGGACCTGCGCCGGGCCCGGTCTGCGGCGTGCAGCATCGTGCCGACCACGACCGGCGCGGCCAGCGCGACCGGCGAGGTCATCCCCGCACTGGCCGGCAAGCTGGACGGAGTTTCCCTCCGGGTTCCGGTCGAGGATGGCTCGCTCACCGACCTCGCGGCGGTGCTCAGCCGGGAAGTCACCGCCGCCGAGGTGAACGAGGCGTTCGCCGCAGCCGCGGCTGGCCCGCTGGCCGGGTTCCTGCGGTACAGCACCGATCCGCTCGTCTCCCGGGACATCATCGGCGATCCCGCGTCCTGCGTGTTCGACTCGCCGCTGACCCAGGCGTCCGGGACGCTGGTCAAGGTGTTCGGCTGGTACGACAACGAATGGGGTTACACGTGCCGGCTCGCCGACCTGGCCGCGCTTGTCGGCGGCCAGCTGTAAGCGCTGTTCGCCGGTGTCGCGCATGTCGCGAGCGGGCCGCCCCTCCCCGGGGCGGCCCGCTCGTTGTGAGTTCCCCGGCGAATCTGCCCACGGGCCATGGTCCCGGCCGAAGGGTGACCTTCGGCACTGGGCGCTCGGCGGCGGCTGCGCCAGGCTGGGGCTGACGTAGAGCTGATGGCTGACTTAGAGCTGAGGCTCATTTAGAGCTGAGGCTGATTTAGGCGAGAACCTGAGGTGATAGCCCATGACCGAGGCGACGGCAGCGGCGCTGGCCACTCATCCGTTCCTGCATGGCATGCCCGGTGACCAGCTCGCCGTGCTCGCGCAGGCCGCCCGCGACGTCAAGCTCCCGACCCGGCACCGGCTCTTCGAAGACGGCGGTCACGCTAGCCGCTTCTGGCTGATCCAGTCCGGCTGCGTGGCCCTGGATCTGAACATACCCGGGCAGGGCCGGACCAGGATCGAGACCCTCGGCATCGGCGAGCTGCTCGGCTGGTCGTGGCTGTTCCCGCCGTTCAGGTGGGCGTTCGGCGCGGTGGCCATCGGTCCCGTCGAGGCCTTCGAATTCGACGGGCGAGCCGTGCGGGCCTACTGCGCGGCCGACCCGGCGCTCGGGTACGAGCTCACGCAGCGGCTGGGACGCGTGATCGCCAACCGGCTGCAGGCCACCAGGATCAGGCTGATCTCCGTGTCCGCCCAGCTGGCAGACGTGCGCTAACTCTGGCTGGGTGAGGAGGCTCGAATGGCGTGCGCGGCTGACGGCGTCGGCGGCTACTTGAGTCCGATGGACCAAGGTCCCCCGCCTGGGCGGCGAACGCCCCTGGGCGGCGGGCAGGCGCTGAGGTCAGCCTGGTCATAGAAGCTCAGGGACACCTGATCCGGGCGTCCCGCCAGGCTCGAGGAGACCTGTGATGAAGACGATTGATGACCTGGCCGTCGCGGGCAAGCGCGTTCTCGTGCGCGCCGACCTCAACGTGCCGCTCATGGACGGCCACGTGGCAGACGACGGCCGCATCCTGGCTAGCCTGCCCACGCTGAACGCGCTGACGAGCCGCGGCGCGAAGGTGATCGTCTGCGCGCACCTCGGCCGTCCCAAGGGCAAGCCCGATCTGAAGTACTCGCTGGCGCCGGTCGCGGTTCGCCTCGGCCAGCTGCTCGGCTGCCGGGTGGAGCTCGCGGCCGACACCGCCGGGCCGTCGGCGCACGCCTTGATCGCGGCGTTGCGCCCCGGCGAGGTGATCATGCTGGAGAACCTGAGGTTCAACGCGGGTGAGACCAGCACCGACGACATGGACCGGGGCTTCTTCGCGGACCGGCTCGCTGAGCCGACCGACCTTTTCGTGTCGGACGGCTTCGGCGTCCTACACCGCAAGCACGCCAGCGTGTACGACGTGCCGCTGCGTACAACGAGCGCGGCCGGCTACCTGGTCCAGGCCGAGGTCGCCGCCCTGAGCCGGCTGACCGGCGACATCCGGCGGCCGTACGTGATGGTGCTGGGCGGGGCGAAGGTGGCGGACAAGTTCAGCGCGATCGCCAGCCTGATCACCACGGCGGACCAGATCCTCGTCGGCGGGGCCATGGCCTTCCCCTTCCTCGCCGCCAAGGGCTACAAGGTCGGAACCTCCCTGCTCGAGGCCGACCAGGTCGACATCGCCGCGGGCTACCTGGAACAGGCGGCGCGGACGGGCACCAAGATCGTGCTGCCGTCCGACGTCATCGTGGCCGCCGAACCCGCCCCCGACATCCCCTACCAGGTGGTGGCCGCCGACGCGATCCCCGAGCACCAGGCGGGCCTGGACATCGGCCCCGAGTCCGCGGCATTGTTCGCCGCGACCATCCGGCAGGCCGGGACGGTCTTCTGGAACGGCCCGATGGGCGTGTTCGAGCTGCCCTCGTTCGCCGAAGGTACCAAGGCCGTCGCTCAGTCGCTCGCCGAAAGCGACGCGTTTACCGTCGTCGGCGGCGGCGACAGCGGCGCGGCGATACGCGCGCTCGGCTTCCCCGACGCCATGTTCGGCTATGTCTCTACCGGCGGCGGCGCGAGCCTGGAGTTCATCCAGGGCAAGACGCTGCCCGGCCTGGCCGCGCTGGAAGAGCAGTGAGCGAGCCGTGGCGCGGTCGCTTGATCGTACTGCGCCACGGGCAAAGCGAATGGAACGCCGCCGGCGTGTTCACCGGCTGGGCGAATGCTCACCTGACCGCCCACGGAGAGGATGAAGCCGCCCGCGCGGGCGCCCTGCTGGCCGAGGCCGGCATGTTGCCCGCCTTCGTGCACACGTCCCTGCAGCGGCGCACGATCCGCACGGCCGACCTGACCCTGGCGGCCGCGGACCGGGACTGGATCCCGGTCCGCCGGTCGTGGCGGCTCAACGGGCGGCACTACGGAGCGCTACAGGGCAGGCGCAAAGCTGAGGTGCTTGACGAGTACGGCAAAGAGCAGTTTGCGGCCTGGCGCCGCTCCTACGACGTCCCGCCCCCGCCGATCAGCACGGCGGCCTGGTCCTCCCAGTTCCGCGATCCTCGTTACGCGGCGCTACCGCCCGAGGCCTGGCCGCACGCGGAATCGCTCGCGGACGTCTCCGCCCGGCTGCTGCCGTACTGGTACGACGCGATCATTCCCGACCTGCAGGCCGGCGGATGCGTGCTCGTCGTCTCGCACGGAAATACGTTGCGGGCGCTGGTCAAGCACCTCGAGGCCATACCGGACGACCAGATCGCCGAGGTGGACATCCCCACCGGCATCCCGCTGGTCTACGAGCTCGGGCCGGACCTGCGCCCGGACGCTGTGGGCGGTCAGTACCTCGACCCGCACGCCGCCCGCGACGCGATCGAGGCCATCAGGAACCACGGACGGGCGTCGGCTTGCTGAGTTCGGCCAGGCCGCGCTGGATTCCCTGGACCAGGACGTCGACATCGGGCACGGAGTCGTAGTCGGCGGTGACGCCGAAGGAGACGGTGTCGAGGTAGGACAGGATCGCGATCGAGATCCGGACCGAGTTGCCGATCGGCACGTACGGGTGCAGGGCGGTCATGCGCCGGCCGAGGACGTACAGCGGGATGCGCGGACCCGGGACGTTGGTGGTCACGGTCTGGATGAGCAGCTGCCGGGCCTGGTAAGCGGCCTGGGTGCCGAGCGCCAGCCCCAGGGGCGCGCTCAAGCCCAGCATCGTGGTGAGGATCTCGGCGCTTACTTCCTGGTGCTGGTGTTTCAGGCTGTCCATCTGCTGCCGGATCACGGTGAGCCGCCGGAGCGGATCCGGCTCGGCCGCCGGCAGGTTGACCAGCACCGCGGACACCAGGTTGGTAACGACGCCGGTCTCGTCGGGGCCGCGGGTGGACACCGGGACCAGGCTCCGCACGACCAGGCCGTCCGTTAGCTTGTCCCGTTCGCCCAGCAGGTCACGGAAGGCCCCGGTGATCACGGCGAGCACGACGTCGTTGATGGTGCCGCCATGGGCCTTGCGGATCTGCTTCAGCCCGTCCAGGCTGGTCGTGGTCCAGGCCCAGCGGCGTCGCGGGCCGATGGGGCCGTTGAGGAAGCCCGCGGACGGCTCGGTGAGCCGCCGGGTGCTCTCGCCCAGGCCGCGGCCGAAGTCCAGCAGGTCCTGCGGCTTAGCTCGCCGTAGCTGGCCGGCGGCCGCGGTCAGCTGGCGGGCCGGCCAGGTCAGGGCGTCCCGGACCTGGTCAGCGGCCCGGTCGGCGAGCGAGGGACCGGGCGCAGGCACCCATTTCACCCGGACCGGCGGCCGGGCGTCGGGATCGGTGTCGAAGACCAGCGTCATCAGGTCGTTGCCGCCGATGCCGTCCGCCATGCAGTGATGCACCTTGGACAAGATGGCCCAGCGGCCGCCCTCCAGCCCCTCCAGGAACCACTCTTCCCATAGCGGCCGGCTCAGGTCCAGCCGCCGGGCGAAAAGCTTCGCCGCGACCGCGCGCAGCTGTTCGTCGCCTCCCGGCGCCGGAACCGTGGCGTGCCGGACCTGATGCCGGATGGTGAAATGCTCGTCGTCCGCCCACACGGGGCGCAGGATCTGCCCCGGCACGGTCCGCACCACCTGCCGGTACCTGGGCACCCGGGGCAGCTTGGACTCGAAGAGGCGTCGCACATCGGTGTAGGCCGGAGCCGGGCCGTCGAACACCGCCACCGACCCCATGTGCAGGGGCACGTTGTCATGTTCGGCGAAAAAGAACTCGGCGTCGAGCGTGCTCATCCGGTTCATCGTGTTCTGCGGCATCGCTGTCCTTCCTGATACCGGTCGTGAGGGCGGGTCTCAGCGGGGGACCAGCTCGTCCTTCAGCACCTTGCCGAGGGTGTTCTTCGGCAGCTCTGAACGGAACTGGTAAACACGCGGGCATTTGTAGGCGGCCAGCCGCAGCTGGCAGTAGGCGACGAGTTCCGGTTCGCCCACGGCCATCGCGGGCCGCCGGATGATCACCGCCATGACCTCTTCGCCGAGCCGCGCGTCGGGGATGCCGACCACGGCCGCCTCGGCCACCGCCGGGTGGCTGTGCAGGACGTTCTCGATCTCGCTCGGGTACACGTTGTAGCCGCCGCGGATGATGAGCTCCTTCTTGCGGCTGACGATGAACAAGAACCCGTCCTGGTCGAAGTAGCCGAGGTCACCGGTGTGCAGCCAGTCCCCGGTGAAGGCGCCGGCGGTCGCCTCGGGGTTATGCAGGTACCCCTTCATCACGTGCGCGCCGCGGGTGACGATCTCGCCCACGTGCTCCGGGCCGGGTGGCAGCGGCCGGTGGTCGTCGCCCCAGACCTGCCGGACGCCGAACAGGCGGCCGGGCGGCGTAGAGGAGATCGAGCCCGGCCGCTTCCGCCCCCTTGGCCGCCTCGGCCAGGACCCCTTCCCAGGTGATCAGCACCGCGGCCCCGCTGTCGCCGAGGTGGAAGGCCACTTCGGGAGCCTTGAGCATGACGTTGAGCGGCACCACGACCGCGCCCGCCTTGAGGATCCCGAAGTAGGAGATCAGGAACTGCGGGATGTTCGGCAGCTGCAGCGCGACTCGTTCGCCGGGCGTTATCCCGGCCGCGGCCAGGGCCGCCGCGAGCCGGTCGGACGCCTGGTCAAGCTCGGCGTAGGTCAGCTGGCCGCCGTCGTACACGACGACCGGCCGGTCCGGTGACGATCGCGCGGCTTCGCCGAGGATGACAGCAAGGTTGAAGCTCATGGCTTCTCCCCGTTCCGAATCTTTGAGCGGCCCATTTCCCTTATCGTCCAGGCATACGTCCGGGCGGGCTATGGTCGTTCAACCCAGGTGAGTAGGACCTTTGGCCTGGAGTTGCAGCGCTGGGTCGGGTTGCCCGCTGATCAAGCCGGATCGCTCGCGGCGAGATAGCCGCGACGGCGAAGGTACCCGAGCAGTTCGTCGGCGGCCTGGCCCGCGGACAGCGGGCCGAGCACCGTGGGCGGGGTGCGTTCCGTGAGTGCTCCGGTGAGCTCCAGCATCCGGCGCAGCGCCGAACCGGACGGGCCCGCGAGCTCGCGCGGCCGGGGCCGGTACGGGTGGGCGCCAAGGACCCGGACCCGTGGCCCGGCGATGGCCTTCGCCGCGGAGGCCACCGGAATGACGGCGTGCCCGCTGGCCAGCGTGGCCGGCAGCCCGGCCCGCCGCAGGCGCACCCCGGCTGCCTCGACCGACACCACGGCGGGCCGCGGCACCAGCAGGAGCTCGCGGCGGCCGCCATCTAGGCGGCGGTGCACCCGCAGCTTGCCGTCATCGGTAGGTTCGATCCGGACGACGCCCAGGGCTTGCGCCGCGTCAAGCGCCCCGGCTAGGAAAGCGGGGAACGAGCCATTGCCCCGGTCGGGCGAGCGGTCGCCGCACAGCACGAGGTCCGGCACTCCATACCGCTGGATCAGGGCGCCGGCGAGCGCGGCGGCGGTATCCGGCCCGCCGACCAGGAGAGCCGGCCGCAGACCAGGGGTCCGGCTAGCCGGCTCGACGCGCAGTGCCTCGTCTGCTCCGGCGGCCAGCGCGTCTCGCAGCATCGCGTCGGCTTCGCCGGGGCCGACCGTCGCCGCGACCACCTGGGCCTGCCACCGCTCGGCCAGCCGTAGCGCGTGCTCGAGGGCGGCGAGGTCCGATCGGCCCGCCCCGCGGTCGCGCGGGCTGGCGCTGACGGTCCCGGTAAGCGGATCGACTTCGGCATCGAGCCAGGACCAGCCGAGTGCCGCCACGATCACCGTCATGCTCCGTCACCCCCTCCGGAACACGACGCCGTCGCCGCCGTCGGGATAAGTCCACGTGATGGCCCCCTCGCGGTTGCATACCTGATAGCAGGTGCCACACTCGAAACATTGGTCGTAGTTGAACAGGATGCCGCCGTCGGTGGTGGGAACGAATAGCGCCGCCGGGCATGCGTGCACGCAGTCCTTGGTCGTGCAGGAGCGGCAGACATCGGAGTCCACGGTGATGTGCGCCCGCTCCCCGACCCGGAACTCCACGGTGGACATCCGCTCATCGAATGACACGTCCGGATAACTCATCGATTTCGCTCCCTCATCGGAAGGCCCGCATCGCCTGCCAGCCGTCGCGGGCTAGATGCCGCCACCGGACCTTGTTGAGACGGACCGCGCGGAAGAACTCCCTGGCCATCCCGAGCTTGGGTTTCGGGTTGGTGACGGTGAAGATCTGCTCGACGAAATCGCACGCCAGGCCGGGGTACTCTTGCTGCATCCGGTCGGCGAGGACGATATCCGCGGCGTTGCGCAGCCGCTTATGGTCGGAGAGCACGAAATTGGCCTCCAGCCGGCGCCGGTAGCCGGCCAGCCCGGCCGCGGAAGTATCGCCGACCGCGATCGCTTCGGCGGCTGTCTGCCCGGCGGCCAGCCCGGCGCCGATCGCAAAGTTGACCCCCTCCAGCCACAGCCCGGCCGCCAGGCACATGAACGCGGCATCCCCGGCCACGAGCATGCCGTCGGTGGCCAGCCGCGGCATGGCGCGATACCCGCCCTCGGGAATCAGGTGGGCGGAGTACTCCTTCAGCTCGGCGCCGCGCAGGTACGGTGCGATCGCCGGATGCGCCTTGAGGATCCCGATTAGTTCCTCGGGCCGCGTCTTAGACGCCGCCAGCCCGTCGAGTCCGACCACCACGCCTACGCTGACGGTGTCGAGGCAGGTATAGAGGAAGCCGCCGCCGGGGATCCCGCTGGTGCAGCCGACCATCTCGATGTCCAGGCCCTGGTCGCCGGTCAGCCCGAACCGATCTTCTATCACCTCGCGCGGCAGCGCGAGGGTCTCCTTGACACCCAGGGTGGTGTGCGCCGAGTCGGTGCGCGGCAGCAGCCCGGCCTCCTTGGCCAAGAAGGAGTTCGCTCCGTCGCACGCGATCACGACCTTGGCGTGAATATCGCCGCCGGGCCGGTCGGTGCGCACGCCGCCGATCCGGCCGGCCGAATCACGCAGCAGGCTCGTGGCCACCGTCGAGGTCACCAGCCGGGCACCGGCCGCGACCGCCTTACCGGCCAGCCAGGAGTCGAAATCGGCGCGATAGGTAGTCATCCCGTTGTACGGCGGGCGATCCCAGGCGTCGCTGCGGTAGTCGACGGTCAGCGCCTGGGTCGGCGTCATCAGCATGGTGGCCCGCCGGGTCACCCAGCGCTGCACCGGCACTTCCGTCCACCACTGCGGCACGACCTCATCCAGGACCCGCCCGTACACCACGCCGCCGTAGACGTTCTTCGCGCCGGGGAATACCCCGCGCTCCACCAGCACCACGTCCCGGCCGGCCCGGGCCAGCTGAAGCGCCGCCGCCGAGCCCGCGGGCCCGGCGCCGACGACCACCGCGTCAACGGTCATCACGTCATCAGGCATGGCTCGCTCCCGCCGACAGGACCGCAGGCGCCGTCGGTGCCGAGTGCGCCGCGGTCACGCCCAGCCGCTCGGCCAGCTCGGCGAGCACCGCCGGGGCGTCGGCGACGATGCCGAGATCGGCCATCAGGGTCATCGGGCAGGACGGGTCGGTGTTCACGCTCACCACGTGCTCCGGCGCGCCGAGCCCGCCGACGTGCTGCGCTGCTCCGGAAATACCGAACGCCACGTACAGCTCGGGGCTGACGGCCACGCCGGTGGTCCCGATCTGCCTGTCATAGCTCATCCAGCCCGCGTCGGTCACGACCCTGGTGGCACCGGCGCTGGCCCCGAGCGCCTCCGCCACCTGTGCCAGCAGCCGCATGACGGCCGCGCCGTCCGACCCGGCGGGCACCAGCCCGGCGCCGCCGCCCAGGATCCGGCGGGCTTCAGCCAGGTCCACCGTGCTCGGCTCCGGCTGCAGCACCTCTATGCTCTCGGCGTCGTGCCCGGGCTTGTCCTCCGGCACCGCCAGCGCGGTTACCTCGGCCAGCGTGACCTGCTCAGGCCGGCCGCGGAAACCCGGCCGCAGGGTCACCACGACCGGCCCGTCCACCGCGACGCGCACCGACAGGTGATCATCGAGCCTGGTCAGCTCGACCTCGTCCGGCGCGCACCGGACGGCGCCGGCGAGCAGGGGGCGGCCAAGCAGCGCGGCCAGTCGCGGCGCCAGATCACGGCCATCGGGTGAGGCGGGCAGCAGCACCAGGGGCACGCCCGCCAGAACCTGCGCGACCGCGGCGGCCACAGCGCCAGGGGCAACCGAGGACCGCTCGAGTAGCCACACCCGGCTGGCCGCGTCCAGCAGGCCGGCGGCCTCGCGGGTTCCCGATCCAAGCACGAGCGCGGCCCCGCCCGCCTCGGCGACTGTCTCGTCAGCTCCTGATGGCAGCTCACCGTCTCGCACCACGATGACGGCCAGCACGGGGATATTGGCTAGCCCGGTCATTGCTGGCACGGTCATATCGCCACCGCCACCCGGTGTCCCTCGATCACGGCGGCGTGCGCCCGCCGCGGCGTGACGCAGTCGCCGATGCGGTGCACCTCGAAGGGCGCGGCCTGCAGTTGCTGCCACAGGGTCTCCTCCGGCGCCTGATGCACGGCGCACACGACCCAGTCGCAGTGCCGCTGCGCGGACTCGCCGGTGGGGTGGTGCAGCAGGGTCAGCACGACGCCGCCGCCATCCGGGCCCGGGCCGGAGCCGGACTCGCCGTCGCCGTCGCCGTCGCCGTCGGCGTCGGCCGCGCCGAGCACCACCAGGTCAGTAGCTTGCCGGATGCCTTTGGCATGGGCGCGCACATTGAACGTCTCCATGTCCAGGGTGATGCCGAGGTCCTGGCCGACGACCATGCCGGGGGTGATGATCTCCACGGCGCAGCCCCGGTCGGCAAGCAGCTCGGCGACGCTGGTGGCCTGGTGAAAGCCGAGGTCATCGACCACGACGACCCGCCCGGCGGGCTCGGCGCGGCCTTCGAGCACGTCGCGGACGTCCACCACGCGCGGATGACCGCCGGCCCAGTACGGCGGCTGCGGGATCGCCCCGGTGGCCAGCACCACAACGTCCGGCGAATCGGCGCGCACCGACTCGGCCGTGGCCTCCACGCCGGTGCTGATCTGCACGCCGTAGCGCTGGCATTCGGCCGCCAGGTTGCGCACCACGTCGAGGAACTCGGCCCGGGATGGCACCGAGGCGGCGGCGGTGACCTGCCCGCCGGTGCGCGGCTGGCGCTCGTACAGGGTAACCTCATGGCCGCGCTGCGCCGCCGTGGCGGCGGCCTGCAGGCCGGCCGGGCCGCCGCCGACCACGATCACCCTCCGGCCCCGCACGCGCGGCGACGGGAGGGAGACGGACTCCCGGCCCGTGCGAGGATTCTCGATGCAGCCCAGCCACCGGTTCAGGCCCATCCGGCCGACGCATTCCTGGTTGCAGGACAGGCAGGTGCGGATGTGCGTGGCGTACCCCGCGCGGGCCTTGGCGGCGAAGTCCGGGTCGGCGATCTGGCCGCGCACCACTCCCACCAGGTCGCAGTGCCCCTCGGCCAGCGCCCGCTCGGCCTGCACCGGGTCCTTGATCCGGCCCACGCCGATCACCGGGAGCCTGACCGCCCGCCGCATGGCGTTGGCGATGAACAGGGCATATCCGGGCGGGATGGCCATCGACGCCTCGATCATGAACAATGTCGCGGTGGCCACACCGATCGAGGTGTTGATGAAATCGACCTGGCCGGTCGCCTCCACGATCCTGGCCACGTCAACGGCATCCGCCAGCGTGCTCCCGCCCTCGATCAGCTCATCGCCGCAGATCCGCACGCCCAGGGCGCGGTCGGGCCCGATCGCCTCGCGCACGGCGTCAATGATCTCCACCATGATCCGGGACCGGCCCTGAAGCGTGCCGCCGTAAGCGTCGGTGCGCTTGTTCGTCGCGGGCGACAGGAAGCCGCGGACGATGGAGGAGTGCGAGCACTGCAGCTCGATGCCGTCGAACCCGCCCTCCGCGCAGTGCCCGGCGACGGTTCCGTAGCCGGCCACGATCTCGGCGATCTCGTGCCGTTCCACGGCCTTGGGCACCTCGCGGAACAGCGGGTCGGGAACGGGGCTTGGCGCCCACACGGGCCGCCGGGAGAACATCGACGAGGCCTGGCCGCCGTTGTGATTGAGCTGGGCGAAGATCGGCACGTCATGCGCGTGCACCGCGGCGGTGATGTTCTGGTAGCCGGGGATGACCTCCCGGTGGAAGCCGTGGATCAGCTTCTCATACGGCCAGTCGGTGGGATGGGTGGAGTGCTCCTCGGTGATGATGAGCCCGACGCCTCCTGCCGCGCGGGCCGCGTAGTAGTCGGCGTGCTGCTGGCTGGGCAGGCCGTCCTCGGCGTAGTTGGTCAGGTGCGCGGAGAACACGATACGGTTGCGGACCACGACCGGGCCGATCCGCAGTGGCGAGAACAGGTACCGGTACCGGCTGGCCCCGCTCATGGGCCGCCTCCGGTCGCGATCAGGACCGGGTGGCCGGCGAGGGGGCCCGGCTGTTCCCCGGCCGCGCCGAGGGCGAGCGCCACCCGGCGCGCTTCCAGCACCGCCTCGAGTACCGTTCTGGGCGCCACGCAGTCACCTGCCCGCGGCGTGCCCGGCAGGTGCAGGTACAGATCCTGCTCCGGCAGCCGGTGCCCGCAGTGCACCAGGAACGCGCAGTCCACCGTGCGCTGCTCGGCGGTCCACCGGTCCTCGAGCAGCACATGGTCACCGGTCACGGCCCGCAGCAGGCTGCGCAGCTCGCGGGCCACGCCCGCACGCTGCAACCGCGAGTTGGCTTCGGCCAGGTCGCCGGTGAGCGCCAGCTGGGTGCCGGCGATCTGGTCCTGGGTGACGATCGACGTGGGCCGACCGCGGGCGGCGAGCAGCTCGGCGAGGCCGACTCCGATCGGGCCGCCGATCGGGTCGAATACCACGGCCCGGCCGGCTGGCCAGCGGTCAAGGGCGCCGGAGTCCACCAGGCCGGCCAGGTCGGCGGCCTCCACCACGCGCGCGCCTGCGGCGACGTGGTAGTCCCGCGGGCCGGGCACCGAGCCGGTGGCCAGCACCACCCGGACCCCGCTGGCCAGCGCGTCGTCCAGTTCGGCCGGGGTGACCTCGTGCCCCAGCGATACTGCCACATCCAGGCGCCGCAGTTCGCCGCGCCACCAGTCCACCGCCACGCCCAGCCGTTGCCGTCCGTGGACCAGCGCTGCCACCGCCAGCATGCCGCCGAGCTCCGGCCCGCGCTCCGCCAGGCGCACCAGGTTGCCGCGTAGCGCCAGCACCCGGGCGGCTTCCATCCCGGCCGGGCCGCCACCGACCACAAGCACCGACTGCCGGGGCTGGTCCGCGCCCGCGGTGTCCGCGTCGTCGAGCTCGTGGCCGCTGCGCGGCTCGACGATACAGGTGATCACCGGGTTCCTGTTGTCCCTCACCATGCAGGCCTGGTTGCACAGCACACAAGGGCGGACTCGCTCCGCTTCCCCGCGGCGGCACCGGGCGACGAGGTCGGGATCGGCGATCTGCGCCCTGGTCATCTCGGCCAGATCGGCGACACCATCGTCCAGCGCCCACTGCGCCTGCCCAACGTCTACCACGCTGCCCTGCAGCACCACGGGCACCGCGCCGTCCACCGCGGTCCGGATGTGCTGGCACAGCTCCATCCCGGAACCCGGAGCCGTATGCAGGTCAGGCCGGGTCGCGGGCACCGAGTAGATCGAGCCGCGCACCACGACGAGGTAGTCGGCCAGCGCGGCCAACCGCACAGCCTGCTCCGCGGCCAGCTCCGGAGTCACGCCGGCCCACGGGGCGAACTCGTCGCAGCACAGCCGCAGCCCGAGCACCCGCCCGCCGCCGAGGGCGCCGCGCGCCGCGCGCAGCACCCGCTCAGTGACCAGCAGCCGGTCTTGGCCGTAGCCGTCCCCGCGCTGGTTGGTCAGGCCGGAGTGGAACTGACGCAGCAGCGAGTGCTGGCCCGCATTGATCTCGATGCCATCCAGATCGGCTCCGGCGGCCAGGGCGGCCGCGGCGGCGAATCCGTCGACCACCGCGTCGATCTCGGGGGCGGCCATCTGCATGGGCAGCTCGCGCGAGGTGGCGTCCGGCACCCGCGACGGCGCCCACAGCGCGGACTGCGAGAACGCCGACGAGCCCTGCATCCCGGCGTGGCCCAGGCCGGCCAGCACCAGGGCACCGTGCGGCCGGCAGGCCGCGACGACGTGCGCCCAGCCCGGCCCGCAGTCCGCGGCCAGCGGCGCGCGCTCGTACGGCCAGTCCGACGGGTGCACGCTCGCCGTCTCGGTCACGATGACGCCGCACCCTCCGGCGGCACGCCGCGCGTAGTAGGCGACGTGCCGGGCCGAGAGTCCCCGATCCCGGCTCAGGTTCGTCTCATGCGGCCCGAACATCACCCGGCTGGGCGCGCGGCGCGGCCCGAGGTCCACCGGATCGGTCAGGAACGTGCTCATGACGTGCCCGCCAGCGGGCTGGAGTCGCACAGCTTGGCCGGGACGCGCACCTTGGCCGGGATACGCACCGACGGCATGCCAAGCGGCACCTCCCGGCCGCGGTGGGAGTGATCGGGCCCCGTCCGGGGCACCGCTGCGCCGACAGCGGCCAGCGCGCTGGCGCCGTGTCCCTTGACGCATTCAGGATCGGGTCCGTCCAGCGGCAGGCCGGTGAAGAACTTCGCCGCCATGCAGCCGCCCTGGCAGACGCTGTACTCCGAGCAGGAGCGGCAGGCTCCGCCTGAGGTCTCGGTGCGCAGCTCGGCGAATAGCGGCGCCGACCGCCAGACCCGCGCGAAACCGCCAGGCGCGCGGACGGTGCCGGCCTTGAACACATCGTGGATGGCGAACGGGCAGGCGTAGACATCCCCGACAGGATCGATCAGGCAGACCACCCGGCCGGCCCCGCAGAGGTTCAGCCCGGGCAGCGGGCTGCCGCCGAGCGCGTTGAGGTGGAAGAACGAATCGCCGGTCAGCACCTGGTCACCGTGCTCGGTCAGCCATGAGTGGATCTCCCGCTGCTGGGAGTCAGTCGGGTGCAGCTCGGGCCAGACGTCAGCGCCGCGGCCGGACGGGCGGAGCCTGGTGATCCGCAGCTGAGCGCCGAACCGTTCGGCTAGAGCCGCGAAGTCGTCCAGCTGAGGCACGTTGTGCCTGGTCATCACCACGGAAATCTTGAAGTTCGCCAAGCCCGCCTCGGCCAGGTTCTGCATCGCGCGCAGCGCCATGGCGTAGGACCCGTCGCCGCGGACCGCGTCGTTGACGTCGGCGGTCGCACCGTCCAGCGAGACCTGCACGTCCACGTAATCGGTGGCGGCGAGCCGCCGGGCGCGCTCGGCGTCGAGCCGTAGCCCGTTGGTGGAAAACTTAACGCCGACACCGCTGGCCACCGAGTAGTCAAGCAGCTCCCAGAAGTCTGGCCGTACGGTCGGCTCGCCGCCGCCGACGTTGACGTAGAACACCTGCATGGCCCGGAGCTCGTCGATGACCGACCGCATCTCCCCGGTGCTCAGCTCGCTGGGGTCGCGGCGGCCCGAGGACGACAGGCAGTGCGTACACGACAGGTTGCAGGCGTATGTCCACTCCCAGGTCAGGCAGATCGGCGCGTCCAGGCCGCCCTTGAACTGCTCCACCAGGGCGGGTACCGGCTCGGCTGACGCGATCTGGCCGCGGGCGATCGTCACGTTACCTCGCTTCTGGCCTGCTGGGGAACGATCATGTCCGCCGCGGCCAGCGAGGCCAGCGCCCGCAGGTAGGCACCGCGCCGGCCGTCGGGCACGGCGGCCAGGGCATCGGACACGCAGCGGTGAGAGCCGAGCCCGCGCACCAGCTCGACGAGCTCCGGCGCCTTCAGGAAGGACAGTCGCCGGTTACCGAAGTGATATGCGAGCGCCCCGAATGGCTCGGGGCGAAGCGCCACCGCCGGGTTGAGCCGGTAGCCGAGGCCTGGCTCGAATGGTGTGGTCATCACCGTGGCTCCGGCCTTAGTAGACGCCGCACATTCCGTCGATGGAGACTTCCTCGACCAGCAGTTCTCCGGTGATCTCCGGGTCATCGGTCCCCGGCTCCTGGCCGACGCCAAGGTCAGGGTCGGCTCCGGTGGCCCGCGACGGCGCACTGGACGGTGCGGCATCGGCCCGGATGTCCTGCTGCATCTCAAACCTCCTGGATGGCCCGCGGCGGATACGGTCCGCGGTTTTTGCTGATGTCCGTGACCATTCCAGGCCGCGTCGCCCGTGTCACCATGCTTCTGGCCGTCATCACCCCCTCCAGATGGAGGGGGCCCCTCCGTTCGGGCAGGCGCGGTGCTGTACGTCAAGGCACAAGGCAGTCGCGGTCGGACGGAATCGGCGCGCACGGGTTCCGCACCGCCGCGCCGTTGCCTAACGTCGGCCGCACCGGTGCTTTCGCGATAGCGTCCGTCCGCCTAAGCGGTCATCGCGCCCTGCGGGCGGAAGCACACCATACGGAAAGGAGCCTGTGCGCCATGCAGGTTGACGAACTGCTCAAGCCATTCCCGATCAAGGAATTCCACCCGTTCCCCAGGGCGATGATGGGCCCGGGTGCGCACGAGATGATCGGGCCGGAAGCGAAGAAGCTGGGTTTTGCGAAGATCCTGGTGATGACCACCGGTCTGCGGGGCAGCGACACTGTCCACAAGATCGTCGAGTCGCTGAAGTGGCACGGCCTTGAGACGGTGCTCTACGACAAGGTCGAGTCCAATCCCAAGGACTACAACGTGATGGACGCCGTGGCGCTCTACCAGGAGACCAAGTGCGACTCGTTCGTCTCGATCGGCGGCGGCTCGGCGCACGATGCGTGCAAGGGCGCCCGGATCTCGGTGGCGCACGACGGCCGCAGCGTCAACGAGTTCGAGGGCTTCAACAAGTCAGAGAACCCGAAGAATCCGCCGCATATCGCCGTCTCCACCACGGCGGGCACTGGTTCTGAGACCTCGTGGGCGTACGTCATCACCGACACTACGACTGACCCGGATCATCCGCACAAGTACGTGGCGTTCGATGACGCGTGCGTGACCAGCCTGGCCATCGACGACCCGGTGCTGTACTACGACTGCCCGCTTGACTACACCGCCCAGTGCGGCTTTGACGTGCTGGCGCACGCCTCTGAGCCGTACGTGTCCCGGCTGAACTTCCCGCCGTCGCTGGGCAACGCCCTGTACGCGATCAAGCTGACCTCAGAGAACCTCCGGGCCGCGACGTGGAACGGCCAGGACCTGCCCGGCCGCGAGGGCATGATGTACGCCCAGTACATCGCCGCGCAGGCGTTCAACTCCGGCGGGCTTGGCATCATCCATTCCATCTCGCATGCGGTCAGTGCCTTCTACGACCTCCACCACGGGCTGAACAACGCGATCGCGCTGCCAAGGGTGTGGGCGTTCAACATGCCGGCGGCCTACCAGCGGTTCGCCGACATCGCCGACCAAATGGGCGTGGACACCCACGGCATGACGGCGGTGCAGGCCGCCGACGCGGCCTTGAACGCGGCCATCCGGCTGCTGCGGGACGTCGGCATCCCGGAGAAGTTCACCGACGTGACCCAGGACAGCTACTCCAAGAACCGCCTGGGCACGGGGCCGACGAAGTTCTACGAGAACGCCAAGACGGTCACTGGTGATGCGGCCGACGTCGACCGGATCACCAATCACGTGCTCGGCGACGCCTGCACGCCCGGCAACGCCAAGGAATGCACGTTCGAGACGGTCCGCCCGGTCGTCGAGCACTGCATGAATGGCGACCTAGACGACCTGCTCAGCTGAGCCGCCTAGCGGCAGCCCTAACGCCTGCGCCCAGACGAACCGGAGGACACGTGCCCCAGTCGGTCGATGACCGCAGTGCCTTTCCCTCGATCGACGACGTCGTCAGACGGTTCGCCAAGGCCGGGTACATCACTGACCGGCGGCTGGCCACTACCATCTACCTGGTGACGCGGCTGAACAAGCCGGTACTGATCGAGGGCCCGGCCGGAGTCGGCAAGACCGAGCTGGCCAAGACGCTGGCCACGGTGACCGGCCGCCGGCTGCTCCGGCTGCAGTGCTACGAGGGGCAGGACGAGACCCGGGCCCTGTACGAGTGGGATTACGGCAAGCAGTTGCTGTACACCCAGATGCTGCGCGAGAAGATCAACGACATCATCGCCGACGCCCCGGATATCCCCGCCGCGGTGGCGCGGATCGAGGGCCACGGCGCGGTGTTCTTCTCTGACCATTTCCTGGTGGCCCGCCCGCTGCTGGACGCGATCCGCGGCGAGCAGCCGGCCGTGCTGCTGATCGACGAGGTGGACCGGGCCGATGAGGCCCTGGAGGCGGTGTTCCTTGAATGCCTCGGCGAGTATCAGGTCTCTGTGCCCGAGATCGGTACCTATACGGCCAAGACGCCGCCATTCGTGGTCCTCACCTCGAACAACACCAGGGATCTTTCGGCCGCGCTGAAGCGCCGCTGCCTGCACCTGTTCCTGGATTACCCGGACGCGGAACGGGAACTCGAGATCGTGCGGTCCAAGCAGACCGGGCTGCCCGAGGCCGCGGCCCGGCAGCTTGTCCAGGTGGTGCGCGGGCTGCGGGAGCTGCCGCTGCGCAAGAGCCCGAGCATCTCCGAGACCATCGACTGGGCCCGCACGCTGACCGTGCTGGGCGTCGACGAGCTCGACGCGGGAGTGCTGGCCGACACTCTCAACATCGTGCTGAAGTACGAGCGGGACGTGCAGCGCGCCGTCGGCGAGCTGCCGCGCCTGGTCGACCCGAACCGGGAGCTGCCTGGCGCGGGCCATTCCCATGGCGATGTGCACGGACCCGAGCATGGTCATGGCGGTGATCAGGGACACCAGCACGAGCACGCCGACCACAATGGCCGGGACGTCCGGGTGGCCATGGACTCGCCTGGCCGGCATGATGCGGGATACTACGGCGCTCCGGGTCCGGGCCCGACGCGGCGCACCGAGCCCGGCCAGGGCCAGGGCAGCCGGTCGTTCGCGGCTCTCATCCGCCGACGGCCCGGCTGAGGGAGCGGGGCGTGGAAGGCAGCCTGCACCGGTTCGTGCGCTTGCTGCGGCTGTTCGGCGTGCGCGTGTCGGTCGCTGAGGCGGCCGATGCCATGCTGGCCACCGCGCAGCCTGGCGTGCTCGCGGACCGGCCGACGCTGCGGGCGGCGCTGCGCGTGACGCTGATCAAGGACCGGCGCGACGACGAGCTGTTCGATGAGCTGTTCACCGCGTTCTTCTGGCTGCGCCCGGTAGCCGGCCCGGCCGGCGAGCACGGTCACAGCCACGCTCACGACGACCTGGCCGACACCGGCGAGCTGGAGTCGTTCACGGTGTCCGGCGAGCCGTCGGACCTCCCGCAGCAGGGGCACAGTCACGGCAAGCCGGCCGACATCAGGGATTACTTCCGCCAGGAAGATCTCGCCCAGCAGTACAACCTGCATCAGGAAGCGAACAAGATCGACCTGGCGTCGGTGACTGACGAGATCGTGCTGTCTAAGGAGGGTGCTGACAGCGCGAGGGACGCGGGAGCCTCGGTGCAGCTGGAAACCAGCCGGCTGCACAACCCGGGCGTGCCGGGTCAGCTCGCACCGGCCACCGGGCACCAGATTGAGGGCGCCCTGACGGTGGCGCAGCAGGAGGTGCTGCTCGGCTGGCTTGAGACGGCCGAGGAGGATCTGGACGCCGACGCCCTGGCCGCGCTGCGACGGCGGCTGGCAGGCGTCATCGCGGACCTGCCCGAGCTGCTGCGGCGCTACCTGGACCGGGTCGGCGGCGCCGTGGTGGAGGCCAGAGCCGCACGAGGCGGCCGGACCGAGACCGTCGACGAGGCCGAGCGGGCCGAGCTTGAGGAGGCGCTGCGCCGGCTGGCGCGCCAGCTTCGGGGCGCCCGGACCAGCAGGCAGCGCAATACGCCGCGCGGCCGCGTCAACCCGGGCCGGACGATGCGGAAGAACATGGGCTATGAAGGCGTGCCGTTCCGGCCTATCACTACGAGCCGCACCGCGGACAAACCCCGGCTGCTGCTGCTGACCGATGTTTCCCTGTCGGTGCGCGCGACCGCCCGATTCACGCTGCACCTGGTCTACGGCATGCAGTCGCTTTTCACGCAGGCTCGCTCGTTTGCTTTCGTCGACGCGCCGGTCGAGATCACCGAGCTGTTCGCCGAGCACCCGCTGGAACGGGCGCTCGGGCTGGTCTTCGACGGGCTGCCCGCCGGCGGGCTGCTGGACGTCGACGCCAGCTCCGACTACGGCGCGACGTTCACCCAGTTGCTGTCGGAGCACTCGGCCGCGCTCGATCGCCGCACCACGCTGATCGTGCTCGGGGACGGACGGGGCAACGGCAACGACGCCCGGCTCGAGACCTTCGCCGAAATCACCCGGAGGGTCCGCGAGACGATCTGGCTGACCCCGGAATCACGGTATTCCTGGGGGCTCGGGGCATGCGACCTGCCACGGTACGCGGAGTTCTGCGACCGGGTTCAGGTGGTCGCCGACCTCACCGGGCTGCAGCGCGCCGCCCAGCAGATATCGGCCGAGGCGACCGGACGATGACCGAGCCGAACCTGATCTCGTCGCTGCCGCGGACCATCGACCCGCTCGCGCCGTGCCCGCGCGGCCGCTACGACGACCACCTGGTCAGCGTCGTGCGCGCCGAGCCGCCGTGTGGCCGCGCCGCGGACGGCGCCCCCGCCGTCGGTCCCGTCGTCCATACCGCCCACTTCTGCCTGACCGAGCGCGACCGCCGGATCGAGGTGACCCACTGGCTGTCGGCCGACCAGCTCGACAACGACGTGGCCGGCCTGCTGGCCGACGAGCTGTTCGCGCCGGGCTGGCTGTCCGGGCTGGAAATCTTCGAGCGGGTATTCACCGGCGTCGTGCGATCCTGCGTTGACGACCCGCTGCTGGCCTGGTGCACGTTCTACGGCAATACCCTGGCCCGGGTCCGCCAGTGCTGGCAAGCGCCGGCCGCGGTGACCGGCCGCGACCACACCACGATCAGCGAGCTGGCCCCGGTATACGCGCACGCGCTGCAGCTCATCCCGGCGGGCCAGGTCCTCGACCTCGGCTCCTGCTTCGGCTTCCTTCCGCTGCTGCTGGCCGAGCGGCCGGCCAATACGGTAACCGCCTCCGACCTGTCCGGCGGCACCATGGGCCTGCTGGGCGCGGTGGCGGCCGCGCGCGGGCTGCAGGTGAACACCCTGGTGTGCGATGCGGCGCGGATTCCCGTGCCAGATGACTGGGCCGACACGGTCAGCGTCATCCATCTTCTGGAGCACGTGAGTCCCGATCACGGCCGCGCCGTGATCGCCGAGGCGCTCCGTGTCGCCCGCCATCAGGTGGTGGTCGCCGTGCCGGTCGAGGACGAACCCACTGCCGCCTACGGCCATATCCGCACCTTCGACCTGCGCCAGCTCGGTGAGCTGGGTGACCGGGCCGGCCATCACTATTCGGTGCACGAGCGTCACGGAGGCTGGCTGGTGCTCACCGTCGGCCAGGATAGCTAGGAGGCGGACGTCAGGTCCACGCCGCTCTTGGCGGCCTTGTAGACCGCCTCGGCACGACTGGCCGCGTCGAGCTTGCGCATGACGTTGCGGACATGGAATTTCACCGTGGTCTCCGCCAGGTACAGGCGCGCGCCGATGCCCCGGTTGCTCAGGCCAC
>PMST01000156.1 GCA_003168295.1 Actinomycetota bacterium
GCGAACAGCCCGCTCACCGCGACCGCCTCCCGCCGCGCGGCCCTGTTGTCAGGCGGGCGGGGTTGGGGTCGCGGGACAGCTTTCCGACCGCGACCAGGAGCGCATTGATGATTCCGAACGGGGACGGCGGCGAGCCCGCGAGCCAGATGTCAACGGGTACCGTGGTGGCGATACCGCCGGTGGTCATGTCGCTCTCGCTGAGCAGGCCGCCGCTGACGGCGTCGGTGCCGGTCGCAATGACGATCTTCGGGTCCGGCATCGCGTCGTAGGTGGTGCGCAGTGGGACGGTCATGCCGCGCGCCCCCGCCCCGGTGACGAGCAGCACGTCGGCGTGGCGCGGGCTCGCGGTGACGAAGACGCCCAGCCGGTGGATGTCGTATACCGGGCCGAGCAGGGCCTGGATCTCCCACTCCTCGCTCCCGTCCGAGCCGGCGTCCACATGGCGGATGTGCACGCTGCGGCGCAGCGCCGCGGTCCGTTCCCGCAGCCGGGCGCGGGCGGCCTCGACCGCCTCGTCGGTCTCCGGGAGTTCGGGGACGATCAGCTGGTTCCTGGTCAGTGCGGCCGCGCCGGGACCGGTCGCGCCCTGGGACCAGGCGAAGAGGTCGGGCCGTGCGGCTACGCAATGACCGCACAGGATGCATCTGCCCTGGTCGACGCGCACATTTCCGCCGCGCTCGGCGGCGATCGCGCCGGTCGGGCAGAGCGCCTCGATGCTCATGAGAGACTCACGATCAGCGGGGTTGGGAGTGAGAGCGGCGACGGCTAGCGGACGCGCGGGACCGCGCCAGGCGTCGGCGTAGTCATCGGGGCGGGCCGGCCAGCGGGTGGTGACGACGCCGTCGCGGAGACCGCGGAGGACCCAGATACTCACAGTTCCGCCTTCCCGGGAATCAAAGCGCCACCCCCGCGACCGATAGGCCGAAGCTGGCTTCGATGAACGGGAAGTCGGTCAGGATGTCGCCGGTGAAGACCTCGTGCATCAGCACCAGGTTGTGGAACGAGGCGGACCTGGGGTGGCAGCGGGTGATGCGGCCGGCCTCGATGCTCACGTCGTAGAGGACCTCGCCTTGCGGGGCCTCGGCCCAGCCGACCGCGCGGCCGCTGGAGGGCTCGCAGGTGACCGAGCACAGATCCGGGGCCCGTTCCGATAGATCATCGGCGACCTGCCTGAGCAGACGGAAAGACTGGTCCGCTTCCTCCCACCGCACCCGCAGCCGGGCCAGCGCGTCGCCGGCGACGTGCGGCTTGGCCGGTGGCATGGCGAGCGCCCGGTACGCGTCGTAGGGGCGGGCCAGGCGGGCGTCGTCGGCGAACCCGGCGGCCTTGCCGACCGGGCCGAGAGCCCCGTGCTGGCGGGCGCGCGCGGGGGTCAGCGGGCCGGTGCCGCGCAGCCGGTCCAGGAACGAGGAGGTCGCCATCAGCGCGGCGGCGTCGTCGGCGATCGGCTTGGCCAGGCGGTCGAGCTCGGTCCGGAGCTGGGCGGGCGGCAGCAGCGGCGCCGCGCTGACCCCGCCCGGCACTACCACGCCGCGGCCGAACCGGCTGCCGCACAGCCTGCTGACCAGCCGCATCACCCGTTCCTTGTGCAGGGCGAGCCGGGCCGTGGCCACCGCGAGGCCGGCCGCGTCGGCGAGCCTGACCGCGACGTCGAGGTGGTTCGCGATCCGTTCGAGCTCGGCGTACAGGACCCGGATCAGCTGCCCGGTCGCGGGCGGCTCGCAGTCGGCGATCTGCTCGATCGCGTGGCTGAAGGCCAGGGCGTGGGCGACCGACGCGATGCCTTCGGTGCGCTCGGCCAGCAGCACGGCGTCGGCTGCGATCATTCCGGCGAAGCGGTTCTGCACGCCCCGGTGCTTGTAGAACACCCGCATGTTCAGGTGCGGGATGGCCTCGCCNNAGCACCCCGGAGCGGACCGGGCCGTGCGGGATCGTGAACATGCCGTAGCCGGTGACGTGCCTGGGCAGGGCCCGGTCCCCGGGGGTTTCGGGTGAGCCAGGCCGGACCAGCGGCGCCAGACGCGGATGGCCTTCGGGCACGACGCCGAACGTGTCGTGGATCTCGCGCTCGTACCAGAACGCGGCGCCCAGCCGCGGGGTGAGCGCGGGATAGCTTTCCGCGCCCGGCGGCAGTGACGCTTCGAGCGTGTCGATGCCGCCTGGCGTCGCCACGTGCGCGGACAGCGTGATCGGGGTGGACCCGAACACCCCGACGGACCCGGCGGCCTGGGTCGGCCTGGTGGCGAACAGGCCGGCGAACCTGTCCCCCACGTCGACCCGGGATTCAATTTCGTCCCCCAGCGCCTTTACGCCCAGCGTCATCATCGCGTCGCCCCTAGCTGGGTGACGGCGCGGGCGATCAGGCCGGTGAGCTCGCCAGGGGGATGCAAGCCGAGGATGAGCAGGACCACGACGCCGGCCAGCACCGGGACCACCATCCAGGCACTGGGCTCGCTGCGGGTCAGTGCGCGCTGCGCGGGGGCCGGGGTGAACAGCATCCGGGTGGTCGAGGCGGTCAGGCCGAAGAACACCACGGTGATGCCCGCGACCAGGACCGCCGCCGCGGCGTAACTGCCCGAGCTCAGGCCTCCGTAGACGATCTGGAACTCGCTGCGGAAAATACCCGACGGCGGCATCGCGGACAGCGCGAACACGGCGATCAGGAACAACGGGCCGCTCCACGGCAGCACGTCAAGCCCGCCACGCAGCGCGGAGATCTTCTTAGTGCCGAATTTGACCGTGAACACGCCCGCGCCCATGAACGCGTTGCCCTTGGCGGCCGCGTGGGCCAGCACGTGCAGTAGGACCCCGGCCAGCGCCACCGGGGCACCGAAACTCACTCCGATGGCCAGGATGCCCATGTGTTCCACGCTGGAGTAGGCGAGCAGGCGCTTGATGTCCTGCTGGCCGAACACGTACAGTGCGGCGAGCAGCAGCGAGGCCACCCCGAAGGCCAGCAGCGTGTCCCGCGGGAACCCGCTGCCCAGGTTGCCCGAGGCCACCTGGTAATAGCGCAGGATCGCGTAGAAGCTGGTCGCCAGCAGCGCCCCGGACAGCAGCGCGGAGACCGGCGTGGGTGCCTCCGAATGCGCGTCCGGCAGCCAGGTGTGCACCGGGAAGAATCCGACCTTGGTGCCGTAGCCGAGCACGGCCAGCATGAAGGCGAGCCGCACCGGGGTGTGCGGCAGGTTCTTGCTGACCTCAATGAGCGGGCTGATGGCCAGGTTGTAGTGCTCGCCGAGAAGCTGGGACCCGGCGAAGTAGGCGAACACCGTGGCCAGCAGGGCCAGTCCGAGTCCCGCGCTCGCGATCAGCACGTACTTCCAGGCCGCCTCGGCGGCGCCGTCGGTGTCCTCGATCGCGACCAGCAGCGCTGAGACGATCGTGGTGATTTCCACCGCGATCCACAGCAGCGCCAGGCTGCCCATGATCGGCGCGGCCAGCATCGCCCAGCCGAACAGGTTGAGGCCGGCGTAGAAGCGCCTGGCGTAGCGGTCCCGGTGCTGCTGATCCTGGTCTTTGTTATGGTGCTTCGTGTAGCCGACCGCGTAGACCGCGACGGCGCCGTACAGGAAGCCCGTGGCCAGCAGGAAGATCTCGCTCAACGCGTCGACCCGCAGGTAGGACAGGTAGTT
>PMST01000325.1 GCA_003168295.1 Actinomycetota bacterium
GGCTGATCGACATCATCGACCCGACGCCGAAAACGGTGGACTCGCTGATGCGCCTCGACCTGCCGGCGGGCGTCGACATCGAGATCAAGCTCTGAGGAACGCACCGACAATGGGCAAGCAGATCAAAGGGATCCTGGGCACCAAGCTTGGCATGACCCAGGTCTTCAACGACGCCGGGCAGATCGTGCCGGTCACGGTGGTACAGGCCGGGCCGTGCGTGGTCACTGCCGTGCGCACTCCTGACCGCGACGGATACTCGGCCGTGCAGCTCGGCTTCGGCGAGATCGATCCGCGCAAGGTGACCAAGCCGGTCAGCGGGTTGTTCGAGAAGGCGGGACTGACCCCGCGCCGGTACCTGGCCGAGCTGCGGACCGACGACGCGTCGGAATACACGCTCGGGCAGGAGGTCACCGCCGAGGTGTTCGCCAACGGCCAGCACGTCGACGTGACCGGCCGGAGCAAGGGCAAGGGCTTCGCGGGCGTCATGAAGCGGCACGGCTTCAAGGGGCTCAGCTCCTCGCACGGCACCCAGCGCAAGCACCGCTCACCCGGCTCGATCGGCGCGTGCGCCACCCCGGGCCACGTGTTCAAGGGCGTGCGGATGGCGGGCCGGATGGGCGGCGAGCGGACCACCGTGCAGTCGCTCACCGTGCATGCCGTCGACGCCGAGCGCGGGCTGCTGCTGATAAAGGGCGCGGTGCCCGGCCCGCGCGGCCGGGTCGTGCTGGTGCGCAGCGCCGCCAGGAGCCCGAAGGGTCTACGGGAGTTGGAGGGTCAGGTCCGATGACAGCAGTCAGCGTCATTGGCGCAGGCGATAAGACGGTAGACCTGCCCGAGGAGATCTTCGCCGCCAAGGTGAACGTGCCGCTGATCCACCAGGTCGTGGTGGCGCAGCAGGCTGCGGCCCGGCAGGGCACGCACTCCACCAAGACCCGCGGCGACGTCCGCGGCGGCGGCAAGAAGCCTTACCGGCAGAAGGGGACCGGCCGGGCCCGCCAGGGGTCGCTGCGTGCGCCCCACTACGCGGGCGGCGGTGTGTCCCACGGTCCGGTGCCGCGTTCCTACGTGCAGCGGACGCCGAAGAAGATGAAGACCGCGGCCTTGCGCGGCGCCCTGTCTGACCGGCTCAGCCATGGCCGGGTCCTGGTCGTCAGCGGCTTCGTCGAGGGCGACGCACCGAGGACCAAGGACGCGGTGGCGGTGCTGGCCGGGGCGCTCGGTGCCTCGCTCCGCAACGTCCTGGTGGTCGCGCACCGCGATGACGACCTCACCTGGAAGTCCCTGCGGAACGTGGCTCGCGTCCATGTGCTCGCCGAGGACCAGCTCAACACCTATGACGTGCTGGCCAGCGACCACGTGGTCTTCACCGAACAGGCCCTGACGGCATTCGTCGACAGGACCCGATCGAAGGAGGAGGCCAAGTGAGCCGGGAGCCCAACCCGAGGGACATCCTGCTGCGGCCGGTCGTCTCGGAGAAGAGCTACGGGCTGCTCGACGAGGGCAAGTACACCTTCGTCGTCGCCCCCGACGCCAACAAGACCCAGATCAGGATCGCGATCGAAGCCGTCTTCGGGGTCAAGGTGACCGGGGTGAACACCCTGAACCGTCCGGGTAAGCGCAGGCGCACCCGGTACGGCTGGGGACAGCGGCCGGACACCAAGCGAGCGATCGTGACCCTCGCCGAGGGCGACAGGATCGACATATTCGGCAGCTCGGTCCGTTAAGGGAGATTCGACCAGACATGGCTATCCGTAAGTACAAGCCGACCACCCCTGGCCGGCGTGGCGCAAGCGGCTCCGATTTCTCCGAGGTCACCAGGACCGAGCCGGAGAAGTCGCTGGTGCGCCCGCTGCACTCCCAGGGCGGCAGGAACGTGCACGGCCGCGTCACCACCAGGCACCAAGGTGGCGGCCACAAACGGGCCTACCGGCTGATCGACTTCAAGCGCGCGGACAAGGACGGCGTGCCGGCCAAGGTCGCGCACATCGAGTACGACCCGAACCGCACGTCGCGGATCGCGCTGCTGCACTACGCGGACGGCGAGAAGCGGTACATCATCTGCCCGGCGGGGCTGGCGGTGGGTGACCGGGTCGAAAGCGGCCCGGGATCCGACATCAAGCCGGGTAACGCGCTGCCGCTGCGCAGCATCCCGACCGGCACCGTGGTGCACGCGATCGAGCTGCGGCCGGGCGGCGGTGCGAAGATCGCCAGGTCCGCGGGCTCGGGCGTCCAGCTCCTGGCCAAGGAGGCCGGCTACGCGCAGCTGCGGATGCCGTCCGGCGAGATCCGGCGGGTCGACGCCACCTGCCGGGCCACCGTCGGTGAAGTGGGCAACGCCGAGCAGGGCAACATCAAGCTGGGTAAGGCCGGCCGCAACCGGTGGAAGGGCAAGCGGCCCTCAGTGCGCGGCGTGGCCATGAACCCCGTTGACCATCCGCTTGGCGGCGGCGAGGGCAAGAGCTCTGGCGGACGCCATCCGGTCAGCCCGTGGGGCCAGCCGGAAGGCCGGACCCGGCATGCGCACAAGCCGAGCGACCGGCTGATCAGCCGTCGCCGCGGCAGGAACAAGCGGTAGGAGCAGCACGCGATGCCTCGTAGCCTTAAGAAGGGTCCCTTCGTGGACGACCACCTGATGAAGAAGGTGGACGTGCAGAACGACAAGGGCTCAAAGACCGTCATCAGGACCTGGTCCAGGCGGTCCATGATCGTGCCGGCCATGCTCGGCCACACGATCGCCGTCCATGACGGCAGGAAGCACATCCCGGTCTTCATCACCGAATCGATGGTGGGCCACAAGCTCGGCGAGTTCGCACCTACGCGGACTTTCCGATCTCACGTCAAGGACGACCGGCGCAGCCGTCGCTAGCCGGACCCAGGAGGAATGATGGAAGCCAGGGCAATGGCGCGGTTCGTCCGCGTCACGCCGCGGAAGGCCCGCCGGGTGGTGGACCTGATCCGTGGGCTGCCCGCCGACGAGGCGCAGGCGGTGCTCGCCTTCGCGCCGCAGTCGGCCAGTGACCCCGTCGGCAAGGTGCTCGCCAGCGCGATCGCTAACGCGGACGCTCGCGGCGGGCGCGGGGACCGGGACATACTGTGGGTGCGCCGCGCCTGGGTCGACGAAGGCCCGACGCTCAAGCGCTTCCGGCCGCGCGCCCAGGGCCGCGGGTACCGAGTTCTCAAGCGCACCAGCCACATCACGGTCATAGTTTCTGATGACTCCGAGGGAGGGACTCGCTAGTGGGGCAGAAGGTGAACCCGCACGGGTTCCGGCTCGGCATCACCACCGACTTCAAAAGCCGCTGGTACGCCGACAAGCTGTACAAGGAGTACGTGGCCGAGGACGTGGCCATCCGCCGGATGCTGCAGAAGGGCATGGAGCGGGCAGGCATCTCCAAGGTCGAGATCGAGCGGACCAGGGACCGGGTGCGGGTGGACATCCACACCGCCCGGCCGGGCATCGTCATCGGCCGGCGCGGCGCCGAGGCGGACCGCATCCGCGGTGACCTGGNNCGGCGGGCCATGCGCAAGGCGATCCAGAGCGCGATGAAGGGCGGCGCCAAGGGGATCAGGGTGCAGTGCTCGGGCCGCCTCGGCGGCGCGGAGATGTCGCGCTCTGAGTTCTACCGTGAGGGCCGGGTGCCGCTGCACACGCTGCGCGCGGACATCGACTACGGCTTCTACGAGGCCCGCACGACCTTCGGCCGGATCGGCGTGAAGGTCTGGATCTACAAGGGCGAGGCGCCGACCAGCCGGGCCGGGCGAGAGGCGCAGCAGGCCGCGCTGCGGGCCGCGGCCCAGCAGCGGCCCCAGCGTCCCTCGCGTGAGCCGCAGCGGCGGCGCCGGGCCCCTGAGGGCGCGTCCGCCGGCGAGGAGGGCTGAGTCATGCTCATTCCGCGCAGGGTCAAGCACCGGAAGCAGCACCGTCCGCATCGGACCGGCAATGCTACCGGCGGAACCCAGGTGTCGTTCGGTGAGTTCGGCATCCAGGCTCTGGAGCACTCGTACGTGACCAACCGGCAGATCGAGGCCGCCCGTATCGCCATGACGCGGCACATCCGCCGTGGCGGGAAGGTGTGGATCAACATCTACCCGGACCGGCCGCTGACCAAGAAGCCGGCCGAGACCCGGATGGGTTCGGGCAAGGGATCGCCGGAATGGTGGATCGCGAACGTGAAGCCGGGCCGGGTCATGTTCGAGCTGGCCGGGGTCACCGAGCCGGTAGCCAAGGAGGCACTGCGCCGCGCGATCCACAAGCTGCCGATGAAGTGCCGTGTAATCAAGCGTGAAGTGGGTGAGGGCTGATGGCTAGCGGCCTGACCGCGCAACTGCGCGTCTCCACCGAAGAAGAACTGCAGGCCAAGCTGGTCGAGGCCAAGGAAGAGCTGTTCAACCTGCGCTTCCAGGGCGCGACCGGGCAGTTGGAGAGCCACGGCAGGCTGCGTGCGGTGCGCAAGGAAATCGCGCGCATCTACACGGTGATGCGGGAGCGCGAGCTCGGCATCATCACCCTGGTCGAGGAGTCCGACTTCGAGGACTCCGGCCAGCCCGAGGTTGCGGCCTCCACCGCAGATGAAGCAGCCGAGGAGGCCGCCAAGTGAGTGCGAACGCCAAGGGCCAAGCGGCCGCAGCGACGGACAGCACCGCTGCCGCCCGCGGCTACCGCAAGGGCCGTGAAGGTCTCGTGGTCAGCGACAAGATGGACAAGACCGTTGTCGTCCAGGTCGAGGACCACGTGAAGCACCCGAAGTACGGCAAGGTTCTGCGCCGTACCAAGAAGTACCAGGCGCACGACGCCACCAACGCCTGCGGCGTCGGCGACCGTGTGCTGCTGATGGAGACCCGGCCGCTGTCCGCGACTAAGCGCTGGCGGGTAGCCGAGATCCTCGAGAAGGCCAAGTAATCCGAGTAGTCCGAGAATGCAGCAACAGATCCGCCAGGCTCCGATGCCCGGCGTGAGATAGCAGGAGTTGACGTGATCCAGCAGGAGTCGCGGCTTAAGGTCGCCGACAACACAGGTGCGAAGGAGATCCTCTGCATCCGTGTGCTCGGCGGCAGCGGCCGGCGATACGCGGGCATCGGTGACGTCATCGTGGCGACGGTGAAGGATGCCCTTCCCGGCGCCGGCGTGAAGAAGGGCGACGTCGTCAAGGCGGTCGTGGTCCGGACCCGTAAGGAGCGCCGCCGCGGCGACGGCTCCTATATCCGGTTCGACGAGAACGCGGCCGTGCTGATCAGGGACGGCGGCGACCCGCGCGGTACCCGCATCTTCGGCCCGGTCGGCCGCGAGCTGCGGGAGAAGCGCTTCATGCGGATCATCTCGCTGGCGCCGGAGGTGCTGTGATGAAGATCAGGAAGGGCGACCAAGTGGTCGTCGTGGCAGGTCGTGACCGGGGCCGCACCGGCCTGGTCATCGCGGCCTACCCGGACCGGGGCAAGGTGCTGGTCCAGGGCGTCAACGTGGTGAAGAAGAACAAGAAGGTCACCTACCAGGGCCAGCGCGGTGCCAAGGAAGGCGGCATCACGCACGAGGAAGCACCGATCGACGTGAGCAACGTTCAGCTGGCCGACCCGGACAGCAAGCGGCCCGCGCGCGTCGGCTACCGGGTCGACGAGGACGGCACGAAGGTCCGCGTCGCCCGGCCAAGCGGGAAGGAGATCTGATGGCTACCGAAGCCCCGCCGATTCCGCGGCTCAAGGAGCGCTACCGGGCCGAGATCGCGCCCGCGCTCAAGGACGAGTTCGCCTACCCCAACGTGATGCAGGTCCCCGGGCTGACCAAGATCGTCGTGAACATGGGCGTCGGCGAGGCGGCCAGGGACGCGAAGCTGATCGAGGGGGCCGTCCGCGACCTGGCCACGATCACCGGCCAGCGGCCGGCCGTCGCCAAGGCGAAGAAGTCCGTGGCTCAGTTCAAGCTCCGCGAGGGCATGCCCATCGGCGCGCACACCACGCTGCGCGGCGACCGCATGTGGG
Organism: Actinomycetota bacterium; assembly: GCA_003168295.1. The sequence goes on from PMST01000325.1 coordinate 5,974, forward strand.
AGTTCCTCGACCGCCTGCTGACCATCGCACTGCCCCGTATCCGCGACTTCCGCGGCCTGTCCGACCGGCAGTTCGACGGTCGCGGGAACTACACGTTCGGTCTGGTGGAGCAGGTCATGTTCCACGAGATCGATCCCGACAAGGTGGATAGGCAGCGCGGGATGGACATCACCGTCGTGACCACCGCCATCAACGACGCCGAAGGCCGCTCGCTGCTGCGGCGACTCGGCTTTCCCTTCAAGGAGGGCTGACCGTGGCGAAGAAGGCCCTGGTCGTCAAAGCAAACCGGACGCCCAAGTTCAAGGTTCGCGGCTACACGCGCTGCACGCGCTGCGGTCGTCCCCGGGCCGTTTACAAGAGGTTCAGCCTGTGCCGGATCTGTTTCCGCACCATGGCGCACCGCGGTGAGCNNGGAAACCGCGGTGAGGAAGGCCTGTTGGCCATGACGATGACGGATCCGATCGCGGATATGCTGACGCGACTGCGGAACGCGAATTCGGCGTACCACGACACGGTGGGCATGCCGTACTCCAAGATCAAGTCGCATATCGCGGAGATCCTCCAGCAGGAGGGCTACATCGCCTCCTGGCGGGTGGAAAGCGCCGAGGTCGGCAAGAACCTCGTGATCTCGCTGAAGTTCGGGAACCAGCGCGAGCGCTCCATCGCCGGCATCAAGCGGGTGTCCAAGCCCGGGCTGCGGGTGTACGCGAAGAAAGACAACTTGCCCAAGGTCCTCGGCGGCCTCGGCGTGGCGATCATCTCCACGTCCGGCGGCCTGCTCACCGATAAGCAAGCCAAGAAGCGGGGCGTGGGCGGGGAAGTCCTCGCCTACGTCTGGTAAGGAGAGCTGCTATGTCAAGGATCGGGCGGCTCCCCGTACCCATCCCCAGCGGGGTCAAGGTCGATATCGACGGGCAACTGGTCACCGTGCAAGGGCCGAAGGGAACGCTGCGGCATACCGTGGCCGAGCCCATCGACGTCGTCCGCGAGGACGACGTCATCAAGGTCACCAGGCCGAACGATGAGGGCTCCGTGCGCGCGCTGCACGGCCTGTCCCGGACGCTGATCGCCAACATGGTCACCGGTGTCACGGACGGCTATCGCAAGACCCTGGAGATCGTCGGCGTCGGCTACCGGGTCCAGGCCAGGGGCAGCAACCTGGAGTTCGCGCTCGGGTTCAGCCACCCCGTGCCGGTCATCCCGCCGGAGGGCATCACCTTCCGGGTCGAGACCCCCACCCGGTTTGTCGTGGAAGGCATCGACAAGCAGGCCGTGGGCGAGGTCGCCGCGCAAATCCGCAAGCTCCGCAAGCCCGACCCCTATAAGGGTAAGGGCGTGCGGTACCAGGGCGAGATAGTCCGCCGCAAGGTCGGGAAGGCTGGTAAGTAAGCCATGGCTGGCACCAGGACCAGGTCGCATTCACGCTCCGCCGGACGGGTGGGTCCGCATACCCGCGCCACGGCGGCCGGGCGCGTACGCCGCCACCTGCGAGTTCGCAAGAAGGTCTCCGGCAGCGCCGTTCGGCCGCGGCTGGTCGTCAACCGGTCATCGCGGCACATTTTCGCGCAGATCGTCGACGACGGTGCCGGGCGCACCCTAGCCGCCGCGTCCACCCTGGACGCGTCGATCCGCAGCGGCGACGGAGACAAGACCGCCAAGGCGCGCCGGGTCGGCGAACTGCTGGCCCAGCGCGCGGCGGAGGCCGGCATCGAGGCCGTGGTGTTCGACCGTGGCGGCTATCGCTACCACGGCCGGATCGCGGCGCTCGCCGACGGCGCCCGCGAAGGCGGCCTGAAACTGTGAACCCTGAAATTTTGAACAGGGCAGGTAATACAGAGATGAGGAAGGGCTAATGCCAGGAGCACCGCGGCGCGGCAGTGGCGGCGGCGAGCGGCGCGAGCGCCGTGACGACCGGCGCGGTGGCGCGGCCGATAACAAAGCCGCCTACCTAGAGCACGTCGTCAAGATCAACCGCGTGGCCAAGGTGGTCAAGGGCGGGCGTCGCTTCAGCTTCACCGCGCTGGTCGTGGTGGGGGACGGCAACGGGATGGTCGGCGTCGGATACGGCAAGGCCAAGGAGGTGCCGGCCGCCATCGCCAAGGGCGTGGAAGAGGCCAAGAAGCACTTCTTCCGGGTGCCCAGGATCGCCAACACGATCCCGCACACGGTTCAGGGCGAGGACGCCGCGGGCGTGGTCCTGCTCAAGCCGGCCAGCCCAGGTACCGGCGTCATCGCCGGCGGCCCGGTGCGGGCCGTGCTTGAGTGCGCGGGCATCCACGACGTGCTGTCCCGGTCGCTGGGCTCGTCCAACCCGATCAACGTCGTGCACGCGACGGTGGCCGCGCTCAAGAGCCTGAGCCGCCCCGAGGAAATCGCGGCCAAGCGCGGCCTGCCGATCGAGGACGTGGCGCCCGCGGCCATGCTGCGGGCCCGAGCGGCCGCGGCCGGAGCCTAGGGGAGCGGACAGATGGCACAGCTGAAGGTGACCCAGATCAAGTCGAAGATCGGCGGCAACAGCGCGCAGCGGAACTCGCTGCGCTCGCTCGGGCTGCGCAAGATCGGCCAGGTGGTCGTCAAGCCGGACCGCCCGGAGTTCCGCGGCATGATCAAGACCGTGCGCCACCTGGTGACGGTGGAGGAAGTGGCCGGAGATGAGCACTGACAAGACGGAAGAAAAGTCCGCGGCCAAGCCGCGGAGCACGGCCAAGCCGCAGGGCACGGCCAAGTCGCAGGGCGCGGCCAAGCCTGCGGGCGCGTCGGCGGGCCCGGGCGAGCCTGCGGCCGGGCGGGGGCTCAAGCTGCACCACCTGCGGCCGGCGCCGGGCGCGCACAAGGCCAAGACCAGGGTGGGCCGCGGCGAGGCCTCCAAGGGCAAGACCGCCGGGCGCGGCACCAAGGGGACCAAGGCGCGCAACACGGTCCGGCTCGGCTTCGAGGGCGGCCAGATGCCGCTGTACCGCCGGGTGCCGAAGCTGAAGGGCTTCTCGAACTCCGGCTTCGGCACCACCTACCAGGTGGTGAACACCGGTCGGCTGGCTGGCCTGTTCCCCGAGGGCGGCGACGTGACCCCGGAGAACATGGTGGCCAGGGGTGCGGCTCGCAAGGGTGAGCTGATCAAGGTGCTGGGCACGGGCGACCTGCCGGTGGCGCTGCGGGTGACCGCGCACGCGTTCTCGGCCACGGCCGTGGCGAAAATCGAGCAAGCCGGCGGGACGGTCACTGCCCTCTCCTAGGCTGCAGCGAACGAACACGGGCACTAAAGGCCCGTGTTCGTTCGTTGGTTCGAACGACGCTCCAGGGAGACAACGCATGACCTGCCGGGTAAGATACGTGGACTGCCCGATCGACCGAACCGAGGACTGCGCATGCTGACGGCCTTCGTGCGGGCGTTCCAGACGCCGGATCTTCGCAAGAAGATACTGATCACGCTTGGCCTCATCGCCCTGTTCCGGTTCGGCGCTTCGCTTCCGACACCAGGCATCGATGAGAAGAATGTAACGCTCTGCTCGAACCTGGCCACCACGGCGGGCAGTCCCACGGCCGGCGTGCTCGGCATCGTCAACCTGCTCAGCGGCCAGGCGCTGCTGCACCTGTCGGTGTTCGCGCTCGGCATCATGCCGTACATCACCGCCAGCATCATCTTGCAGCTGCTCACGGTCGTGATCCCGCGGCTTGAGACCCTCAAGCAGGAGGGGCAGGCCGGCCAGGCCAAGATCACCCAGTACACCCGGTACCTCACCGTCGGCCTGGCCCTGCTGCAGTCCACCGGCTACATCGAGCTGGCCCGGTCTGGCACCCTGTTCAACGGGTGCGGGACGGCGACTGACAACCCGCTGATTCCGAACGGCTCGGTCTTCACCATCGCCACCATGGTGATCACCATGGTGGCGGGCACCACGGTTATCATGTGGATGGGCGAGCTGATCACCGACCGCGGCGTCGGCAACGGCATGTCGGTGCTGATCTTCACCACGGTGATCTCGGTCATCCCTGGCGAGATCCTGGCCATCTACCGGGACAAGTCGCCCTTCTACGCGGCCGTCGCCATCGTCGTCGTGGTCTTCATCGTCGCGTTCATCGTGTTCATGGAGCAGGCGCAGCGCCGGATCCCGGTCCAGTACGCCAAGCGGATGGTGGGTCGCCGGATGTACGGCGGCACCTCGACCTATATCCCGATGAAGGTCAACCAGGCCGGCGTGATCCCGGTTATTTTCGCCTCCTCGCTGCTCTACATCCCGACCCTGGCCGCGCAGCTGTTCGGCAAGAACAGCACGAATGGCTGGGTGGCCTGGGTCGACCGGTACATCGAGCAGAGCAGCTCGCCCGTTTACATGCTCGGGTTCTTCTTGCTGATCATCGGGTTCACATACTTCTACGTGTCGATCACCTTCAACCCGGACGAAGTATCCGACAACATGAAGAAGTACGGCGGGTTCATTCCCGGCATCCGGCCCGGCCGTCCGACCGCCGAGTACCTCAGGTATGTGCTCAGCAGGCTGACCGCGCCCGGGTCGTTCTACCTGGGCGTGATCGCGCTGTTCCCGTTGGTGGCGCTGGCCGCCATCGGGGTCGCCAACGAATTCCCGTTCAGCGGAGTCAGCCTGCTCATCATGGTCGGCGTCGGGCTTGACACCGTCAAACAGATCGAGAGTCAGTTGCAACAGCGCAACTATGAGGGTTTCTTGCGATAGTGCGCATCGTCCTCGTCGGGCCCCCCGGTGCGGGCAAAGGGACACAGGCCCAGTTCATAGCATCGCACCTGGCGATCCCGAGGATCTCGACAGGTGACATTTTCCGGTACAACGTGACCAGCAACACCGAGCTTGGCCGTAAGGCCAAGGAGTTTATGGAGCGCGGCGACCTGGTTCCTGACGAGGTGACGGTCGCGATGGTCAGGGACCGGCTCGCTGAGGACGACGCCCAGGAGGGCTTCCTGCTTGACGGCTTCCCCCGGAACGTCCCGCAGGCCGAGACGCTGAAGAAGATGCTCGCCGAGTGGGACGCGCGGCTGGGCGTCGTGCTCGAGCTGGTCGTGGACGAGGACGAAGTGGTCAGGCGGCTCTCGGGCCGCAGGACCTGCCGTCGCTGCGAACGGGTCTGGCACGTCCTTTACGATCCGCCCGCCCGCAACGGCATCTGCGACGACTGCGGCGGCGAGCTCTTCCAGCGAGATGATGACTCCGAGAACACGATCAGGCACCGGATCGAGGTCTACGCCGAGCAGACCTCGCCGCTCGTCTCGTTCTACGCCGACGAGAACATCCTGATCGGCATCGACGCGACCGGCCCGGTGGAAGAGATCACCAGCCGGGCGCTGGCCGCGCTCCGCCCGTTTGTGCGCTGACGTTGAAGAGGGAATGGGGAGGCGGTTGGGGGGTGGCGATCGAGATCAAGACGCCTGAACAGATCAAGATGATGCGGGTCGCCGGGCTGGTGGTCGCCCGTACGCTGCGCACCCTGGCCGAGGCCGTCACCCCGGGCGTCACCACCGCCGAGCTTGACGCGCTAGCTGAGCACGAGATCCGGGCCGCCGGGGCCACCCCGTCGTTCAAGGGCTACCACGGGTATCCCGCGTCGATCTGCACGTCGGTGAACTCCGAGATCGTGCACGGCATCCCGAGCCAGCAACGGCGGCTGCACGAAGGGGACATCGTCTCCATCGACTGCGGCGCGATCGTGGACGGGTGGCACGGCGACGCGGCGGTCACCGTTGGCGTCGGGTCCATCTCCGCCGAGCACGCCGGCCTGCTGCATACCTGCGAGACCGCGCTGTGGCGCGGGCTCGCCCAGGCCCAGGCCGGCCATCGGCTCGGCGACATCTCGCACGCGGTGGAGTCGAGCGTGCGCGGGGCCGGGAGCTATGGCGTGGTCGAGGAGTACACCGGGCACGGCATCGGCACTGCGATGCACATGGACCCGCCGGTGCCCAACTACGGGCGCGCGGGCCGCGGCCCGCGGCTGCGGCCGGGCATGGCGCTGGCCATCGAGCCCATGGTGATGCTGGGCAGCGAGGAGACCGTCCTGCTCGAGGACGGCTGGACCGTGATCACCGCTGACGGCAGCTGGGCCGCGCACTTCGAGCACACGACCGCGATCACGGCCGACGGCCCGTGGGTGCTCACCGCCGAAGACGGCGGGGTCTCCGGCTTCAGTATGCTCTCGGGGGGACGACCCCCCCAGACGTTATTGCCTCGGGGGGACACCCCCCCAGACCCCCCCGTTCTGGGGGGAACCTTCCCCCCAGACCCCCCGGCCCCCCGAACGGGGGGGATAACTTCCTCTGGCCCTTAGTTCTCTCGGTCCCGTCCCCCGGGCCCCCCGTTTCCCGAGGGCGTCCTTGGGGGGCGGGCTTAGCGGAGCCAAGCCTCGGCGATACTAGAAGGACGGACGTTGTGAGTATTCCGCCGACTTAGGAGGGTGACCGGTGCCCGGTGACCCGCGGATCCGCGCCTCGGACGCGGATCGTGACCGCGCCACGGCACTGCTGCGCGAGCACCACGCCGCGGGTCGGCTGACCGCCGAGGAATTTCATGACCGGATGAACAAGGCCCTGGACGCCACGACGCTCGGCGAGATCGATGAGCTGATGGCGGACCTGCCGGCCATCGACTTGTACCAGTTGCCGGACGCGTCCCTGCGGCGGATGCCGCCGCACCGGGGGCAGTCGCTCCTGCCGGCGGATTCCGGTGGCTCGGGCAGCCCGGTCAGGTTCACGCCGGGCACCGTCGCCATGGGAGCCTGGGCGGTGGTAACGTCGGCCCTCGTCGCCATCTGGGCGGTCGCGGCCGTGGTCGGCGGCGGCACCTGGTTTCCCTGGTGGGCACTGATCGCGGTACCTTGGATATGGGTGCTGATCCGGCGGGCGCAACGCCCGCGGGAATAGCGCCGGGCCGTACGGTGTCTTATTACTGGGTCGTTTCCGGGCGGTTCGCGTTGGGGCTGTGGGTCGAGTACACTCGTCACCGGCCCATCTGCTGGGTTTCTATCGGTCGGTACGCGGGGGTTCGCGCACGCGAGCACGGTGTCGGCCTAAGAGGGTCCTTCCCGGTTTTACCGTCCCGCTGTCGTAAGCCAGCACGGGCGTGGACCAGGCGGGGCAGGCTCGCCGACCCCGGCGAGTACGGCCACCAAACCGCGCCCAGGCGCGGGCCATTACCAAGCAGCGAAGTAGCGGAGGACATGCCCAAGAAAGACGGCGCCATTGAGATCGAAGGCACGGTTGTCGAGTCACTCCCGAACGCCTTCTTCCGGGTGGAGCTGGAGAACGGGCACAAGGTTCTCGCCCATATCAGCGGGAAAATGCGGATGCACTACATCCGCATCCTGCCTGACGACCGGGTCGTCGTAGAGCTCAGCCCTTACGACCTGACTCGCGGGCGAATCGTGTACCGGTACAAGTAACAAGCCATAGCAAGACAAGCAATACGTAGCTGGAGATAACGCCGTGAAGGTCAAGCCGAGCGTCAAGAAGATCTGCAGCAAGTGCCGGATCATCCGTCGGCACGGCCGCGTCATGGTCATCTGCACCGACCCGAGGCACAAGCAGCGGCAGGGCTAACGCCCCGCCGCACGATCTACAGACGCGCGCCGCAGCAGCGAGATCATGCTGCGACCCCCGGACGGAGGCCGGGGCCATGTCCGGGCAGGGCATGGAGGCGGTGCGAAGAACCTCCGCGAGACGAAGGAGAACTGCCCGCACATGGCCAGGCTTTCTGGAGTGGACCTCCCCCGCGATAAGCGGCTCGAGGTCGCGCTCACCTATATCTATGGCATCGGCCGCACCAGGGCGCTGCAGACGCTGGAAGCGACCGGCGTCAGCGGGGACACCAGGGTCAACAGCCTTACCGACGAAGACCTGATGAAGCTCCGTGACTGGATCGACTCCACCTACCAGGTCGAAGGTGACCTGCGCCGCGAGGTCCAGGCCGACATCAGGCG
>PMST01000605.1 GCA_003168295.1 Actinomycetota bacterium
AGGACCCGGCGGCGGCGGTCCAAGGTGTCCTGATCCAAGTCGCGGGCTTGGGCGTAGCGGCCCATCAACCGGAGCGCCCAGGCCAGGTAATATGCGGTCGCCCACACGTCCTGCTGGTCGTCACCGAGCCGGTCGCGCCACTGCTGGCGGAGACCGCTAGCCAGCTCATGGCCGGTGCGGGCATCGCCGCGGACCAGCAGGTACGTGCACGCGTTGCAGGCCAGCTGACGCAGGGCGGGGTTGTCAGCGGAGGCGAGGTCGGCGGCCAGCACGTGTGGCATCAGCCGCGCCCACCTGGGCCAGGTGGCGGGATTACCCGGATCGGCAGGGTCACTGGCGGCCAGAATCGCCTCGGTGCACTTGCGGGTGGCGGCGGCATGGCCGGGGGTGAGCCGGTCGCGCAGGATGGCCTGGGTCAGCCGATGCATCTGCAGCCCGCGCTTTTGATCGATGCGGGCCAGCGACTGCCGGGTCAGGTGGGCCAGAGTCTGCCGCCAGGCCAGCGCGTCGGTAGCCCTGGCCGCCAGTCCGCCCGGCAGGTCGCTGGCGGCGCCGGAGAACAGTTCCTCTGGGATCGGCTCGGGGGCCAAGAACGCGCACAGGCTGGCCAGCTCCGCAGCGGCCGGGTCCTCCGCGGCAAGCCGGTCCGCGATCAGCTGGGTGGCAGCCGCCAGCGACCGCGGATAGGCAGACCCCGGCGCCTCCTGGTCCAGCAGCTGCCCGGCCCGGGTCTGCAGCAGCTCCAAGTACGTCGAGGCCGCCATGCCAGTCTCGGCCATGAACCCGGCGGCCTGGGCGATAGCCAGCGGCAGGTCGCCGAGTTCCGCGGCGAGCCGGTCCGCATCTGCCCCGCTGAACCCTGACACGCGGTTCTGCAAGATCACCACCGATTCGGCCCGGGCCAGCACGTCCACCTCAACCCGGACGGCGACCTCGGCCCAGCCCCCTTCCCGGGAGGTGATCAGTACATGCCCATTCCCGCCGGGAAGCCAAGGTGTCACGTCGGCGGGGTTGGCGGCGTTGTCGAAGACCAGCAGCCACCGGCCCCGCTCCCGCAGCTCGGCCAGGACCGCCGCCCGCACCACCTCGGTGGCTGCTCTGGCCGGGACGCATCCCAGTGCGATCCCGAGGCCGGCGATCTGGTCCCCGATCAGCCCGGCCTGCTCGGAGTGGATCCACCAGGCCAGGTCATAGGACTCGGCGAACCGGTACGCGTACTCGGCCGCCAGCTGGGTCTTGCCCACCCCGCCCATTCCGTGCAGGGCCTGCACCGCCGCGTTATCCCCGGCCAGCAGCCGCTCCCGCACCGCCTCCAGCAGATCGCCCCGGCCGGTGAACCCAGGGTTACGGGGCGGGATGTTCCACACCCGCGGTACGCTGCCCGGCACCCGCGGACCAGCCGCCACCTGCCCGGCGACAGGGACAGGGGGCGGCTGGATCACCTGTGTCTCGATGTAGGTCTGAATGTATTTGTTGTCCTGGGTGCCGTAGTCACCGACCTGAACACCTTGCCCGCCCGATATGTCCGGCCGGCTTGGGGGATCCTCAGCACCAGGACCGCTGCTCACATCAGTCGGGTCTTCCCTGAGTCGGCCGCGGCCCGAAGGTGTTGGTCTGCGTGTTGTGGTCACCGACCTGCACGCCCTGAGACTCACGGACCACGACGAGGTACTTCCCGGACCGCGACCCTGCCTCATCCACCAGGCTCATCAGTACCCGTGCCGCAGCCACCAGACCAGCATCATCCTCAGCGCCCGCTGCGGACAGCTCAGCAGCCAGCGGCGCTTCCCATGTCTGCGGAGCAGCCCCATGCTCGGCCAGCACCAGTTCCCCAGCGGGGCGGCCAGCCAACCGCTTCATCACCAGAGCCTTCAACCGCGCGTACGCATCCTTCACCGCTGACGACGTCCCGTCCTGCAGCGCGGAGGCCGCGCCTGCGGCAAGCGCAGTCACAACCAACGTGACCGGATCCATCCGCCCGGACTCCCACCTCTCGGTAACGGACATATGCTCTCACGCTCAGTGTCCAGTGGCCACAAGCTGCGGATCACAAGATCCGTGCCCGCCGCGTGCCCGGCTACGGGTAGTCACGGTCACCCGCAAGCAAAACCAGCGCGCACGACCGTGGAAGGTGCCCAGGGCGCCGCGCCCCGCGCGGCAGGCGCACATACCGGTAAGTGCCAGGTGATCATGGAAGCTGCCACGCTTCGCGTGGCCCCCGCGCATAACGTGTCGCGTCTGCTGCCCGCAGAAGTCTGCAAGCAGCGCGGAGGAGTTCGTCAGAGCCGGGCGCCGAGTTCGAGCACGCTGGTGTCGAACTCGAGGTAGGACTCCTCTGGGCCGGGTTTTAGGCCTGCCTGCTGGAACGCCGGCATGAGCCGCTCGGCTGCGAAGAGGTCGGCGTGAGCTTTGTCGTCCCAGACATCCACGATGTGCAAGGCGCCGTCGGTCTCTCCGACGATGAGGGCGAGGCGGCCGGCCGGGGGTTCGGGACCGAGCACATCGGCGACCGCCTGGTAATCGCTGAGGCTGTGGCCGGGAACATGACTGATGTGGGTGTACGGCATCGTGTTCTCCCTTTTTGGTTGTGGCTGTTCAAGGAGAACGATGACAGGAGACGGCACGGCGTTCGTCCGCCGAATTACTCAATCGCGGTACTCATCTGGCGGGCGATGACCCATGACGTGATCTGGCTGCGGTTCGCCAAGCCGAGCTTGGTGAGGATGTGCTGCACGTGGTTCTGGGCGGTCCGCTCCGAAAGGAACAGGGCCGAGGCGATCTCGCGGTTGGACTTGCCCGCGGCGACCAGCCCGGCGACCTCTAGCTCCCGTGCTGTCAGCGTTGATGCCGTCGGCTGACGAGGGGATGGCCCCTGGGCTAGGGCTCGGGCCCGCTGCAGCCAGGGTCGCATCCCGAGTTCGGACGCGGCGGCTGCGGCACGCCGGGCAAGCTGGCGGGACCGTTCGGCATCGTCGTCGCTGCCTCGCTGGGCGAGCGCGGCGGCCAGCTCACAGTCCGCCTCGACGGCGAATGCGGCGGCGCCGGTGGCCCGGCACGTGCCGGCCGCGGCGGTAAGCTCCGATTCGGCCTCGTCCCAACGCCCGAGGTGGGCCGCGGCGCGGCCGCTGTGCAGCTCAACCGGACCGAAGTAGCTGGCGTTGCCTGCCCCTGTGACGGCGTGACGTCCCTGGTCGGCCAGCAGCCGGTCGCGCAGCACGGCGACATCGTCGTCCTCGCCGAGGGCAGCCGCCACCAGCGACCCGACAACCCAGGCCGGGATCCGGAAGTAGGGCGGCGGCCGCCACGAGGACACCGGGCCGGCCCGCCGGTAGGCCACCGCCGCATCCTCCAGCCGGCCGGATTCCGCCAGTACCAGGGCGGGACCGATGTGGCCGAAGAGCTCGTTACGTACCTCGGTGGTGTCGGGAGGCGTGTCGGCCAGCACAGTGAGTGCACCGGTTCGGTCGTGACCGATGTGGTGGCCAAGTGCCGTGGCCAGGCTCATGTAGGCGCCCATTGCTCCTGGGTGGCCGACGGCGCGGAGGGTGTCGAACGCGGCCCGGCCCAGCTCAAGGGCCGGGGTGAACTCACCGCGTGCCTGCGCCAGCGCGGCCTTGGTACGCAGCAGATGCCACCGGGGAAAGGGGCCGTCGGCCTGCTTGACGCACCATTCGAGCCGCCCGAGCGCCGCGGCGATTCCGGCCAGATCGCCGCGTTCCCACAAGGCGTCGATGACCCAGAGCCGGCCCCGCATTTCTGTCGTTGTGCGGCGCAGGCCAAGACCCATCTCAACCATCCGCGCGGCGATGGTGTCGCGCTCCGCCAGGTTTTCCGGGCCGCTGCACGCCAGCTGGCGGGCGCCCAGGGCGGCGATGACTGCGATGCCGTCGGCCGACCGGTCGGCGAGTTCCAGCGCTGTCCGGCTGGCCTGGTCGGCAGCGGCGTGCTCACCGAGATAAACCGATGCCTCGGTGGCCCGAGCCAGCAGCCGCGCCCGATACGCCGCCTCGGGTTGGGGGGCTGCCGACAGGGCGTCGTCGCACCAGCGGCGCACATTGAGATCCCAGGCCAGGTCGCCGATCGGCTCGACGGTGAGGGCAGCGTCACCGATCAGATCGGGCCGCCCGATGCGCTGCGCGATGGCGACGGCCTTCTCGCATGCCGCCCGGCAGCCTTCCAGGTCGCTCGACCGCCACTGGGCGTCGGCGAGGGCGATCAGCAACCGGCAGCGTTGCTCGTCGCCCGGATCCGGGTCGCCAATATCCAGCGCCATCTGAAACAGGCGGGCCCCTTCCTCGTAAGCCAGGCTCCGCACCGCTTCGTGCCCGGCCCTGACGGCCCACTCGACGGCGTTGGCCCGCTCGCCCGTGACTGCCACCACGGCCCAGTGCCGGGCTAGATCGGCCAGCCGGGGGGCCAGGTGGCCGGCATACCTGCGCTCGATCGCCTGCGCGGCCATCCGGTGCAGGTCAGCTTTCTCCGCTATCGGCAGGCCAGCCTCCACAGCGTCGCGTATCAGGCCGTGGCCGAAGCGCCACTCGCCCGCCGTGGCGGTCGCTTCCAGCAGACCGGAGTCCCTGGCCTCTTCCAATGACTGCATGCAGGCCATGACCGGGTAATCGATAAGGGAGGCGGCGATCGCGACCGCGAACTGCTCGCCCAGCACAGCGGCTGCCCCCAGCAGCCGGCGGGTCAGCGGCGAGAGCCGCTCGACGCGAGCGCTGATCAGCTCGATCACCGAGGCCGGTACGGTGACATCGCTCCCGGCCCAAGCCGGCAGAGTCCGCGCCACCTCCCGCACGTAGAACGGATTTCCGCCGGTCATGCTGTGCAGCGCGGCCCCGGCTGCGGCGGACAGGGGCATGTCCGAGACGGCCTCGGCGCAGCGGGTCGTGTCAGCCGCCGACAGCCCGCTCAGCTCGACCTGCTCGGTGAGCGGCTCGCGAATGAGGTCTGCCAGAACTGCCCGCCAGCCAGCGGTGGTGTCGGCTCTCGTCGTCCGGTGGGTCGCCAGCACGAGCAACCGCACCTCGCGCAGCTCTCGGGCCAGGTGCCGCAGCAGAAGCAGCGACGGCTGATCCGCCCAGTGCACATCGTCCAGGACCAGCAAAACCGCCCTGCCGACCGCCGAAGCGAACAACTGCCGGGTCGCGTCCTCAAAGAACGCGAAGCGCTCCGTCTCCTGATCCGGCTCGTACCGGCCGATGCCATGAGCGGAGAGGACTTCAGGAGAAGGCAACGCCTGCCGCCACAGCCAGAACGGCGGAGCACCGCGGTCCTCTGACGCCCTCGCCCACACCACGCCCGCGCCGTAACTCGCCGAGGCCATCTTCGCCAGCTCCGACGCCAGGCGGGTCTTGCCGATCCCCGGCTCACCACCGCACAACACCAACCTGGGCTGCCCTTCGACCGCCGCCATGAGCCAGCCGCGCAAATACGCCAGCTCCCGGCGCCGACCAACGAACTCGCCTTGGACCACAGCTCCGACCTTAGTGCCTGCAACCCTCAGGTCAGGACCCATCAGGTCGCCCTCGGGGCCGCGGTCGAGCCGGGTGGCGCATGAAGTGACACCGGATCCGACGCGGGAACATATCGCAGCTGATCCTGACAGTTAGGTGCCTGCAGCCTTGCCAGACCGGAGGCCAGGCGCAGGATAATCGTTGCGGGCCTGGCGAAGGAGAAAACACGATGGGTGACAGCGACCCCGGCTACCAGTTCGGCGGTGGTATCGGTGACGACGAGCTGGGCCGCCTTGAGGCGCAGAGCGCGGCGCTGGCCCCGGCGACGCGGATGATCTTCGCCGAGGCGGGCATCCAGCCCGGCATGCGGGTGCTGGATCTGGGCTGCGGGGCCGGAGACGTGGCTTTCGTGGCCGCCGACCTGGTGGGACCCGACGGCTCCGTGGTCGGCGTCGACCGCTCTCCGGAGGCGCTGGCCCGGGCTCGGCTGCGGGCAGGACAACGCGGCCTGAAGCAGGTGCGTTTCCTGGAGGGCGACCTCCAGGATCCAGCCCCAGGCGGGCCTTTCGACGCGATCGTCGAGCGGCTGGTCCTGATGTGGATTCCCGACCCGGCCGCGCTGCTGCGACAGCAGGCAACGGTGCTGCGCCCTGGCGGCCTCGTCGTGCCAATCGAAATGGATCTCGCCACGATCCGGTGGCTGCCACAGACCCCGTTTGCCACCCAGGTCAAGTCCTGGCTGGTCCAAGCGTTCGCCAAGGCCGGGATCTCCACGCTTGGCCCACGGCTGTGGACCATTGTCCAAGAGGCCGGGCTGCACCCGCTAGGGATGATCGGGATTCAGGCGCACTTCGGACCCGGCGATCCCGTCGGCATCGCCACAGCAGTGGAGAACATGCGTCTCGCCGCGCCGCTGATCGTGGGCACCGGAGTCGCCACTGCCGAGGAGATCGGCATGGATACGTTTGAGCAACGGCTGAGGGACGAACAACAGCAAAGCCAGGCAGTAGCCGCTAACCCCATCCTGCTCAGCGCGTGGGCGACAACCGGCCCGGAGTAACGGCGGCGACCTGCTCACCGGTCAGCTGCTCGTCTCTCCGCCGGCCTTTCCGCCGAGCGGCATCCCCGCTGGAGATTTGGACGAGTGTAACGCTGGACCCCATCCCGGGTCAGCGTACTGCCGCGCCGACGCCGCCATCGGACGGGGCGCGCAGAGGAGCATCAGCGCAACCGGTGTACTCCCGTGCACCGGATCAACCACCAAGCCCGGATCCACCACCGGAACCCGCCGTCAAATAGGGTAAACCGGACATTAGGGGATGCGCGGTGGCCGGTGAGGAGAATGGGCCGGGTGGAGATCATCACCGAGGCCGGAGTCGCGCGCGCTGAGCTCGACGGAGACGGCGCTACGGCGCGTTTCCTGCTCGCGCTCACCCATGGTGCGGGAGGCAGCGTCGAGGCGCCGGATGTGCTGGCTGTGCGCGATGCCGCGCTGCGCCTGGACGGGATGGTGGCACGAGTCACGCAGCCGTATCGGGTCAGGGGCGCCCGCGCGCCTGGCCCTGCCGTCCGGCAGGACGCCGCCTGGGTCGAGATCGTGACCGCGCTGCGCGAACTGGCCCCGGGCGTCCCGTTCGTGCAAGGCGGCCGGAGCAACGGCGCGCGGGTAGCCTGCCGTACCGCAGTCGCGGTAGGCGCTCGCGCCGTGATCGCCCTGGCGTTCCCGCTGCACCCGCCGGGCCGAGCGGATGCACCGCGGCCGACCCGGGTCGCAGAACTCCGCGCGGCGCGCGCGAGCGGGGCCGCGGTGCTCGTGGTGAACGGCGAGCGAGATGCGTTCGGGATCCCGGATTCCGGCGATGCAGATCGGGTGGTCATCGTGCCGGGAGAGACTCATGCGCTGAAGGGCCATCGCGCGGAGATCGCCGAGGCTGTCGCCGAGTGGCTGCCCACCGTGCTCTGGGGGTAGCAGCAGGGCGAAGGGGCGGCGAATTCATGGGTCGCCGGACCAAGCATCCGGCGACGACCTCGCAGGAGGTCGTCGCGGCGGATCAGGCCGCCGGGGCTTGCCCGTCGTGCCGCGAGGCCAGGTCGGCCGGGCGGTCGAAGTGTGTGCCGATCGGGCGGTCGAAGGCCGAGAGGTCAGTGGGCCGGTGCGGCGCGATGGCCGCGCCGTCTGGGAGGAGTTCCCCGGTGTCCTCGAAGATCACCACACCGTTGCAGAGCAGGCTCCAGCCTTGCTCCGGGTGGCTGACCACGGTGTGTGCCGCTTCACGGTCCGGTGCTGACGGCGCCGGACAGGGCGGCGAGTGTGGGCACATATCAGTGCCTCCTGGCTGTTTCATTTCGCGCATTCATGTCGATTCCAGTGTGCCGCGGCTCATGGGAACGCTTCCATGGTTCATGCTGACCGTTTTCCGGCTAGCCATGCGTAGCTTTCCTCTAGTTTCTGCCCGGCACTGATTGACTACTATTTGTAATTATCTGTTTTCTACTACCGTGCTGAGAAAAATTGGCCTAGACCAACTGTGCTCTCTCACAGTGTACGCCGCAAGCGACACGCTCAACTGCGGACAATCGATTGCTACCTATATGCAACCCCCCCAGGTCGCCGAGCCACGGTTGATCCCCCCTATAGCTGGAGACGTCGAACCCTCCCGGATGGTTCACACGAGATCGCCAGAATCCGGAAAGGCGCGTCCGGCCGATCGCTCAACCAGGGGACGTGAGGCGTACGGGGCGGGGGAGGTCAGGCATGCGGGCGGGGACGTCAGGCGTGGAGGGCCGGGGACGTCAGGCGTGGGAGGCGGGGGGCGCCGACGGGCTGACCGCGAACGGTACGGCCGGGATGCCGTTGAGGCGGTGGGTTTCCCGCAGCGTGAGCAGGTGCTCGGCTACCGCGGTGAGCGCGTGCACTGGCGGCGTGGCCATCGCCTTCCGCCGGTAGATGCGGTCGTCGTAGCCAAGCGCGCCGATCGCTACGCGCTGGGCGGCGTAGGCGGCCCGCATAGCCTCGGTGAGCGCGGCGTCAAGGTCGTCCGCGAGGCGGCGTATCTCCTGCACCGGGGCCCGCCGGGCCTGTGCCTTCCTGAGCTGGCTCTCCGCTTCGCGGGCCACGTCGAGAAGATCCGCTCGCCTCGCGGCGAAGGCTACGTCGGCCTTGTGCTTCTGCTCTGCGTCGCTGCTCGGCTTCTGCCGGCCGATGACCCCGCGCTTCATGACCACCTAGGGTACGCGCGCGCTGGTGGCCGTCGCACGCCGACCCGGGGCACCACGGGCTGTCGTGCGCCGGATCTCCGCCACGTTGCCCTCTCGCCGGGCCGTCAGGCCAGGCTGGCGGCCCAGCTGGAGTACAGGGCGGCGTATTCGCCGTCGCCGGACATCAGCTCGGCAGGCGATCCGTCCTCGATGATCCGCCCCTGGTCCAGGACGAGCACCCGGTCCGCGATCGCCACCGTGGACAGCCGGTGCGCGATGATGACGGCGGTCCGGCCGGCCAGCACGGTGCGCAGCGCGCCCTGGACCAGCCGCTCACTCGGGATGTCGAGCAGCGAGGTGGCCTCGTCGAGCACGAGCACGGCCGGGGCGGCGAGGAACGCCCGGGCGAAGGAGATGAGCTGGCGCTGCCCCGCCGACAACCGGCCGCCGCGCTTGCCGACCGACGTGTCGTAGCCCTCGGGCAGCGCGGCGATGAAGTCGTGCGCGCCGATCATCCGGGCCGCGGTCTCGACGTCGGCGGCGGACGCGTCAGGTCGGCCGAGCCTGATGTTGTCCGCGACCGACCCGTCGAACAGGAAGTTCTCCTGGGTGATGACGATAATCTCGCTGCGCAGCGTCGCGTCGGGCAGCTGCCGGAGGTCGATCCCGTCCAGCGTGATCCGGCCTGAGCGCGGGTCGTAGAACCGGCCGAGCAGCCGGGCGATCGTCGTCTTGCCCGCCCCGGTCTCGCCGACCAGGGCGACCGTCTGCCCGGCCGGGATATCCAGATCGAGCCCGGGCAGGACGAGGTTGTCCCGGTAGCCGAAGGTCACCGATTCGAAGCGCATCCGCCGGCCCGCCACGGCCGCGGCCCGGGCCGGCAACGGCTGCGGCGCCGACGGCTCAGGTACCGCGGCGTCCTGCTCGAGGACGCCGGAGATCTTCTCCAGGCCGGACGCCGCCGACTGGAACGTGTTGTAGAACTGGGACACGTCCTGCAGCGGGTCGAAGAAACGCTGCAGGTAGAGCAGGAAGCTGGCGAGCACGCCGACCTTGATGTTCCCCTCGATGACGAGCAGCCCGCCGTAGCCGAGAATCACGCCGGTGATGACGTTGCCGACCAGCGAGATACACGGGCCGTAGACCGCGATGAGCCGCGAGGCGTGCGCGCTGGCTTGCGAGTAATCCTCTCCCAGCCCGGAGAAGATGTCGGAGTTCCGCTGCTCCCTGCGGAAGGCCTGGACGGCGCGTATCCCGCCGAACGTCTCGACGAAATGCACGATGACCAGTGCGATCGTTTCCCTGGTCTGCCGGTACGCCCGGGTCGACTCGCCCCGGAACCAGGCCGTAAGCCAGATCAGCGGGACGAAGCCCGCCAGCACCACCAGGCCGAGCTTCCAGTCGAGCAGCAGCATGCCGGTGCCGACCAGGAGCAGGCTCAAGATGGCCGCGATCAGCGAGTCGAGCCCTTCCTCGAACAGGTCGGAGATCGAATCGATGTCGGAGGTCTGCCGGGAGATGACGCGTCCTGAGGTGTAGTCCTCGTGGAACGCCACGTCCAGGTCACCGAAGTGCGCGAACAGGCGGCAGCGGAGCTCGAGGACCACTTTCTGGCCGACGCGGCCGGTCATGGCGACGAACATGCGGGTCGTGACCGCCTGCACCGCGACGGCGACGGCGAAGGCGGCCGCGATGCCGAGCAGCGGCGCCGCGTCGTGGGCGTGCAGCAGCGGCGGGAGCCCGGTGTCGATGGCCACGCCGACCAGCCACGGGCCGGCCAGCACAGCCAGGCTCTCCACCACGATCAGCGACACGGTGGCGTACACCGCGCGCCTGTGAGGCCGCAGCAGATCACCGAGCAGCCGCCTGCTCCGGTCGCGCAGCAGCGCGGCCAGGCCGGCGCTGACCTCCTCGGCCTTCTCCGTGGCGACCCCGCGCCAGGCGCTGGTTCCCCCCGACGACACGGTCACGCGCTTGCCTCCAGACCGTCGGTATCCATGAGCGCGGCGTACTCCGCGCTGGAGGCCAGCAGCTCCCGGTGGCTGCCGCTGGCCGCGATCACCCCGCCGGACAGCAGCGCCACCGTGTCGGCCAGCGCGACCGTGGAGGGCCGGTGCGCCACCACCAGGGCCGTCGAGCCGGCCAGGATCTCGTGCAGCGCCCTGGTCACCCGCTCTTCGGTATGCACGTCGAGCGCGGACAGCGGGTCGTCGAGGATCAGCACGTCCGGCCCGGCCAGGATGGCCCGGGCCAGCGCGATCCGCTGCCGCTGGCCGCCGGACAGCGCCATGCCCTGCTCGCCGATCCTGGTGTCCAGNNGGTCGAACGCGAACCGGGCCTGGGCCGCCGTCAGCGCGGCCTCGACCGCGGCGTCGTCGGCGTCCGGGGCGCCGAACATCACGTTTTCCCTGACGCTCGCCGAGAACAGCGTCGCGTCCTCGAAGGCGCACCCGACCGCCGCGCGCAGCTGCTCGAGCGGGAGGTCGCGGACGTCGGTCCCGTCGAGCCGTACCGACCCGGAGCTCGCGTCGGCCAGCCGCGGCACAAGCTGCAGCAGCGTCGACTTGCCGGACCCGGTCGCCCCGGTGAGCACGACCGTCTGACCTGGCGGCAGGTCGAGCACGACGTCGCGCAGGACGGGCTCGGCGGCGCCCGGGTAACTGAAGGCGACATGGTCGAACCGCAGGTGACCCCGGGTTCCCCCGGGCGGGGACGGCAGGCCGCGGCGGCCCGCGCTGCCGCCGGGCCGGGCCTGGCGTGGCTCGGCGGCAAGCACCACCGATCGTTCCGCGTGTTCTTGGTCTTTATCGGTGATCTCCGGCTGGGTGTCGAAGATTTCCAGGACCCGCTGGGCCGCGGTGGCCGCCTCCTGGCCGGAGGCGATGATGTAGCCGAGGGCCTCGACCGGCCAGACCAGCTGCAGCGCGAGTGTGATGAACGCCACCAGGCCGCCGATGGTCAGCGAGTGCTTACTGACCGCGAACGCGCCGAGGACGATGATGATGCCGATGACGCCGTTCGGGATCAGGTCAAGCAGGGCCCAGAACGACCCGAGCAGGCCGGCCTTGGCGACCTGCGTCCGGTAGACCTCCGCGGCCTGGGCGTCGTGCCTGGCGGCGGCCTGCTGGCCCCGCCCGAGCGCCTTCAGCACGCGGATACCGGTCGCCGCCTCCTCGATCAGCGTCGCCAGGTCGCCCTGCTGATCCTGGACCCGGCGGGAGAGCACCCGGTACCGCTTCTCGAACCTCATGCAGACCGGCAGCACCGGGGCGAACACCACGCCGGTGATCAGGCCGAGCCACCAGTTGAGGCTGATCAGCAGCGCGACCACCGCGACGAACGTCATGACGTTGGTGACCAGGAAGATCA
>PMST01000695.1 GCA_003168295.1 Actinomycetota bacterium
GGCGCACTGGCTGCACGGAACGCCTGTCCCGGAATACGCGACGTACTTTTCCGGTGCGCCCGTCATCTACCCGCCGCTGGGCGCGGTTGCCGACAGCCTGGGCGGTCTCGCCGGGGCGCGCCTGCTGTCGATGGCGTTCATGCTGGGCGCGACGGTCGCGCTGTGGGGGACGACATCGCGCTTGTACGGCCGTCGGGCGGCGGTAGCGGCCACGGTGCTGTTCGTCGCCCTCGGCCCGACGCAGTACCTCGGAGCATTCGCCACTTACGACTCCATGGCCCTGTTTCTGATGACCGTGGCCGTGTGGTGCCTGGTCCGCGCCCGCGACCAGGATGACTCCTCCCTGATCCTGCTGGCCGGGATCATCGCGCTGGTCGCCGCGAACGCCACCAAGTACGCCACCGCCCTGTTCGACCCGTCCGTCGCCGCACTCGGTGCCTTGGTCGTCGCGGATAGGCGCGGGATGAAGGCGGCGGCCGGGCGGTTCGGCTGCATCATCGCCTGTACGATCGCCCTCGCGGGCGGCCTCATGGCCCTCGGCGGCTCGTGGTATCTGGACGGCATCCAGTACACCACGACCTCCCGCGCCGTCGGCAACGCGCCGGCGTCGCTGGTCTTTTCGGACGCGGCAAGGTGGGTGTGGATCCCGTGCGTGATGGCGCTGGCCGGCGTCGTCTTGGCCGCCTTCGCCCGCCGCAGCCGGGCCTCGACGTGGCTGGTCTGCGTCCTGGCTTCAGCGGGCTTGCTGGTGCCGCTTGAGCAGGCCCACATCCATACGACCGTGTCGCTGGCCAAGCAGGTGGACTTTGGTGCCTGGTTCGCCGCTATCGCGGCCGGCTACGCGGTGGCGCGGCTGTCCCGCGCCAGCTGGCCGGCGTGGCTCCGGGCCGCCGTCACCGTTCCGGTCCTGGCCGTTGCCGCCCTCCCGGGCTGCTTGACCGGGCCTGGGCAGGCGATGGGGTTCATGCGGGGCTGGGCCAACTCCTCGCAGATGACCGCCATGATGAGCCCGCTGGTCCGCGAGTACCCCGGCCGTTACCTGGTTGAGGATTACGACGTCTTCGGCTACTACCTGAGAAAACAGGTCCCGTGGCAGGCATGGCTGAACACTTGGTACTTCACATACGAGGGGAAGACGGCTCTGGTGACAGCCGTGGGCACCCAGGATGTCACTGGCCTGGCCGCCTATGACGGGGCTATCAGGAACCATTACTTCTCCCTGATAGCGCTGAACTTCGGCGACACGGCCGCCATCGACGACCGGATCACAGCTGATATCCGCCGTTACGGCGGCTACCACGTAGTGGCCGAACTTCCCTACTTGGATGAATACGGTGTCGGCCAGTACACGGTATGGGCGCGGACAAGGGCATCTCAGTGACCGCCACCGCGAAGCATCAAGCCCTGGAACGCCAGTCGGCCCCGCTGCTGCCGACTGCGCCCTCGGACGCCGAGAAGGCCAGCTACGCCGACCGGAACTCTGCGCTGATCCTTCGCACTTCTCTCGCCAGTTTCGGCGCGCTGCTAATCAGCCAGATCCACTTCATCGCCTCCGCGCCGGTGCTGCTGGTGTTCGCGCCGTTCATTGGATTCACCCTCGCCTACTACCTCATCTCCCTATGCGTGAATGTCGGGACCAGGCGTTTCGACGAGGCCGCGCACCGCCGCCTGGTGGAGGCGTGGCAGCCGCCGCGGTACCCCTCCCTGGACGTGTTCCTTCCGGTGTGCGGGGAGCCGATCGAGGTCCTCCGCAACACCTGGGACCATGTCGTCGAGTTGCTGCGGGCCTACCCCGGCGTGGGCACCGCCTACGTGCTCGACGACGCCGACAGCGCGCAGGCGCGGGAGCTGGCCGAGACGCTCGGGCTGACGTATCTGGTCCGGCCCGATCGGGGCTGGATGAAAAAGGCTGGAAACCTGCGGTACGGATTCAGCCAGTCGTCGGGTGAGTTCATCCTCATCCTCGATGCCGACTTCGCGCCCCGCGCTGACCTGCCCGCCGAGATGCTTCCCTACCTTGGCGCGGACACCCGGCTCGGCATCGTCCAGTCCCCGCAGTACTTCCGCACGTCGGCCCGCATGTCATGGATCGAGCGGGGCGCCGGGGCGGTGCAGGAGCTCTTCTACCGGCTCACGCAGGTCTCCCGGGACCGCCACGACGGGGCGATCTGCGTCGGATCCTGCGCGATCTACCGCCGCGAGGCCCTGGCGACGAACGGCGGGACGACGCTGATCGAGCACTCCGAGGACGTGCACACCGGGTTCGACCTGCGCCGGGCCGGATGGGGGCTGCGCTACATCCCGGTCCCCCTAGCGACCGGCATGTGTCCGCCAGACCCCGACTCCTTTCTCACCCAGCAGTACCGGTGGTGCGCGGGTTCCATGTCCCTGCTCAGCTCCAGGAAATTCTGGGAGACCAGGATGCGGTGGCGGACCCGCTGCTGCTACCTGTCTGGGTTCTGCTACTACGTGCACACTGCGCTTTTTACGTTCGTCGCGCCGCTGATCCCGCTCACCATGCTGGTGTTCCTGCCGGAGAAGGTGCGGCTGATCAACTACATATTCATTCTGCCGGCTTTCCTCTACAACCTGATCGTCTTCCCTGCCTGGCACCGCTGCCGGTTCGGGCCATCCGCGCTGATGGCGAAGCTGCTCTACGGATGGTCGCACGCGTTCGCGATCTGGGATCTGCTGCGCAGGCGTCCTATGGGCTGGCAGCCGACCGGCGGCTCCGCGCGCAAGTCAAGGACCCGGCGCGTCTGGACCGGGATCGCGCTGTGGAACGGCAGCACGAGCGCGGCCTGGGTGCTGCTTGCCTTGCGCCGCGCCGTGGCCGATGGCCTGAATTTCGCCCCGCTGCTGTTCATCGGGCTGATGACCAGCGTTATCACGGTCATGGCGCTGCTTTCCCGCCGTAATTACGCGCTGCTGGAAGAGGCCTGACAAGTCAAACTTCCGCCTCGCGGCGGGCGTGATTCGCGTGCCTTATAACGATTAATTCCGCTAATCGTCGATTACAAAATGATGATAGGAAGGTCATTTGCATGGGGGATC
>PMST01000103.1 GCA_003168295.1 Actinomycetota bacterium
GGTGACCGCTGAGTACGCGATGCTGCCGCGCGCGACGCACACCCGCAACGACCGCGAATCGGTCCGCGGCCGCCTGGGCGGCCGCACCCACGAGATCTCCCGGCTGGTCGGCCGCTCGCTGCGCGCCAGCGTGGACTACAAGGCGCTCGGCGAGAACACCATCGTCATCGACTGCGACGTGCTGCAGGCCGACGGCGGCACCCGCACCGCGGCGGTGACCGGGGGCTACGTCGCGCTGGCCGAGGCGGTGGCCTGGCTCAAGGGCCGCAAGCGGACCAAGGGCGACCCGCTGCTCACCTCGGTATCCGCGGTCAGCGTGGGCATCGTGGACGGCGAGCCCCGGCTCGACCTGTGCTACGAAGAAGACGTGGCCGCGCAGACCGATATGAACGTGGTCTGCACCGCCGCCGGCGATTTCGTGGAAATCCAGGGCACGGCCGAGCGCGAGCCGTTCAGCCGCGAGCTGCTTGGTCAGCTGCTCGATCTCGCCGTAGCGGGTTGCGGTGAGCTGACCAGGCTGCAGCATGAAGCCCTTTCCTAATCTCGGAACGGGCCTGGTTTCCTGCCCAACCGCAGGCCACGGAGCCCGTCGTGGCGGATGACACGGTGGTCCTCGCCACCAGGAACGCCGCCAAGCTGCGCGAGCTGTCGCGGATCCTGACCACCGAGGGTCCCGGCCGCCCGCAGGTCGCGCTGGCCGGGCTCGACGCGTTTCCCGGCGCGCCCGAGGTGCCCGAGACCGGGTCCACGTTCGAGGAGAACGCGCTGCTGAAGGCGCGCGCGATCGCGGCNNCGGCATGCCCGGCGTGCTGTCCGCCCGCTGGGCCGGCGGGCACGGCGACGACCAGGCCAACCTGGACCTGGTGCTGGCGCAGGTGGCCGATGTGCCGCAGGCCCGCCTCGGCGCCCGGTTCGTCTGTGCCGCCGCCCTGGTGGTGCCCACCCCGGACGGCGGGACCTTCCGCGAGTGGGTGGTAACCAGGCAGGTCGAGGGCCAGCTGACGCGGGTTCCGCGCGGCACCGGCGGCTTCGGCTACGACCCGATCTTCGTGCCGGACGGTTTCGAGCAGACCACGGCCGAGATGAGCGCGGAAGCCAAGGACGCGATCAGCCATCGCGGCCGCGCGTTCCGCGCGCTGGCCCCGTTCATCGCCGAGGGGCTGCGGGCGGGTCTTGACCGCTTAAGCTCGTTGGTCCAGGCTCTCCCTGGGGGACCGGTACGCTCCGGAGGAGGTCTCGGTCTTGTTCAGCTACAACGAACGGCGTTTTCGCCCCGAGGGCGAAGCCGGACCCGTGGTCACCTACCGGCAGGACGGCGACCTGCTCTGGGCCGAGATCCCGGCCGGCGGCAACGTCCGGCGCGGTTCGCTGGCCGGCCGGGTTGCGTCCGACGGCGCCATCGATTTCGCCTACTGCCTGGTGCTCGAGGACGGCGAGGTGGTCTCGGGCCGCTGTCACAGCTTGCCCCTGCGCCGCCGCGGCGGCGGCGGCATCCGGGTTCGTGAGGAGTGGGAGCGCTACGGGCCCCACGCCGCCACCGGCGTCTCCTACCTGGAAGAGCTGGATACCGGCTAACCCGGCTATGCTGACTCCCGGACTCCACCCCCAAAAGGCCACAACAGCCCGGCCCCCTGGAGCCGATCATGAGGGAGGCATTGGTGACGGACAAGCGGCTCGCGCCCGGTGACCCGGCGCCGGACTTCACCCTGCCGGACGCGGACGGAAACCAGGTGTCGCTGTCCTCCTTCCGCGGCCAGCGGGTGATCGTCTACTTCTACCCGGCGGCGATGACTCCCGGCTGCACCAAGCAAGCCTGCGACTTCCGCGACAACCTGGCCGGCCTGAACCACGCCGGGATCGCGGTGCTCGGCATCTCCCCGGACCAGCCCGCCAAGCTGGCCAAGTTCCTCCAGAAGGAGGGCCTGACCTTCCCGCTGCTCTCCGACCCCGATCACACCGTGCTCGAGGCCTACGGCGCCTACGGCGAGAAAAAGCTCTACGGCAAGACCACCGTCGGCGTGATCAGGTCCACCTTCGTGATCGACGCCGACGGCAAGATCGCCAAGGCGATGTACGCCGTCAAGGCCACCGGCCACGTCGCCCGGCTGCTCACCGAGGTCGGTGCCTAGCGGTACATTCACCTCACGAGGTCGGTGCCGAGCGGTACACCACCTCACGCGGGCGTGGCGAAATGGCATACGCGGCAGGTTTAGGTCCTGTTGGTGGCGACACCGTGGGGGTTCAAATCCCCCCGCCCGCACCCAGTCAGCTCTCACCCTCTTCAACCCCAGCAGCCCCCCAAGAACCGCTCCACCCCATCCACCCGTCTGCCCCATCCATCCTGTCTCCCCCATATCGGTACATTTAACCTATACCTGTCTATATCGGGCTGAGGTGGAATGTATGGTTGTGACAACCTGCACACCCCTTGGTGCAGGATGCCACTTCCATGCACTGGCGGTGGGCCCACCGGGTGGCGGATGGGGCGGATGGGAAGACGGGGCCGGATGCGGACGCGTTGGGCCGGGCCGTCGGCGCAACCGTCCATGGTGCCGGCGTGACAGCCCTGTTAGCAGCCCAGTAGCTGGAATCATGTGCGTGCAGGTGCGAGTGAGGCTCGGGAACCCCGCGATGCTGCCCGCGCAGCGCCCGACCGAGGGCACTGTGTGCGGATGCGATGGCCCCAAGACACCCAATCGACCGCCAAGCCCGAATCAACCACCAAAATCTGCCAGTGAGATGCGGTAAACCGGACATTAGGGGATGCGCCGCGGCTTTAATCGGCCGGTGGTGGACCCGGCTACGTGTCGGTGCTCTAGGCGATCCTCCGGCCAGCAGAAGCCCCGAAAGTCATGAGCCTGTCCGCGGCGATTCCCTCGGATCCGGCTGGTCTATATCTGTGGGCCGCCAAACAAGCGGCGCGGATATCACAAGAGCATCGCCGAGCTGGAGGACCAGAGATGACGATCAACGGCAAGACAGTCCTGGTGACCGGGGCCAAT
>PMST01000024.1 GCA_003168295.1 Actinomycetota bacterium
GCCAGCACGATCCGCGCCCGCTCCGCCAGCCACGGCAACCCGCCCTGCAACCAGCGGACAAGCTCAGCGCGATCCTCAGCGGTCAGCACTAAAGGTGCAGCAGTCTGCGGCATGCCAGAAGACTACAGACTTAACCCAACAATTTCAGGCGCGGCATACTAGGTAGTGATTTAGGCACGTATTGGGCGTGATCAGTCCCTGGCCAGCGTAGGTGACCGTGTAGCTGCCGGTGCTGATGACGGAGGGGTAGAAACGGATATATGGGACAGGCGGGAGGCCTCGCTGAGCGAGGCGACCTGCTCATCAGGAAGGCGATTGCGAAACGTTTGAAGCCGTCTGATGACTAGCCGCCGGCCCCTGCTTAGCTCACGGCCTTTTCGGGGCGTGACTACCGTTCCGTTTCCTCGTTCGCGCGCTCGACTAGGCGGCCTGCTTGGCGTTTTGCGTCGGTCGCTTTGCGCGTAGCGATGACCATCACTCCGTAGTGCGCGGCATCTTTCAGGCTGAGCAGGCGGCGAAGGTCCGTAGCTAGCTTGGACCCGTCCGGCGTCGCGGTCCGGAGCAGGTCTTCGGCCCCGTGGTGGTCGTCACCGCGATGTATTCGGCCGAGACGAGCGCCGCAGATGGCGTCGGATGCGGCGATCCCAGCGAGGATGGCTAGGCCAGCGGCGACGTTGAGATACATGTCGTCACCACCTCGTTCCTCCAGCACGGTCCCGGCGGTTTTCAGGTATGCCTCGGCGATGCGCAGCCTGGCCCTGGCCTCGGCGCGGTTGCATGGTGCTGTTCGTGCTGGCTTCGGCATGTCAGCCCGACGCCGATAGTGCCGCTATGAGGGTGGGTGGCGGCTCGGCAACGATGATGCCGTCCCGAGTGATCTCTTTCCAGATGCTGCTCTGGCGGCGGCCATGGTCGGCCCATTCAAAAGCCGACATCTCAACTACCTGAAGGGAGTTTCCCGTCCAGCCGCGAACCTGCTGGTGCAACTCGTCAACCTGACGCTGCCACTTCGCTGCCTGCCGCTTAGTCAGGCGATCGGATCCGATCTCCGCAGCCACGCCGACCGCCCGATCAAGCAGTGCTTTTGATTGACGCCGTGGGTCGAGATCACCGGGGAAAGGGCTGTGCACCAGCAGCAGGTCGATGTCGCTGTCAGCATCGCCATCACCTCGCGCGGCAGAGCCGAAAACGTACCCGTGCACAGGCTTGGGGCTCCAGGATGCGAGCGCCTGGCGCAGGCGTTTCCACACTTCAAGGCGCAGGCCAGCTAGCAGGACGGCGATTGGTGCGGCAACATGATCCCGGTTGAGTTCGTGAACGAGGTTGCGGCCCATCATCTCCGCCCGGACGATCCCTTGCTCGACTAGGCGGGCAAGGCTGCGCCGGACGCCTACCTCTGAGCCGCGAGGCATCTGCGAGGCGACTTCCCCGGCGGTCAGCGGCTTCCCCCTCTGTGCCAGCACAGCGAGGACCGGACCGTCTAGCGTGGCGGTCACCGAGCGCGTGGGGTCTGTCAGGTCCACGATCTAAAAGTATAGGAGGCGATCCGATGTGATAGCTACCACTCTTATCAGATGCCGGGTGGGCCTTGTCGTCACGGCCCCTCCCCAGGCAGGCAGTACTTCGACCACACATATCTCCACGGCGCGTTCCTCGCCGGCGCCCACCTCACCGGTGCGAACCTTGAGCCAGTAGTTCGGTTCCTAGCTAAGCCTTCGGCTTGGCACAATCGATCGTCGGCGCGGCCAGTGCATCTGCGCACAGAACACCCAGATCCGCATCTATTGCCGCCTAGACGTGCCGTCTCAGCCAGCCGTGCGTTAGGCGGTTCGCGCTCTTCGCCGGAATGATGCGTTGTCACACTCTGCGTCGCTAGTGGCCCGCCTGGCCGTGGTCCAGTGCGTACGTCTCCCTGGTCAGCGGGCGGTACGGAACCTGGTAACGACCTGGGCACGCGGCGTCCTCGCGGAGACGAGCAGATTCGTCCGGCAAAGCAGGCACTGGACCTACCTCGGTCCCACCCGCTGAACGGAGCCTGCCGCACCCGCGCCATCACCTTCCGGGAGCAACATCAGACCACCCAGGAAACGGCTCCGGATCGATGCTGCCGATTATTTGCTTATGATTCAGCTGGCGGGAAACATTCGGATGGCGCGCAGATTCGCAGTTATTGCGCTGATACTAACGTCGGCGGTGCGGCTTAAAACGACAGCCTGCAGGCCAGTCTAGGCTGACAGGTATGCGGCTTCGGAGGCCGCTTTCACGATGTGGCGAATCTGAACCGCTGACCTGCCAGGCTGCGGCCATCGTCGCAGCTGAGCCCGGGGACCGTGCTAGCCCCACCTCAGGTTCGGGTATCCGCACGGTGGATGTCCTGTTCGCATGAGGCGAGCATTGAGATAACAAGGTGACCGGAGTGGCCGGCACCGCAGCTCACAGGAGGTATCCCAATGTACTTGCCGAGTGACAACACCGCTTCCTCGCGATCCGTCCTCATGAGATTTCTGGTCAGGTCACGGGAATACCGCCGTCCCCATCTGTGGGTGCAAGTGCGCGTTGCCTGTGGCGTCTTCAACGTCGTCCTTGGCGTGCTCCTGCTCGCTTCGGGCCACTGGTTGGGGCCGCTGGCCTTGTTGGGAGTGCTGCCGCTGGCAGGTGCGGCGCTGATCTTCTGGACCGCCCGCCGCCTGCAGGCCAGTGTCCAGAGCTAGCTTGGCAGCATCTCCCCGTAGCGGGATCAGGCAACCCCCGGCCCGCTTAGGGAAATGCTTCTACTCTCTGGCTGAGGTTTCGGTCGCTCGTGTTCCGCATCCTTTTCGCCGCCGCCAGGATCCATGCGAGTAGCCGCCGGTTCCAGGCGCTCACCTAGTCGCCTTGGCGCGGTCCATGTTGAGCAGGCGGTCCCGGGCGTGCTCGCGGCGGGTGAGTTTCGCGCGGATACTTAGGACACGGAGAGACGGGGAGCGCGATGAACAGCAACAGCGCCATCCTGGTGACTGACTAGCGGTCCAGCCCTGCCGCGCCGGCGCTGGGCGGCATGTTGACGCTTGACACCGTTCCTTCCCAGGCCTCGCGGGCCTGGCGAGCATTGAGATGCGGGTGACTGGAATGGCCAAGGCTCCGCAGGTCACCGGAGGCATCTCGATGCTCGCACCGAATGGCGACGCCGCTCCCCGGCGATCTTTGATCATGAGAATTCTGGTGCGGCCCGCCGCGTACCGCCACCCCAGAGCCTACGGTGGCGTGTGCCTGGCCGCTGGTCTATGGGTGTTCGTCCTTGGTGTCATCCTGTGCGCTTACGGCTTCTGGTGGGGCGCGCTGCTGATAGCGGTGGGAGCGCTGGAGCTTTGGGTCGCCTACCACCTGCTCGTCGCTCCGCTGCCGCGGCGGGTGCGTGAGCTGGAGCAGACCCGGGCCCGTGCGGTGGACGACTCGGCGGAGAGGCTGCGCCGGATCGAGCGAGACCTGCACGACGGCGCGCAGGCGCAGATGGTCGCCGTCGCCATGAAGCTGGGGCTGGCCACCAGGAGGCTCGGCGGCATGATCGACGGGACCGGGCAGACCGATCTGGAGCGGGTCCTGGAGCTGGTCGTCGCCGCCCACCGCGGCGCCAAGGAGGCCATCACCGAGCTACGTGACCTGGCCCGCGGCATCCACCCCCCGGTGCTCGACCAGGGCCTGGGCATCGCGCTCACCACCCTCGCCGCGCGCGGCGAGGTGCCGGTCGAGCTGACCATCGACCTGCCCGAGCGCCCGTCGGCCGCGATCGAGACCATCGCCTACTTCTGCGCCGCCGAGCTGCTCACCAACGTGGCCAAGCACAGCGGCGCCCGGCATGCCACGCTGGAGGCAGCTCACGTGCCCGGCCTGCTGCGGGTGCGGGTCAGCGACGATGGCTGCGGCAGCGCCCGCATCGAAGAGCGCGGCGGCCTGGCCGGGCTCGCCGAGCGGATCAGGACCGTGGACGGCAGGCTGCAGGTCAGCAGCCCGCGCGGAGGCCCCACCGCGGTCACCATTGAGCTGCCGTCCCACGCCTGACCGAACCGGAGCCCCTGATGCGGATTGTGATCGCCGAAGACTCGGCCGTAATGCGGGCGGGCCTGGCCGAAATCCTGGCCGACAGTGACCACGAAGTGGTCGCCGCCGTCGGCAATGCCGACGACCTGCTAGCCGCGGTGGACCAGCACCGCCCAGACGCCGCCGTGGTGGACGTGCGGATGCCGCCCGGCTACACCGACGAGGGCCTGCGCGCCGCGATCGCTATCCGCCGCGACCACCCCAAGACCGGGGTGCTGGTGTTCTCCCAGTACATCGAGACCCGGTACGCGGCTGACCTGCTCGGCGCGGCGTCTGGCGGTGGTGCCGCGGGTGTCGGGTACCTGCTCAAGGACCGGGTCGCCGACGTCGAGGAGTTCGTCGAGGCGCTGAGCCGGGTGGCCGCGGGGGGCACCGCCCTCGACCCGGAGGTCGTGACGCAACTTCTGGGCGCCAGCCGTCGCTCCGACGGGCTCGGCACGCTCACCGCCAGGGAACGCGAGGTGCTCGCGCTGATGG
>PMST01000407.1 GCA_003168295.1 Actinomycetota bacterium
CTGCTGGCCAAGCTGGGCGCCCGGGACCGGGTACAGCTCGTCATCACCGCGTACGAGGCCGGCCTGATGGCGGCGCCACACTGACATTTTCCTCAGTGCTGCGCCGGGCTGTGACGAGAGCCGCCACAATGCTGGCGCGAATCGGTCGCCCGAGTCGCGCATAGATGGCCTCTTGTTCACGCTCCAGGGCTTGACACTGGTCCGGTGAAAGCCGAGCGTAAAACGACATCGTACGAAGCAGAGCATTGAGCGCGTCAGCCGTGTGCTCGACAAGCTGCGGCCGGACGGCCGCCTGAACGTCACCGAACAAGCGGCCGGCATAATCTTGCCCTAGGTCGTAGCTGCCGAGCCAAGCCCATACCTGCGAGACGTTGCCGCGGCGCTGCTCCATCCCAGCGAGCGTGGCGTCGAGATCCCGGTAGACCGGCCAATCAGCGGCGATGTCGGGGGCTATCTTTCTTATGGCCGCGAGCGTTTCTTCCTGATCTCGCTGGCTACGCTGCTCGGAAATTCCGAAGTATTGCACGAGGGCGAGCGTGCCACGCCGAACGAGCACGTCAGCGGTCTTCTGCCAGCTAACCTTGGGGTCAACCCAGTGAAAAGCGGACGCACAGAACACGGCCTGAAACTGCTCGCGGGGAAGCAACGCATCCTCAAACGATGCGTTCACGAATTCCACCTCGCCAGCATTTTCCAGGTTCTGCCTGGCCAGCGCTATCAGGTTCTTGCCGGGTTCGAGTGCCGTGACGTGCAGGCCCCGAGCGACAAGGCTGCGCGTCAGCTGGCCGCTTCCACATCCGATCTCAAGCACCTGATCACCGCGCCCGATCCCGGCGACCCGACAAGCCTGGTCGATTATTTCGTCGGGATAAGCCGGCCGGTGGCGGTCGTACTCAGCCGCGATCTCATCGAAAACTTTGCCGTAACGACGTGCAGTAGATTCTGGTAGCAGTGTCATTCATTGCCTCTGTTCGGTACTTAGCTGCTGGACGAATCTGGCGGCTTAAACGGAGTGCGCATGCCTCCTGGAGCGCCGTGGTGGCGGACGACACGCACGACGCGGCAAGGCTACTGGATGGCAGGCGTCTTCCTGCTGATCGGCGCTGGGAACCGGATACCTCATCGAGGTCGGCCAGTCCACCGGCTACCGGTGGGCATTCCCGGTGCACCACCGGCTCCAGCTCCGACGTCGTCCTGGGCCGGGGCTGCGGCCAGATGACGACACGAACGAGCCAGGTACAACGGGACGATTATGCTGACCTGCGGATACGTGGCGCGCTCGGAGGGACTCGAACCCCCAACCTTCTGATCCGTAGATCAATGCCGCGCGTCCGGCGAGTGCGCTGGAATCCATATCCGCAGGTCAGGTTCCACCGGGTGTCCGATGCGGGTTGGCGACCGCCCGCGCTCCTCGGGCCAGGACCGTCCGCTTTTCAGGCCGGACATATCCCCCGTTGCCGCGGATCGTGCGAGTGTGCTGCGCTGTTGCCGATCGCCGTTGCTTGCCGTCGGTCGCTGCTGTTGCTGTCACCGCTGCTCTCAGCTATAACGTGGTGGAAGCAGCGAGAGAGGGAAAGCCGTCATGCCTGCTACTACCGATGTCGGCTTCGTGGAGATGCGACTAGCCAAGGTCGTCGGGTTCGGACCGCCATTGGCTGAGGAACCGTTCCACTGCGTGGTGCTGGATGAGGTATCCGGGGAACGGCACCTCGTTATCTCGATCGGGGAAGGGGAGGCGTTCAGCCTGGCTGCCCGCCTTCAGGGTCTGGAGTTTGGCCGTCCGATGACGTACGACTTCGCTGCGGCGCTGGTGCAAGGCCTCGGAGGACACGTGCGCCAGGTGCGGGTGGATCGCCTGGTAGAGGGCATATACGCCGCAACCGTCGAGGTCGAGGGTCCGCTTGGAGCGCAGTCTGTTGATGCGCGCCCCAGCGATGCGTTGAATCTGGCCGCGATCACCGATGCGCGCGTATTCATCGGCCCCGAGCTGGTAAACGGTTTCGAGAGGCTGCAGGACGATGACTCGGCAGAAGCCAGGTTGCTGCGCCTGGCTTTGACGGTTCCGCACATGAGGATCACGAGGGTAACGGAGCGCGACTTACTGCTCAGGAGGACGTGAGGGGCCACGCTCGCACCTGCCCGTGCGCAGGTCAGAAGGCATACGGGGGCGCCCGCGAGTGACTGCCAGTCTCCCGAGTTGACCGCCCCATCGGGCACGCAACGGGCACACGCTCGTTCGTCCACGCCATAGGCTCCCACCGGGTCAAGATGTCCCCCATCGTTGCTGGGCGGCCTGGCGGGAAATGCCGAGCCGGGAGCCGATCTCGGCCCAGGAGTAGCCGCAGGCCCGAAGGCCCTTGACCGCCTCGGCTATGGCGGCGTCGATCTCCTCGGCCAGGCCGAGCATGAGGGCCAGGGCCTCGACACGCTGCGCATGTTTGAAGGCCCACGAGTATGCGGCCACGCAACCGTCCGATGGGCCGAGAACACCCGCCGCCCAGTTCCACCCACCGATAATGCCCGGTTCTGCGCTTGGACCGGCTCGGGCGATGACCGCCCATTACCAGCCCACGCAAGGCTGCCATGTTCCTAGGCAACCTGGAAAGCAATGTCCTGGGATTGATCTGGCAAGAATCAGTGGGACTAGACAATACGATGCGAAGGTCCGTATCGCAGGTTCGGGCTCGATCTCGACGAGTTATTACCCGCTGTGGGTGGCTGACGGGACCGCGCTGGAGTCGCCGGAGACGATACCGGAAGGGCCGGACAACCTGATCGAGGAGCTTGGCCACCGGTTCGCCCGCGCGGTCGAGCTGCTCCGCGCGCGGATGCCGACTCCCGATGAGGCCCGGCTGCTGGAGCTGGAGCCCGGTGTCCCCGTGGTGCGGATGCTGCATATCGACTATGACCCGGACGGGCGCACGCTCCAGGTCGCTGATGACCTGTATGCCGGTGACCGGCACGAGTTCGCGGTCGAGTGGGCCGAGCCGGACGGGTCCGGTCCGGATGGGTGAGTGGCCGGGCAACTGGCTCGACCTGATCCGCGGCGTCGGCTGCGAGATGTGCGAGGCAGGCCGCCCGGACGCTGACCAGTACGGTATCCGCATCCGGGCGGGCCGGTACTCCGATGCCTACCTTCAGCGCGCGGATGTCCAGCGGGGCTACACCCTGGTGATCTGGCGTGGGCGGCATGTCAACGAGCCGACTGAGCTGGATGAGGATGAGGCGGCCGGGTACTGGGCCGAGGTGCTGGCGGTGGCCCGTGCGCTGATCGCGGTGTACAAGCCGCTGAAGATGAACTACGAGACGCTGGGCAACTCGCTGCCGCACCTGCACACTCACCTGGTCCCCCGCTATACCGCTGATCCCCGTCCGGGGCAGCCGTTCCCGCTGTCCGCGCAGCAGCCGGACTCCCGGATTCCGGAGGATCTGCTGGTGGCCCAGGCCGCTGAGCTGCGCTTGCTCCTGGGGTAAGGAAGTTGTGGCCCGGAGGTAAGCCTTGAAAGGCTGATCACCGACGAGGCCGGGACGCCGGTTCATCCCGAGTGGTATTCCGACGAGTTCGGTCGCTTGCTCAGGCGGGCCGCACTGCACAGGATCACCCTGCACGACTCACGCCATACGACCCTGACGCTCATGGAGCACGCGGGCGTGCCGATTTCGATCATCAGCAAGTGGGCGGGTCATTACGACTCGGCGTTCACCCAGAAGACCTACGTCCATGCGAGCGACGAGGACCTGCAACGAGGCCAGGCCGCGCTCGCCAAGATTCACAAGATCGCTTAGAGCTGTGAGAAAGTGTGAGACGGCCGGTCCCAGGACAGAGACTGAGGGCTTCGCTCACTTCGGAGAACAAGGTCCTGACCTGCGGATACGTGGCGCGCTCGGAGGGACTCGAACCCCCAACCTTCTGATCCGTAGTCAGATGCTCTATCCGTTGAGCTACGAGCGCGGGTCTTGAGTTGTCCTACCTGCGGTTTCGCAGGTACCTGCTACCACAACATATAAGCACAGCAAGGATAGAACACCTGATTCGCCGCCCATCACGGGCCGTGCGTACCTATCAAGGGTAGGGCATGGCGGGCGCGGGCGCACCGGTGACCGGATGGAACCCATGTCACCCGAGGCCAGCGCATCCGTGACCAGCATGCACGAAGCGCAGCGTAGCCGGACGCGGCTCGCTGCTGCGGGACGCCTCACAGCCAGGTCTGCTTAACTTCATGCCATGACCGAAGACCCTGAGCTCGCAGCCCGCCTGCAGCGAGCCATGGAGCCCTATCAATCGATGGTCTACATGGTGCCTGAGGGAGCGACCGAGTACGAGGCGATCGGTCTCGACTCCGGACCCATGGGCTACTTCGCCAGCCGCAGCGCGCCGATGGGCCCGGTCAGTGCCGCGACCGTGGCCGCCGCCTTCTATAACTTCAGCCCCGCCCTGATCGCCGGGTTCATCCCGCGGGCCTGGATCCTGGCCAGCGTCGAGGAGATCATCGCGGCCCGGTGGCGCGTCGCCGACACTGCCCTGCGGCGCCTGCTCGGCGACCGCATCGGGTCGGCTGAGATCAGGCAGGCGGCCGTCCTCATCGAACGGGCCGCCGACGGGCTGAGCGTCAGCGGCCGTCCGCTATTCGCAGGCCATACCGAGCTGCAGTGGCCGGACGAACCGCACCTGCGATTGTGGATGGGCACCAGCCTGCTGCGCGAGTATCGCGGCGACGGGCACATCGCCGCCCTGACCGGGGCCGAGCTAAGCGGCATCGAGGCGCTCATCACCTTTGTCGCGACCGGCCGTAGCTTCACCCCCGCCATGGCGCAGAGTTCGCGGGGCTGGACCGACGAGCAGTGGGCCGACGGGATCGACAACCTGCGCGGCCGCGGATTGCTGGCCGACGGGCCCGAATTGGCCTTGACGCCGGCCGGGGCGCAACTGCGGGACGACGTTGAGGCCGTTACGAACCGGCTGGCCATGCCGGCCTGGCGGCAGCTCGGCGATGCGGGCACCGAGACCCTGCGTCGTATCGTGACCGACCTGTCGTGGCTCATTGTGGACGCTGGCACCATCGACTCGCGCAACTTCATGCTGCCCCGCACCCCGGAGGACCCGGCCGACCGGGCGGCCTGAACCGGAACGCTTACATCTGCTCGCCGCGTAAAGACGTGCCGGGCGAGCCCCGTCAATGACCCAGAAAAATATCTTTTATAACCAATTGGCCATATCGGTTGTTGCCGGTACGTCCGCGTGCTGTGCTGGCGCGCATGAGCCGCGGTGCCCTGCCGCGGCTGGGGGGTGGCCGATGGCCGATGACGACCGCCATCCCGTGCTGCCCGCAAGCATTACCTTCGCCAAGCCCCCTATAGTCACGGTCGGTCGCGCCCCAGCGGAGCCGTCGTGGGGCCGCGTCTTGGCCACCACGGTCAGGCTCTGGGTGTGGCGGCTGCGCTGGGCCGGTGCCGAACAGCAAACAGTGTCCGGACGGCCAAGCCGGAAATGGCTCCGCGGGCGTCCCGGGCGCCAGCGTCACCTGACGGTCCGGCCATGGCGCCTGGGCGCGCTCGTTCTGGCCCTGGTGGCCGTCACGGTGGCCGCCCTTGGGTTCACTGGCATCTTCTCTCGGACCGCTGCCCTAGCCGCGCGGCCTTCGGTCGGCACCCAAGGCGCATCTGGCCAGGATGCCGCGATGAAGGCGCAGGCACAGGCGGCTGCCTGGATCGCCGGCCAGGTGAGCAGCGACGCGATCGTCGCCTGCTATCCCGCCATGTGCGCCGCCTTGCAGGCACATGGCGTGATTCCCGGCCGACTGCTGCCGCTGGGCCGCGGGCCGGCTGGGCCGCCCAGCGCTAACGTGCTGGCGATTTCCTCCTCGACGGTCAGCCCGCTCGCTGACGAATACGCGCCCGGGATGATCGCCAGCTTTGGTGCGGGCCGCAACCGGATAGAGGTCCGCGCGGTCGCGGCCGGCGGAGCGGCTGCCTACGAGTCCGCGCTGCGGGCTGATCTCGCCGCCCGGAAGAGCGCGGGACCTCAACTGCTCCGAAACTCGCACATCCGGTTCACCGCGCCGGAAGCCGGGCAACTCCGGGCGGGTGAGGTGGATTCCCGGTTGCTGGCGACGCTCGCGGCGCTGTCATCGGTGTACTCGTTCCGGGTGACCGCGTTCGGCGATGCCTCCCCCGGCGCTCAGATGCTCTTCCGGGAAGTGACCATCACCACTGGCAGCACAGGAGACGAAGCGGCCGAGCTGGCAGGGGCTCGTGCCCTGGTGACGGCGCAGGCCCCTCCGTTTCTGCCCGCGCACGCCACGATCATCCACCTGACATCCGGCCAGGCTGCGCTCAGTGTCGAGTTCGCGGCGCCGAGCCCACTTGGTTTGCTGACAGCGGTCCTGGCCGTTGACACCCAAGCTTGATCCATTGAGAGGTAACAACTATGAGACTGTTCCGGCATATGGCCCGGCTGGCTACGATCGCCACCCTGCTCGGAGGCACGGCTACTTTCATCGCAGCCACCTCGCCGCCCGCGTCCGCCTCGACTACCGTGCCTGCGGCGGCGCAGGACGGGTGGGTCCGGATCGCTCATTTGTCCCCCGAGGCGCCGGCCATGGACATTTACCTGTATCCGTTCGGCAACCCCGGTCACCCGGTTGTGCTGAGGGACGTCAGCTACGGTGACGTCTCGGCCTACATGGCGGTCAGCCCGGGCCAGTACACGGTGGCGATGCGGGGCTTCGGCGCGCCCGCGACCAGCCATCCCGCGCTGATCACGAACTTCATGGTGGGCGCGCAGACGACCTACACCGTGGCGGCCCTCGGCCCGGACCCAGGCCTGCGGGTGGAGATACTGCAGAACCAGCTAGCCGCACACGCGGGTAAGGCGCTGATCCGGGTCGTCCAGGCGTCACTCAAGCAAAACCGCGTGACGGTCAGCTACGGACCCACCGTTCTCGCCCGGCAACTGGTCTTCGGCTCGGCCACGCCGTACGTGGCCGTCTCGCCGGGCGAACAGACGATACAGCTCAGCGCGCCAGGCGAGCACACCACCGTGTCGGTCACGCTCACCGCCGACACGGTTCACACCATCGTGGTACTCGACGGTCCCTCAGGGCTGAAGGCCGATGACCTGACCGACGCGGTGGGCAGCAAGAAGATGCCGGTGGGCGGGGCGAACACCGGCTTCGGCGGGACCGCGCCACACCCGCCCGCGTCTCCTGCACCGTGGCTGCTGATCATCGCGGCCGGGGCGCTGCTGACCGCGGCGGGCTTCGCCGGCCTGCGCCGGCCACGGCGCACCGCCCCACTTCTTCGGTAGCCGCAGTTCGGCGTGGTTGAAGGCCTGATCTGCGGGCATGGGGCCACGATGAATCCTCGCAGCGTGGGCGTCGAAGAAGAACTATTGCTGGTCGAACCCGGAACGGGACGGCCTCGAGCGGTAGCGGGAACGGTACTGCGGCAGGTAAGGCAGGCCGC
This sequence comes from Actinomycetota bacterium, assembly GCA_003168295.1. The sequence goes on from PMST01000407.1 coordinate 7,465, forward strand.
GGAGTCGAGCCGCGCGGCGGGCGCAGATAAGGCGGGCACGGATCAGGCGGCCGCAGATCAGGCCCGGGATGACGCGGCGAGCCTGGAAGGTGAGTTGCAGGAGCAGCAGCTGGAAACCAATTCGCAGCCGTGCCACTCGCTCAGTGATCTTGACCGCGAGGTGCGCAGGTGCCGGGCCGCCGCCGCGGCCGCGGCCGGAAAGGCCGGAGCCCAGGTGGCAGCGCTGGCCACCTCGCCGGTCGCCGTCGAGCCCGAGCTGGTCAGCGAGAGCCGGTACCAGCGGATGTCCGAGGCCTTTGGGCTGACCGCGCACGAGCAGCTCACCTGCGGCTGTCACGTTCACGTCGAGATCTCCTCCGACGACGAGGGCGTGTCCGTCCTGGACCGGGCCGGACCCTGGCTCGCCATCCTGCTCGCGTTGAGCGCCAACTCGCCGTTCTGGCAGGGACACGACAGTTCCTACGCGAGTTTCCGGTACCAGGCCTGGGGCCGCTGGCCGAGCTCGGGACCGACGGAACCGTTCCGGACCGCGCAGCGCTACCACCAGACCCTGGAGCAGATGATGCGGACCGGCACGCTGCTCGACACGGGCATGGTCTACTTCGACGCGCGGCTGTCCGAGCACTACCCGACCATCGAGCTCCGCATCGCCGACGTCTGCCTGCAAGCCGAGGACACGGTGCTGGTCGCGGCGCTGGCCCGCGCGCTGGTGGAAACCGAGGCGCGAGCCGCGCGGGAGGGGCAGCCCGCCCCGGCCACCCGCATCGAGCTGCTGCGGCTGGCCGCCTGGCGGGCCAGCCGGTCCGGCCTGGATGACGACCTGCTGAACCCGATGACCGGCCTGCCCGAGCAGGCGGCGACCGTAGCCAGCCTGCTCGTCGACCACTGCCGGGACGCACTTGACGATGCCGGAGATACCGATGCCGTTACCGAAATGCTGAGCGCCCTGCTGGCCAGGGGGAACGGAGCGGCGTTCCAGCGCGCGGCGTTCCGCCAATCCGGTCGCCTGGCCGACGTGGTGAACAGCGTCGTCGCTGCCACCGGCAGTGACCGCTGGGTCGGCTGACGGCGTTTCTCCTGGCTATGAGCCTGCCAGTTGGTTAGCATGACGCCCGTATCGGGCTGACGGACAGTTACCTGGCGGGGACGAGACGAACCACGAAGACACGTACACGCGCGCCCGGCCTTGACGGTGTGCGGGCGCTGGCCGTGCTCGCCGTCATGGGTTTTCACGAGGGCGCGTCAGAACTGTCGGGTGGCTTCCTCGGCGTCGACATCTTCTTCGTCCTGTCCGGATTCCTGATCACCGACCTGCTGGTCACCCGGTATCACACCCTCGGGCGACTGGACCTGCGGGACTTCTGGACCAGGCGGGCCCGGCGCCTGCTGCCGCCGCTCGCCGTGATGCTGGTCGTCGTCACCGCCGCGGCTTCCGTGATCGAGCCGGCCCAGGAGGCCTCGCTGCGGCTGGAGCTGCTGGCGGCGGTCACGTACACGAGTAACTGGTATCAGATCCTGCACCACGTGTCGTATTTCGCCGCCTTCAGCCAGCTCACGACACCGGCGCCGCTGGATCATCTCTGGTCGCTCGCCATCGAGGAGCAGTTTTATCTTCTCTGGCCCCTCATCTTGTGGTTTCTCCTCTTCAGACTGAACGGGCGTCGCTCACGCGTCACGGTCACCTTGCTCGCCGCGGCGGTGTCGGCGCTGGTCATGGAGCTTCAGTACACGCCAGGCGGGGACCCGTCCGCCGTCTACTACGGCACCGACACGCACGCGTCCGCGCTGCTGATCGGGGCGGCGCTGGCCCTGGCCTACCCGTTGGCCTCCCTCGCGTCCCTGTCACCGGCGCAGACCAAGCGCCTCGACGCGGCCGGCGTCGCCGGCCTCGCGGTGCTGGCCTGGGCCATCGGGCACTTCTCTGGCAACGACCCGGCGGTCTACCCGGTCGGGCTGATCCTGGCCGCGCTGGCGTCCGCCTGCCTGGTCGCCGCGGCCGCCGGCAACGGCGTCATCGCCGTCATCACCGGCCTGCCCCCGCTGCGCTGGGTCGGCGTCCGGTCCTACGGGATGTACCTGTGGCACTGGCCGGTGATAGCGCTGGCCGCCGCGCTGGCCGGATCCGGCCCCACCTCGGCCTGGGCGTGGTTCATCGAGACCGGGGTCACGATCGCCCTGGCGGCNNGCCGAGGTGTGGGGCGCGCCAGCCGAGGTCCGCGCCGGGCCAGCCTGGCGCCGCCACGGTACGGTCCCGGTCACGGTGGCTGCCGCGACGGTGATCACTGTCGTGGTGGCTGTCTTCGGCGTCGTCCGGCCGCCCGAGTCGGCCACCCCGGCCGGCCTGCTCCGGCAGGTCGCCGAGGGCCAGCGGATCAGCACCGCCTCTCAGTCGGGCCATGCGGGCCAGCCGACTGCCGCTTGCCGCCGCGGGAAGCTGCCGGAAGTCTCCGGTGACCAGGTGACCGCGGTCGGCGACTCCATCATGGTCGCCTCGGCGGCCGCGCTGGCCGCCGCCATGCCGGGCATCTACATCAACGCGCAGATCGGCA
>PMST01000117.1 GCA_003168295.1 Actinomycetota bacterium
GCGGCGGCGGCGACCATCGCGACGCTGAGGCGGGCGGACAGGTGGCCGCGGCGCAGCAGGGCGTCGCTGAGCGGGCCGGCCACCAGCACCCCGAGGACCGCCCCCGCGCCCACCACGAGCAGCAGCAGGTTCGCTACCACCTGCCCGACGCGGTACTGGCCGCTGACGAACTCGTTGCCGAAGGTCTGCACCCCGGACATGAAGTAGTAGCCGCAGGCGCTGGAGATGATCAGCGCGACGTTGGTCCGCACCGCCAGCACGTACCGCACCGCCTGCCACAAGTTCATCTTGGCGTGGGCCCGGCGGACCAGCTCAGGATCGGGCTGGATGCCCATCTCCCGGGCCAGCAGCTGCGGGTCGGGGGCCGGCGGCGGAGTCGCCGCGCTGGCCGGTCGCGGCCGCGGTCGGGCGGCCGCCAGCGCGTCGGCCGCCAGCGCGCCCTGGCCGCCGCGGACGGGCTCAGGTAGCCGGAAGATCAGCCAGGCCAGCGCGAAGGCGGGCAGGGCGAGGATGATGAAGGCGGCCCGCCAGGACAGCGCGGCGATGTCACCGGTGACCGCGAACCCGGCGCCGGCGCCCAGCAGCTCCCCGGTCAGGATGTACCCGTAGATCCGGCCCCGCTCGGCGGCGGGGAACCAGTCCCCGACCAGCGAGGCCACGATCGGGCCGGCCGAGGCGGTCACCGCCCCCAGCCCGACCCGGGCCAGCAGCAGCTGGTCGAACGAGGCGGCCGTGGCGCTCCACAGCATCGCCGCCCCCCACGTCACCAGGGCGAACGCGAGGATCCAGGTGCGCCTGCCCCGGTCCGCCAGCACGCCGAACGGCAGCGAGAAGACCGCCGCGACCACCGCGGTCACCGACACCAGCAGCCCGACGTCGGTGTTGCTGATGTCCAGCGTCCGGCGCAATTCCACCGCCGAGGCCCCGACGGTGGCGCTGTCCGCGCTGGCCAGGGCCAGCACGCAGGCCAGCAGGAGCACCACCCTGGTCCGGGCCGAACCGCCGACCGTCACGACCAGCTGCCCACGGGCCGCCGTCATGCCGCGGCGCACCGCGCGGGCACCGCCGCGGCCGAGGGCTGTCATCGGCTGGCCCTCGCCCTCCTCGCTCGTACCGCCTGGTTGCCTTCCATCTTTGCTCCCCGGATCAGAGCTTGCCCTCTCAAGGACGGCTTCAGCACTTACCAGCCTAGTTACTTTCGCGGCCAGCCAGATCCGTGCTCGCGGGCGGGTCATCCCCGGGACAGCGCGCCTGGACACGCTGTGCCTGCAGGCCCGGAGGCACGCAGCGACGGGGCCGCACGCAGCACCGCCCGTTCAGTAAATTTTTTTCTGAACGAACGGTGGCGCGACGGTCCGGTCAGGCCAGCCGGGTGACCTCGACGGTCACGTCGAGCGCGCTGGTCGGGGCGCCGTGGTAGATGCCCTTGAGCGGCGGGATGTCGGTGTAGTCCCGGCCCCGGGCCACCACGACGTGCCGCTCGCGGACTGGGGCGCCGCTGGTCGGGTCGCACGGCAGCCAGGAGCCGGCCCAGTACTCCACCCAGGCGTGGCTCTCCCCCACCACGGTCTGGCCGGGTTCGGCCGACGGGTCGGCGTGCAGGTAGCCGGACACGTACCTGGCGGGCAGCCCGGCCTCGCGCAGCAGCGCCACGGTGAGGTGGGCCATGTCCTGGCACACGCCCTGGCCCTGATCCCAGGCCTCCTGGGCGTTGGTCCGCACCCCGGTGGACCCGGCCATGTAGCTGACCTGGGAGCGGACGCGCGAAGCGATCTCGGTTGCCGCCTCGGCGGGATCCGCGTCGCGCACGGCGTCTATCACCGTGGCCGCGACATCCGGGGTCACGGTCGTCAGCGGCGTCGGCATCAGGAACTCGAGCAGCCGGCCGGAGGTCGTCCGGGCCCGCAGTTCCGCCCAGGGCAGCCGGGGCGGCGCCGCATCGGCGAGCCCCTGGCCGGTTTCGACCGTGGCCTGGGCCCGGACCACGAGCGAGGAATGCGGATCGGTGATGTCGAACACGCTGACAAACGTGCCCCAGTAGTCGCAGTAGGTCCAGACCGGGACCCCCTGACCGGCCGTGACCCGGCTTTCCAGGGTGACCTGCGCGGGGATCGTCAGCGGCGTCATCCGGGCCTCGTTGAACGAGGCCCGGACCGGCGCCGAGTAGCTGACCCGCGTCGTGTGCACCACCTGCAGCCGCCAGCCCATGCTCAGCCGTCCCGTTCCCAGGTGACCGGCGCCTCATACTGGAAGTACCGCTCGGAGATCGCGTCGCACGCCTCCACGCAGGCCTGCTGCAGGGTGGCGAGCAGCTCGGGCAGCTGATCGGGCAGCTGGGCCGGGTCGGCGTACTCCAGCGTGGTCCGCAGCCGACCGATCGGGCGGCGGGCCGGATCGTCCATGCCGATCCTGACCGGGCCAGGATTCAGGGCCATCAGGCAGTCCTCCGCGGTCACCAGCGAATGCAGGGCTGACCGCGGGAACAGCCGGTCGAGCAGCAGGAATTCAGCCACCCGGGTCGGCTCCGCGGCCCAGCCGTGCGTCCGGATGAACGACTCATAGGCGCCGCACGCGTGCAGCAGCAGCGGCCAGCCGAGCTCCTGCGGGCCCGGCAGCCGGGCCAGCAGCAGCCGGGCCGTCATGTCGGCCCGCTCCAGCGACCGTCCGAGCACGAGGAACCGCCAGGCGTCATCGTGGCTCATGGTCGAGTCGGCGAGGCCGAAGAACAGCGCGGCCCGTTCCCTGATGAAGCGGAGGAACACGTGCGGCCCGAGTCGTTCGGCGGCCCGGCGCTGGCCCGCCAGACCGTGCCCGGCCACGTTGAGGCACTCCCACATCTCGCTGGAGATCACCTCGCGGATACCGCGGGCTCCGGCCCGCGCCGCGAGCACAGAGCCGGAGATCGCGCTCGGGCTGCCGGAGTCATAGGCCAGCCGGAACAGCGCCACCCCGACGTCAGGCTCGGTGTCCTCGCCGGGCTTGACCCCGAGGATGCCGAACAGCGGGCCGCAGTCCGCGCCGGTGCCCGCCCCCTGGGCCCCCGGATCGCCGAGCAGCTGGTGCACGTAAACGTCGACGAGCCGAGCGGTGTCGTCGGCCCGCTCCACGTAACGGCCGGTCCAGAACAGGGTCTCGGCCATCCGGCTGAGCAGCTCGTCGTTCACTGGTCCGGGCCGCTCTGCCGTTCTATCGCGGTCGCCACCGCCGCGGTCGCCCGGGGCGTCAGCAGCGGGAAGGCCGCGGGAAGCGGGGCAGGCTCCGCCGATCGCGGTCCGACCAGCACCCAGGTGTCCTTCGAGCCGCCGCCCTGGCTGGAATTGACCTTGAGTTCGCCCTCGGGCAGCGCGACCCGGGTCAGGCCGCCGGGCAGCAGCCACACGTCCTCGCCGTCGTTGACGGCGAACGGCCGCAGGTCGATGTGCCGCGGCGCGAGGCCCTCACCGATGAGCACCGGCGAGGTGGACAGCGCGACCGGCCGCTGGGCCATCCAGCCTCGCGGGTCCGCCCGCAGGGTTTCCCGCAGCACCGCCAGCTCNNTCGAGCGAGTCCAGGGCCCAGGCGAGCACCTCCGGATCGTCGAGCCGGTAGGACTCCACGTTGTCGAGCAACGGCTCCTCGTGCAGGTAATACCGGATGAGGTCGGGGATGTAGGTGTAGACGAGCTTGTCGTCGGCCACCCCGTTGCCGACCGCGTTCGCGATCGTGACATGGCCGGCCCGCGCGGCGTTGATCACGCCTGGGCAGCCGATCACCGAGTCCGGCCGGAAATGCAACGGGTCGAGGAAGTCGTCGTCGATCCGGCGGTAGATGACGTCGACCGGGCGGCTGCCGCGGGTGGTATGCACGAAGACCCGGTTGCGGGAGCAGAACAGGTCCCGCCCCTCCACCAGCTCCACGCCCATCAGCCGGGCGAGCAGGGTGTGCTCGAAGTACGCGGCGTTGTGCACGCCCGGGGTCAGCACGACCACGCACGGATCCGCCGTCCCGCGCGGCGCCGCGGCCCGGAGCGCGGCCAGCAGCCGGGACGGGTACTCATCCACCCGGTGCACGCTCTGCTCGCCGAACAAGGCGGGGAACGTCCTGGTCATCGCCAGCCGGTTCTCGATCACGTAACTCACGCCGGAAGGCACTCGGATGTTGTCCTCAAGGACCCGGAACCGGCCCTGTTCGTCGCGGATGAGATCGATGCCGGCCACGTGCACCCGGACGTCGTTCGGTGGCGCGAAGTCAGCCACCTCCCTGCGGAACCTCGGCGACGTGTAGATCAATCGCCACGGCATGACGCCGTCGTCGAAGAGCCGGCCCGGCCCGTAGACGTCGGCGAGGAAGGCCTCGAGCGCGAGCACCCGCTGGCGCACGCCGCGGGCCACCAGGTCCCACTCCACCGCGTCGATGACCCGCGGGATCAGGTCGAGCGGGAAGGGTCGCTCCTCGCCGGCGAAGTCGTAGGTGACCCCGCGGTCGGTGAACACGCGCGCGAGCTGGTCGGCCCGGTACCGCAGCTCGGCCGGATCCATCGGCTGCAGCACGGACACCAGCGCGTCGTAGGGCGTCCGGGGTTTGCCCGGAGCCGCGAACATCTCGTCCCAGGCCTGGGCAAGCCGGTAACCATCGAAAATGTCCGCCACAAGCGAAGCGTAGTCACAATATGTTTGCCGCGCATCACAGCAATGTTTCCGTTTGTTTCCTGCAGGGTCCCTTGCGGGCGGGGCCGGGTTGGCCGGGGCCGGCTTGCTCGGTGCCGGGGTCGGCTTGCCTCGCGTGGGGCGGCTCAGACGGCATTGTCTCCTGCCGCAGGTGTTAAAACAGCAACGACGACAGGACCACACCTGCAGCCGACATACCGGGGGGCGAAATGTACCTAATGTCGAGATTTAGGTGGGGTGGGCAGGTGCGGTCAGGAGAAGCGGGCGATCTGGCGCATCTTGTTCATCGCGTCTAGGGCGGCGACCTTGTAGGCCTCCGCCAGGGTCGGGTAGTTGAAGACGGCGTCGACCAGGTAGTCGATAGTGCCGCCGCAGCCCATGACGGCCTGGCCGATGTGGACGAGTTCGGTGGCGCCGGTGCCGAACACGTGGACGCCGAGCAGCTTCCGGTCCTCGAGGCAGACCAGGAGTTTCAGCACTCCGTAGGAATCGCCGATGATCTGGCCGCGGGCCAGCTCCCGGTAGCGGGAGACGCCTACCTCGAAGGGCACGCTGTCCCTAGTCAGCTGTTCCTCGGTCCGGCCGACGAAACTGATCTCGGGAATGCTGTAGATGCCGATCGGGTACAGTTCGCTGACCGCGTGCAGCGTCTCCCCGCAGGCGTGGTGCGCCGCGATCCGGCCCTGTTCCATGGACGTGGCCGCCAGCGCAGGGAAACCGATGACGTCGCCGACCGCGTAGATGTGCGGCACCGCGGTCCGGAAGAACTCGTCCACCACGATCCGGCCGCGCTTGTCGGCGGTCAGGCCGGCCGCGTCGAGCTTGAGGATGTCGCTCACGCCCTGCCGTCCCGCCGAGTACAGGACGGTGTCGGCGGGGATCTTCTTCCCGCTCGCCAGCGTGGCGATCGCGCCCTCCGGCCTGGCCTCGACCGAGGACACGGTCTCGCCGAACCGGAACGTGACCGCGAGATCGCGCAGGTGGTACTTGAGCGCCTCGACCACCTCGACATCGCAGAACTCCAGCATCCGGTCGCGCTGCTCCACCACCGTGACCTTGGTGCCAAGCGCCGCGAACATGGACACGTACTCGATTCCGATCACACCGGCGCCCGCGACCACCATTGAGCGGGGCACCTGCTGCAGGTGGACGATCCCGTCCGAATCGATCACGGTGCGGTCGTCGAACTCGACGCTGGCCGGCCGGGCAGGCCGGGTGCCGGTGGCGATCACGATCGCCTCGGCGCTGGCCCGGCGGATCCGGCCGTCCCCGTCGTCGATTTCCACCGTGTGCGGGTCGGCGAAACGGCCGGTGCCGCTCAGGATCGCGACCCGGTTGCGGGTCAGCTGGCTGCGTACGACGTCCATCTCCCGGCCGACCACGTGACTGGTGCGGGCGGCCAGGTCGGCCACGGTGATGTCGTCCTTGACCCGGTAGCTCGAGCCGTACATCTCCCGCTGGTCCAGACCGGTCAGGTACAGGATCGCCTCGCGCAGGGTCTTGGACGGGATCGTACCGGTGTTCAGGCAGACGCCGCCGATCATGTCCCGGCGCTCGATGATCGCCACCCGCCGCTCGAGCTTCGCCGCGGCGATGGCCGCCTTCTGGCCGCCAGGCCCGGAGCCGATCACCAGCACGTCGAAGTCGTACACATGATCTAGTGTGACGGCCGGACGCCGCCTTTTGAAGCCCTCGGGCCCGGCTCTCTATGCTGGGGAGCGTGCGCCTGGTCTCGCTGCTACCGTCGGCCACCGAGATCGTCTATGCTCTCGGCCTCGGCGACGACCTGGCCGGGGTCACCTTCGAGTGCGACGAGCCGCCCGCTGCTCGCACGGACAAGGCCATCGTGGTGGGCGGCCGGGACACCAGCGGGATGACGCCGGGTGACATCGACCGCTACGTCCGTGCGCAGCTAGCCGCGGGCCAGGACCTGTACACGCTGCACGCGCGGGCGCTGGCCGGGCTGGCCCCGGACCTGATCTTGACCCAGGACCTGTGCCGGGTCTGTGCGCTGCCGTCCGGGCACGTCAACGACGCGCTGACCTACCTGGGCTGCCGGGCGGAGGTGCTGACCCTGGATCCGCACTCGCTCGACGACGTGCTGGACTCGATCCTGGTCGTCGGGCGGCGAGCCGGCGTGGCGGACCGCGCCGAACGGCTGGTCGGTGAGCTCCGCGCCCGGCTGGCGCGGGTCGCGGCCAGCGTGGCCGGGGCAAGCGGGAGTCGGCGGGGGCGGGGGCGGGCGAAGGCGGCGGTGGTCGAATGGGTGGATCCGCCGTTTAGCGCGGGGCACTGGGTGCCTGATCTTGTTGCCGCGGCGGGGGGCGAGGCGGTGGCGGCCCGGCCCGGCGCGGCGTCGGTGCAGACGAGCTGGGCTGATATCGCCGCGGCCGGACCCGATTTGGTGGTGGTGGCGCCGTGCGGATTCCACCTGGCGGGGGCGGTCGAGCAGGCGCGGTCGGTCGTCGGGGCGCTGGCGGCTGAGGGGCTGCCGGACGTGCCGGTGTGGGCGATCGACGCCGACGGCATCGTGGTCCGGCCCGGTCCCCGGCTGGTCAACGGGGTCGAGGCCCTCGCCGCGATCCTGTACCCGCGGGCCGTGCCCGCGCCGCCCCCGGGCACCATCCAACGCGTCAGGTAGCCGGGGGAAGGGACCTGTGAGTGTCATGTTCATTTTGATTTCGCCAGGGAAGAGGCGGGGGCGAACCGGCAGCAAGGAGCTTCCGCCCATGGCCCAGCCCACGAGTACCGGCAACGTACTGGCCATGCTGCAGCAGTGGATGATCACCGTCGGGATCCTCATCTCCTACATCGTCGCGCTGATCATCTTCAGCGCCTTCCCCGGCAGCGCGGCCACCGTCGGCTGGCGGCTGGTCCTCGGCCTCGGCGCGGTCCCGGCTGTGTGCGCTGGCGATTGTGTTCGTCTGGAAGTTCCTGCCCGAGACCAAGAACCTGCCGGTCGAGGAGATCATCGGCCTGTTCGAGCACAAACAGACCACGTTGCCGGAGGCCGCCTGAGGGTTACAGGGGCCGGCCGGCGGTGAGGGTTGCGGGGCCGCCGGCCGGCGCCGGGGTTACAGGGGCGGGCCGGCGGTGAGGGTCAGGGTGGCGGTCTTGGTCTGGCCGGACGGGGTGACCCAGGTGAGCGAGATGTGCGTGCCGGGCTGGTACTTCGACACCACGGCGGTCAGGCTGGCCGGGGAGCCGACCGTCTGGCCGTTCACGCTGGTGATGACCGAACCCGCGGTCAGGCCCGCCGAGTCGGCCGGGCTGCCGCAGATGGTGCCGAGGACCAGCGTGCCGGAGTCCGCCGAGGCGATCGTCTGCGGCACGGTCAGGTTGGCGTTGTTGGTGTAGCAGCCCGTGTTGTCGCCGTTCCCCGAGCCGCCGAAACCGCCGCCGCCGCCCGAGCCGCCGAACCCGCCGCCACCGCCAAAGCCGCCGCCGCCGCTGTTCTGCTCCTGGTTAGCCTGGGCCGCCGGGCTGGGGTTCGTCCCCTCGCCGATGTAGATCCCGATGAAGGGGGGGTAGCCGATCACGATCGTGGAGCTGGCGTCGCCCGCGGAGATCTGGCTGCCGACCGCCATGGCCGTCTTGATCGGGATGGCGAACCCGGACGCCGACTGCTGCCCCGGGGTGGTCACGTCGTTGCCCGCGGTGTCCATCCCGATGACCTGGCCCGCGGCGTTCGCCAGCGGGCCGCCGGAGTCGCCGGCCACGATGTCCGCGTTGGTCTGGATCATCCCGTGCAGCGTCTCGGAGGTGACCGTGCCGCCCTGATCGCTGGCGGTGATGGTCTGGTTAAGCCCGGTGACCTGGCCGGTAGCGGGAACGATCTGGCTCTGCCCCTCGGCGTTGCCCATGGCCACCACCGACGTCCCGGATTTGACCGTGGCAGGATTAGCGGGCGTGATCGGGCGCAGGCCAGACACGCCCTGCAGCTGGATCTCGGCGACATCGCCGGTGACGTCGTAGCCGACCACCTTGGCCGGGTAGGTCTTGCCCGTCGCCACCGAGGTGGCGCTGATCTTGGTGGCGTTCTCGATGACGTGGTTGTTGGTCAGCACCAGGCCGGTGGAGTTGAGCACCATGCCGGTGCCCGCGGCCTGCTCGCTGCTGAACTGCAGCGTGGTGTTGATGATGACCAGGCTCGGCTCGACCTTCCTCAGGACCGCGGTCTCGCCGGCGCTGGTCCCGGGCACGATGCTGGGCAGCGGCGCCGCGCTGCTGCTCGGGGTACTTGGGTCCGGCGCGGCGGGCACGGCACTGATGCTGGGGGCCGGCGCCGCCGAGGCACTCGAGGTCGGGTGGTACAGCGCCACCACCGTGCCGGCGCCCAGGGCGCCGGCCGCCAGCGCCACGGCCAGGTAGCTCACGAAACCGACCCGGTGCCGGGGCGGCCTCGGGGGTGGTGGGCCTTGGGGAAAGGGCGAGGTGGGTCCGCCGAAACCATCGTCTCCCGCGGGCGGCTGGCCGTAGCCGCTGTAATCCTGCATGTGTCATCAGCCTTAGGTCGGACGTCTGTGTCGCGCGCGCGGCAGCACCGGCCGGGCGGGACCCTAGCCTGTCCTGCTTACCTCTAGTGAGCACTACCAAGCTGATAGATAGCTGAAAGTCCGCTGCAGATCCCGTCAGCAGCGAACCCCTAATTCTCTCATCCGAACGAGCCGTAGTGCGTGCCCCCGGGCGAAGCCGACGCGCGCGGGTGAGCCAGCTGGGCCGCGGCCTGCCTGCCCCGCAGTATCTTGCCGCCCAGCTCGCACGCCGCTTTCAAGGTCAGGACGGCGCGCAGCCTCGGCCACACCTGCCTCTCCTCGAAGTCGAAGTGGTCCAGGGCCGCCCGGGTGAACGCGGCGAGGAGCTCCTCGAACTCCGGGTCGCTCGCGTCCAGCGTGTCCAGCTCGGCGAGGAGTTCGCCGATCTCGAGCTGCTGGCAGATGGCCCGGTCGGCGAGCTGGCCGCCGCCGGGGACGTGCTCACCTACGGCCGGCCACAGGTACGTCCGCTCGGTCTCAGCGTGCTTGGCTTCCTCGACGATCAGCTCTTCGGTCATCATCTTGCGCAGCATCAGCTGATCCTCGCAGCCGCCGGTGGCCGCGGTCGGGCCCTTCTCGAGCTCGGCCAGTACCTGCCTGATCTCCTCATGATCGGTGGCCAGGACTTCGAACACGTCCTCCATCTCGGTCTTCCTCTCCTCCTGTGCACGCCGCCCCGCGGGGGTAGCTGGCTACTTCCCCCGCTGGTGAGGGATATGCGCCGCGGGCAGGCCGTGGTGTGGATGATTCCAACGAGAAATGCGAGGTCACAGCGTACTTATGCGCACGGCGCCCGGCTAAAAAGGCACTGCTGCACGCAGCCAATGTATCTCGCGGAAAGCGGCGGAGAGCAGCTTCCCACCGACAGAGCCGAAGCCCGTGTTCCAGCGAGATAACAGGGGTTAGTTCGACCGTATTAGCGGGTCGGAAGTAGGCGGGCGCGACGCACCACGGCTCGCTGCGCCAAATGAGGTCTTAGTGACCGGCGAGGAAGGCAAGTTCGCGGACGAAATACTCGGCGTTCACCGTGCCGACCCCGGAAGCCAGATCGTAGCCGGGCCGCGCGTTGAAGCCGCGGACCGTGTGCTCGCGGCCGCCCTGCTTGAACGACACCGTGTTGTTGCCCGAGGTGACATCGGTGATGCCGGGGGCGTGCTGCGCCGACAGCTGGTACAGGGCCGGGTTGATCAGCCCGAGCGAATGCCCGGCTACCTGATCCGCCAGGGCCACGATGCCCGCGAACAGCGGCGTGGCCTCGCTGGTGCCGCACGCCGGGGACCAGCCGGCCGGCGCGCCGCCGAAGGTGCCGTAGGTGTCCACCGACCCGTTGCAGGCCGCGCTCATCGAGATGTCGGGCACGCCGCGCTGGTCGCCGACGACCTTCCGCACGCCGTTCTGATACCAGGGGCGGGTGAAGAAGATGGACTTGCCGCCGCCGCCCGCGAGCGGGTTCGGGCCCGCGTTGCCGGCCGCGAACTCGTTGGTCGCCTTGTTGTAGGTGTCGTTCCACACGGTAGGCGCGGTGGGCTGGCCCGCGGAGTTGAAGTGCAGCTGGGTCCCGCCGATGCCGGTCACCAGGGGATCGCTGTCCGGCCACGAGGTCACCGGGAACAGGTAGTAGGTGCTCTCGTCCAGCCCGACGTCGGCCGCGCCCGAGTCGCCCGCGGCGGTGAGCACCGTGACCTTGTCCTTAGCGGCCAGCTGGTAGGCGCCGCGCAGGGCCTGCACGGCGGAGAAGTTCGGGAAGGTCTGCTCGGTGGCGCTGAAGCTCTGGCTGATCACGTCGCCGAGATGGTGGTTGAGCACGTACTCCTCGGCCTTGACGATCTGCGGGAAGCCGTGCACCCCCTCGGTTTCCGAGACCGGCGTCTCGACCAGCAGCAGGTTCGCGCCCGGCGCGATCGTGTGCGCGTACTCCACGTCCAGCGTGGTCTCGCCCGCCCAGCCGACCATGTCGGAGTTGTTCGGGTTGTACGCAGGTACCTTGCCCGCGGGCTGGATGATCCGGAACGAGGGCGGGGCCGGCAGGCCAAACGTCCGGTCGAACACGCTCAGGTCATTCTTGATCGTCGGCGAGCCGTAGGAGTCGACGATGACAATCGTGGCGCCCTTGCCGGTCACGCCGCTCGCGTAGACCGCGGGCAAGTGATAAGCCTGCTGGATTTGCCCCGGTTCGTAGCATGCGACCTTGTAGGCTTTCTCGCAGTCAGCGGTGGTGGGAGGACCGGATTGCGCGTGACCGAGACGGATCACGCCCGGCTGGACGGTCACAGTGGCCAGGGCCGAAAGCCCCGGCGACACCGACGCAGCCAGCACCGACCCGGAAACCCCCGGCGCGGGGCCGACGGCCGCCACCGCAGCGGCGGTAAGCCCGCACGCAGCCAGCGCCACCACGATCAGCCGCGGTACCCGCATCAACGACTCCTTCCACCGACCCCGACGACCATAACACTCACGAATCGTGCAGCACAGCACCGCTGCGACAGAGGGGAGCAAAATGCGCTTCCGAAGTAGCGTGGCGATCGATCTCGGCACCGTGAACACGCTGGTCTGGGTGGCCGGGCGCGGCATCGTGCTCGAGGAACCCACCGCGATCGCCATCGACACGACCGCCGGCACGGTCGCCGCGGTGGGCGAGGCCGCGGAGGCCCTGGCCGACAAGGAACCGCAAGGCATCCAGGTCATCCACCCGCTGCGGGATGGGGTCATCGCAGACCTGGACGCGACCGCCGCCATGCTGCACGACTTTCTCCGCCGCTCCCGCCGCCGCGGCAGCCCGCTGCGGCCGAACGCCCTGGTCTGCGTGCCCAGCGGCGCCACGCCCGTCGAGCGCCGGTCGATCATCGCCGCGCTCAGCGTGCGCCGCCCCCGGTATCACGTGCGGCTGATCGACGAGCCGGTGGCCGCCGCGGCCGGGGCGGGCTTCGACCTCAGCGGCGGGGCGGGCGGCTTCGTCGTCGACATCGGCGGCGGGACGACCGAGGTCGCCGCGGTGGCGGGCTGGCGGGTGGTCCGGTCGCGCTCGCTGCGCAAGGCGGGCAACGCGATGGACGAGGCGATCGTGCAGGCCGCCCGGAACGAGCTTGGCCTGATCATCAGCCAGCGGGCCGCCCGGCACCTGAAGACGACGCTCGGGGTCACCGGCGGCGCCGAGGGCTTCGCCGAGGTCGTCGGCCTCGACGTCGCNNCTCGAGCCGATCGTCTCGGCGATCGCCGCCTCGGTGCACGAGATGCTGTCGGAAATCCCGGCCGGGCTGGCCGAGGACGTGGTCCGCGGCAAGGTCCGGCTGGCCGGCGGCGGCTCGCTGCTGCCCGGCCTGGCCAGCCGGATCGAGACCGCGGCGGGCATCGGCGCGGTCCTGGTCGAGGACCCGCTGCGGTGCGTGGTCCGCGGCGCGGCCGAGATGCTCGAGCGCAAGGACCAGGGCAAAGACAAGGACAAGGACCGGCGCGCCGGACCCGGGCTCCGGCAGTAGGCCGGATCCGGCCGGCTTGGTGGTCGAGCCACGCCCCGTTCGGTTAAAAATCTCGTGACCGAACGGGGCGTGGTACCTGCTCTGGCGCTGGGTTACTCCAGCGGCTGGTGGGCGACGCCGGACGGCTCGCGTCCGGCCAGCAGCAAGGCCGCCGC
>PMST01000575.1 GCA_003168295.1 Actinomycetota bacterium
ACCGGCAACCTCGCGGACCAGATGGACCGCTATCGCGATCTGGCCCAGCACGACGCTCTGGCCGGCGCCATCGCCATCGGGAAGGCGCGCGGCACGTACGTGCCGAACAAGCACGTCAACGACGAGAGGTACCCGCCGCTGACCGTGGCCGAGCACCTGGAGATGCTGGCGCTCGGCGAGCGGATCGCCCGGTACTACCGTCACCGGTCGCAGGTCGACAAGGCCGTCAAGGCCGGGGCCAGCTGGGACCAGATCGCGGCCGCCGCCGGGACCACGGCCGAGGCGGCGCGGGCGGCTTACCGCGAGTGGGCCGAAAACCTGCACCGTCTCCACGCGGACATCGGCATCGGCCTGGACGACGACGAGTACGCCGCGGCGCTCAAGGCGGCAGGCGGCCCCCAGGCGGCTCCCGCGCCCGACAGCGGGACCGAGAACACGCGGCGCCTCAATGCGATCCGCGAGGTACTCAGCCATTTCGACTGGGAGCACGACGACCGCCAGCTCGCCCTGGAGGCCATCGAGCGGATCACGGACGGAGGTCAGTCATGAGCGACTTCGAGACCACCACCGCATCCTTGCGCCGCTGGGCCGCCCAGATGGACCTCTCGGACCGCGCCGCCGTCGACCTGCTGATCTGGCATGAATACTGGCTGCGGCGACCCAGCTTCGTTGCCGCGGCGGTTGAGAACCGCGGTGTTCACCTGGCGATCGACTGGACCCGGGCCCGTGCGTACTACGACGCGGGCCCCGGGGCATCCACATCGGAGATGGCCATCCTCGACCTGGCCGTGACCCTGGCCGAGGACCGGTTCCGGTTCAGGATCATGGGCGCCGGGCACTCAAAGGCGATCGTGCGCGCGGTCGCTCAGGCGCTCGGGGAGGACCGGTGAACATCAGGCTGCACGGCACCGAGGACGAGTGCCGCGAGGGCCTGCAGCTGCTCGAGCAGATCATGCTCGTCCAGTCTGTCCGCGGGCCCTATCAGGACCGGAACCGCAGCGAGCTTGACCGCAGCGTCCTGGTCCGCGTCTACGTCGAGGCGATCCCGCGAGGTGACCGGTGACCGCCATGACGACACTGATCTCCTACCAGTCCTCCGGCGGTGACCAGGGCCGCTGTGACGCCAAGTGCTACGACGCCACCGAGCCGGAGTGCACCTGCATCTGCGGCGGCCGCAACCACGGCGCCGGGAAGCAGCAGGCGATCGACAACACGCGAGAGCTGGCCGAGAGCTGGATCGAACGGGCCCGCGCCAGCGGACAGGACGTCTCGCACGTCGAGCTCGCGATCGACGCCATGCACCAGCCCCTATTCGACCTAGGAAGTGCGCGATGACCGCTCCACTATCACTCGTACTCGTCCTGCTCGGCCTGGTCGCGTCGGCCCGGATCCGGCTCAGCGGCGTCATCCTCGGCCAGCCGGTCAGCGTGCCGCTTCTGGGGATCGTCGCCGCCGCGGTGGTGCTGATTCTCGCCGCGCTCGTGCTGATCCTGCTCCGGCTGCTGCTACGCGACGGCCTCGGCCTGCGACCCGTAGCGAGGACCACGTGAACGCAGACCGTGCCGTCCGGTGGACGGCCTCGGCCGCCGTCGCCGCTGTCGCCGCGGTCGCCGCCTACGTATCGTTCTGGCACGCGGTCGAGGTGGTCACCCGCCACGGCGAGCCCGGCATCATCGGCCACCTCTACCCGGTGCTCATCGACGGCATCATCGTGGCCGCCAGCATGGTCGTCCTCGACGCCGCCCGGCACGGCGAGGCCGCCCCAAACTAGCGTGGTGGCTGCTCGGTTCCGGCGTGGCCGTGACGCTCGCCGCGAACGTCACCTACGGGGCCGAGTCGGGCCTGTCCGGTGCCCTGTGGGCCGCGTGGCCCGCTACAGCTTTCGTCGGCACCTACGAACTCATGATGCTGCTGGTCAGGGCATCCGCGAGGCGTAACCAAACCGGGGTGCCCAGTTTGGTCCCGTCGCCGCTCCCAAACGCTGCCGAGACTGCCGCCGAGGCGTCGCTGCGCGCCACGCTGGCCGCTGGCAATCCGTGGTCCGTCAACGCGCTAGTGACCAACTTCCGTCTAACCCGCGCCGAGGCGACGAACCTACGCACCCGCGTGCTAGCCGAGGCCAACGGGCACGCACCCGAACCGGACCCGCCCGACAACCCGTAAGCAGCCAGTGGCGGGCCGCATGGCCTGAGAACCCGAGCCCGCCACTGGCACAACTCCCACCCGAAGGTGAGGTAACCAATCATGGCCGAACAGCCACTTGGCGGCCGGCACGACGACGACCTCGGGCCGTTCGAGCCCGACGCCGACGCGGCCGACGAAATCGCGCTCGCGCCCGACGACGCCATAACGGGCACGGTCGTCCCGTTCCCCGGCACGCCGCCCCCGCTGGCCGAGCCGCGCAAGGCAAAGTTCGGCGAGGTCGCCGAGCTGCGCCCGATCCTGCCCGACCACCTCAAGACGCGGGCAGCTGCCCGGAAACACTACGGCTGGCACCTTCGGCGCGGACGGCATCATCTGCTCTATCACCTCGTACGGATACCTATCCGCACGTGGCACGCGCTCCGGTTCGCCGCGCTCGGCGTGGCCAAGCTGGCATTCGTTCAGGTCCATTGGTGGTGGGTCACTGAGCAGACATATCTCCGCATGCGGGCGGTCGCCGACAATGACCCGCGCACGTGGGAAAGCCTGCACAAGCACGCCGTCAAGCGGCGCGCGTTCCGTGGCGGGGTGCTCGCCGTCCAGTTCGCCGCGGTCGCGCTCGCCGCTGCCACCGTGACCGCGCTCTACCCGCTGGCCTGGATCCCTATCGGCCTGGTCGTCGTGCCCGTGCTGGCCTGGTTCGGCAGGCCCGACGACAAGCCGATCCTGACCTCGGCCACCGTGCCCGTGGCGTACGAGGCGCTCACGTTCGAGGTCATCATCCGCGCCCTGGAAGGTCTGCGCATCGCTGGCATCAACTCGGCGCTAGCCAAGGACCGTACGAACGCCGTCGTGCTCATCGACCCGATCCAGCGTGACGGGCCCGGATGGCTGGCAAGGATGGACCTGCCGCACGGCGTGACGGCCGGCGAGGTGTCCGAGCGGCGCGAGAACCTCGCCTCGGGCCTGCGCCGGCAACTCGGCTGCTGCTGGCCTGAGACGATCCACAAGCGGCATCCTGGTGCGCTCGCGCTGTTCGTCGGCGACGAGGACATGACGACGGCCGACCAGCCGACGTGGCCGCTGCTGCGACGTGGCATGGCCGACGTGTTCGGCCCGGTGGTGTTCGGCACCGACCCGCGGGGCCGCACGGTAACGCTCACGCTCATCTTCGCGTCGATCATCATCGGCAGCATCCCGAGGATGGGCAAGACGTTCCTGCTCCGTCTCCTGCTGCTGATCTGCGCCCTTGACCTGCGCGTCGAGATCCACGCCTACGACCTCAAGGGAACCGGTGACCTCAAGCCGGTAGCCCAGGTCGCGCACCGCTACCGGGCCGGAGACGACCCGGAAGACATGGAGTACATGGTCGCCGACTTCCGCGCCCTGCGCACCGAGATGCGGCGCCGGACGAAGGTCATCCGCAACCTGGACGAGCAGCGATGCCCCGAGAACAAGGTCACGCCCGAACTGTCCAGCGACCCGCGCCTCGGCCTGCACCCGATCGCCGTCGCGGTGGACGAATGCCAGATCGCATTCGAGCACGACGAGTACGGCAAGGAACTGGAGGCCATCGCCACCGACCTGGTGAAACGCGGGCCCGCGCTCGGGTTCATCCCGATGCTCGCCACCCAGCGGCCCGACGCCAAGTCGATCCCGACCAGCATCAGCGCGAACGCCGGGCTGCGGATGTGCCTCAAAGTGCTCGGTCAGGTCGAGAACGACATGGTGCTCGGCACCTCGATGTACCGGAACGGTGTCCGCGCCACGATGTTCGCCCGTGAGGACAAGGGCGTGTTCTACTTCGCCGGCGAAGGGCTCAACCCGGTCATCATGCGCGGGTACGGGTTCGACCTGCCCACGT
>PMST01000209.1 GCA_003168295.1 Actinomycetota bacterium
CGCAGAACCTGACCGGCCAGGTTCGCAATATCGCCCAGGTCACCACCGCGGTCGCCAACGGCGACCTGTCCAAGAAGATCGACGTGGACGCGCGGGGCGAGATCCTCGAGCTCAAGACCACCATCAACACCATGGTCGACCAGCTGTCCTCGTTCGCGGCCGAGGTCACCCGGGTGGCCCGCGAGGTCGGCAGCGAGGGCCGCCTGGGGGGCCAGGCCGAGGTCGAGGGCGTATCGGGCACCTGGAAGCGGCTGACGGAGAACGTCAACGAGCTGGCCGGGAACCTGACCAGGCAGGTCCGCGCGATCGCCGAGGTGACTAGCGCGGTCGCCTCCGGGGACCTGACCCGGTCCATCTCGGTGGAGGCCCAGGGCGAGGTCGCCGAGCTCAAGGACAACATCAACGCGATGGTGCACTCGCTGCGCGAGACCATCCGGGCCAACCAGCAGCAGGACTGGCTGAAGACCAACCTGGCCCAGATCGCGGGCATGATGCAGGGTCACAGGGACCTGGCGGTCGTAGCCGAGCTGATCATGGACGAACTCGCCCCGCTCGTGGGTGCTCAGCATGGCACCTTCTTCCTGGCCGAATCCGTCGACGGCGACACCCAGCTCCGCCTCATCGCCGGCTACGGCCTGCGCGCCGACACGACGGCGCCGATCCAGTACCGGCTGGGCCAGTCCCTGATCGGCCAGGTGGCGCGGAGCAAGCGGTCCATCATCGCCGGGAACCTGCCGGAGGGGTACGTCAAGATCTCCTCCGGACTCGGCGAGGCGCCGCCGGCGAACCTGGCCGTGCTGCCGATCCTGTTCGAGGATCAGGTGCTCGGAGTCATCGAGCTCGCCTCGTTCACCTCGTTCAGCCCGGTGCAGACCGACTTCCTCGAGCAGCTGACCGAGACCCTCGGGGTCAACTTCAACACGATCATCGCCAACGCCCGCACCGATACGCTGCTCGAGGAGTCGCAGCGGCTGACCACCGAGCTGCAAGCGCGATCCGAAGAGCTGCAGGATCAGCAGGTGGAGCTGCAGCGGTCCAACGCCGATCTGGAAGACAAGGCCGCCCTGCTCGCCACCCAGAACCGCGATATCGAGACCAAGAACGCCGAGATCGAGCAGGCCAGGCAGGAGATCGAGGAACGGGCCAGGCAATTGGCGCTGGCGTCGAAATACAAGTCGCAGTTCCTCGCCAACATGTCGCACGAGTTGCGCACGCCGCTGAACAGCCTGCTGATCCTGGCCCGGCTGCTGGCGCAGAACCCGGGCCGGAACCTGTCCGCCAAGCAGGTCGAGTACGCCAACGTCATCCACTCGGCCGGCTCAGACCTGCTGCAGCTCATCAACGACATCCTTGACCTGTCCAAGGTCGAGGCGGGCCGGATGGACATTCACGTAGAGCGATTTCCGCTCCGCGTCCTGCTTGAGGATGTCCAGGCCACGTTCCAGCCGCTCACCGCGGAGAAGGGACTGGAATTCGCCGTCGAGGCGGACCCCGAAGCCCCGTCTGAGCTGTTCACCGACCGGCAGCGGCTGCGCCAGGTGCTCGGCAACCTGGTGGCGAACGCGGTCAAGTTCACCGAAGCGGGCCACGTGATACTACGTGTGGGCCGGGCCCCCGCCACACGACGTACGCCCGACGGAGGGGAGATCCTGGCCTTCTCGGTGGCCGACACCGGAATCGGCATCGCACCAGAGAACATCAGCACCATCTTCGGTGCCTTCCAACAGGGCGACGGCACCCTCAGCCGCCGGTACGGCGGCACCGGCCTCGGGCTGTCGATCGCGCGCGAGGTCGGCGCCCTGCTCGGCGGGGAGATCATCGCGGAAAGCGAGCTCGGCCGCGGCAGCACCTTCACGCTGTACCTGCCGTGCGAGATGCCAGGAGTCACGGCCGATGTCACGGACTCCTATCCCACCGCCGCGAACACCGTCGAGGGGGTGGCCATCTCGGCGAACGGCGACGCGCACGCGGACGCGACCGAGGCGCTACGGCTGCAGCCGACCCGGCCGGACGACGACGCGGCCACGGCCGGCCGACGGCTGCTGGTGCTCGAGGGCTCGCGCGGCGGCCTGCTCACCTTGCTCGCCTATAGCGCGGTCTCCGACCTCACCGGTATCCACGGGCCGGTGCACGTGGGCACGGCGGTCAGCCCCGAGCAGGGCATCGAGGCCCTGGCCGCCGCGCCGCACCAGTGCGTCGTGCTGGATCTCGGCCTCGAGGACGCGTCCGCGTTCGCCTTCCTCGAGCAGCTCGCCGACGAGCCCACGCTCCGGGACGTCCCGGTGCTGGCCCACACCAGGGACACGATCGACAGCGCGCAGGCGCGGCTGGCCCGGCTGCGTTTCGGCTCCCAGACGCTTGAGTTGCTGCCGTCACTGGACGAGCTGCGCGAGCGCATTACCCTTCACCTGTCCGCGGCTCAGCCGGACCACGTGCCCGCGCTGATCAGCGAGCCGGAGGCCGGGCTGCGGGGCACCGGGGAGGCTGCCGGGTCCGGGTCCGGGCTCCGGCTGTCGCCGGAGGCTGACGGTCACGAGGTCCTGCGCGGCAAGCGGGTGCTGGTGATCGACGATGACCCCCGCAATGTCTTCGCGATCACGAGCACGCTGGAGTTGCACGGCATGACCGTGACCCAGGCGACCAACGGGCGCAAGGGCATCGAGGCCCTGCTCACCGCCGAAGACACCGATCTCGTCCTGATGGACGTGATGATGCCGGAGCTTGACGGCTACGCGACGATGAACAAGATCAGGCAGATGCCCGCCTTCGCCATGTTGCCCATCATCGCGGTCACCGCCCGGGCTATGCCCGGCGACAAGGAGAAGAGCATCGCGGCCGGGGCCAGTGACTACGTGACCAAGCCNNGTCGACACCGATGAGCTGCTGGCCTGCATGGAACGCTGGCTCGCCCGCCGCTTACCGGCGGCGGGCCCGGCTGGCGAGCGCCATGCCGACCGCGGCCGTGGCCGCTCCCGCCGCCGTGACGGCCAGCCGATGGTGGGACACGAGCATCTGGGCGCTGTGCGCGTGCGCCTTGTCATCGAACTCACCGTGCGCACCGTGGTCGTCACCGCGGGGCTGGTCCACCGGTTGCCAGAGATTGTCTAGCCGGTGCCCGCTTTCCCGGCCGCCGGTCTGCTGCGAGTCGTAGCCGGTCCTGGCCAGGTACCTGTCGAGCAGGGCGGGCACCACCCGGTTAGCCAGGATCGTCGCGGTCGTGCTGGCCCCGACGAAGTATTGCTTACGGCGCGGATGGTCGGCGGCGTACAGGACGCCACGGGCCGCGACCTCGGGCTGGTATATCGGCGGCACGGGCTGCGGGTGCCTCGGCAGCTTGGACCGCACCCAGGAGAACTGAGGGGTGTTAACCGCCGGCATCTGCACGATGGTGACATGGACGTTGGACTTGTCGTGCATGAGTTCGCAGCGCAGCGACTCGGTGAACCCGTTGACCGCGTGCTTGCCCCCGCAGTAGGCGGCCTGCAGCGGAATGCTGCGTGCGCCGAGCGCCGAGCCGACCTGGACGATGACGCCGTGGTCGTGCGGCCGCATCCGAGCCAGGGCGGCCATGGTGCCGTGCACGAACCCGAGGTAGGTCACCTCGGTAACCCGGCGGAACTCCTCTGGCGTCGTCTTCGCGAACGGGGCGAACACCGAAGCGAACGCCACGTTGACCCACACGTCGATCGGGCCCAGGGTCTCTTCGATCTTCGCGGCGGCGGCTTCGACCTGGGCGAAATCTGCCACGTCGGCGGAAACAGCCAGGGCCACCCCGCCGGCCCGCTCCACGTCACGCACGGCACCTTCCAAGCCGGCGTAGCCGCGCGCGATCAGCCCGATGTGGGCTCCGCGCTCGGCGAATAGGCGTGCCACCGCCCGCCCGATACCGGCGCTCGCTCCGGTGATGGCAACCGTCTGGGTCACGCGTCCTCCTATGACTGTGCCGCGACTGACTGTGCCGCGACGGTGCCAACGGTGCCGCGACGATCTGACTATGCCGCGACGGTGCGCTTACGCTCGGCAACGGCAGCCGCACGCCGCCTGCGCCGCCGGTCGCGTTGCCTGTCCTCCGCTGTGGTGCCGCCCCAGATGCCGTACACCTGGTCGTGGGCCAGCGCGAACTCCAGGCATTCCCGCCGGACTCCGCAGCCCGCGCAGATGACTTTGGCCCGCGCGATCTGCCGCTCGGCGGGACCGGCCGACGAGATGGGGAAGAACAGATCGGGGTCGGCATCCAGGCAAGCACCTGCTGCCCGCCAGTTCATGGCGCTCCCGGTCGCGATCATGACGTGTCCTCACGAGGGTTTGAGCCGGTTCTTGTGCGGCTATCCGCTTCCCCCCGGTCGCCGGTGTACACCTGCGATGGCCAGGATTTACCGAAGCGCCAAGCTCGACCGCTATCGGGACCGGTTTGACCGGGGCGCGGGGAGGTAGTCGGATTCCCCTGCCGACCAGGAGGGACCCGAGCGTGACCGAATCCGTAGTGGCCGCGATCGACACTGCCTGCTACGTCATACCGACCGACGCACCTGAGGCTGACGGCACGCTCACCTGGGACAAGACCACCATGGTCCTGGTGACCGTGCGCTCAGGCGACGAACAGGGACTGGGCTGGAGCTATACCTCGGCGGCCGCGCAGACCGTCATCACCGAGATGCTCGCGGACGTGGTGATCGGGCGGAGCGCCCTCGACGTCGCCGGGACGGCCGAGGCGATGGCCCGCCAGGTCCGCAACATCGGCCGCCCCGGTGTCGCCGCCATGGCCATCTCGGCCGTCGACATCGCGCTGTGGGATCTCAAGGCCCGGCTGCTCGGCCAGTCGCTGGCCGGCCTGCTCGGGCGGGCCCTGACGGAGGTGCCGGTATACGGAAGCGGCGGCTTCACCAGCTACGACGACACGCGTACCCGCCAGCAGCTCAGCGAATGGGTGGAGAAGGAGCGCATCGGACGGGTCAAGATCAAGATCGGCGAGTCGTGGGGCGGGAACGAGCGCCGCGACATCTCCCGGGCCGAGCTCGCCCGGGAGATCGTCGGCGAGAACACCGAACTCTACGTGGACGCCAACGGCGGCTACACCACGGGCCAGGCGGTCCGGGTCGCCGATGAGCTCAGTGCGATCGGCGTGACCTGGTTCGAGGAGCCGGTTTCCTCCCAGGATCTCGCGGGCCTGGCCGTGGTCCGCAGGCAAGTCCGGCCCGACGTCGCGGCCGGGGAGTACAGCTGGTCGCTGGCCGACTCCGCGCGGCTCATCGACGCGGGCGCGGTCGACTGCCTGCAGCTGGACGTGACCCGGTGCGGCGGGATCACCGAGTTCCTGCGCGGCGCGGGCCTCGCCGCAGCGCACAACCTGCAGGTGTCCGGCCACTGCGCGCCCAACCTGCACGCGCATGTGGGGGCCGCGGTCCCTAACCTGCGGCACGTGGAGTACTTCCACGATCACCAGCGGATTGAACGACTGTTCTTCGACGGGACTCTCGATCCTGCCGGGGGCTCGATGCGGCCCGACCAGGACCGCCCCGGTCACGGCATGGCGCTCCGCAGCGCAGATACGGAGCGTTACCGGCGCGGCTGACGCGACCGTGGACTTGCGATGTGACCAGCATCACATCGCTTGAAGTTTATTCACCTTGGATCGGGCACACCGTACTCGTCCGTCATTCCCAGGGTCCCGAGGAGGCCACCTTGACTGAGGCAACCCTCCAGCAGCCGGCGTCAGGCACCATCGGCACGGCCGCCAAGGCAGTCCCTGACGCCACCATCCACACCG
Organism: Actinomycetota bacterium; assembly: GCA_003168295.1. Next base: position 5,768 of record PMST01000209.1, read on the forward strand.
GGTCGCGCGCCGAGCTGCGAGAGCTCTCCGACAATGCCCTGCTGGCCAAGGTCCGCGCGCTGCCACGTGATAACGAGCTACGCGCCGCTGCCTGCGAGATAATCGTGGACCGCTACCAGAAGCTGGTCCGCTCCTGCGTCAGGCAATACCGCGGCAGTCCAGAACCGACCGAAGATCTCATGCAGGTCGGATACGTCGGCTTGCTCAAGGCGATCAATAACTACGACCCCGAGGTCGGCGACAGCCTCTCCGCTTACGCTCAGCCGTGCGTCAGCGGAGAGATCAAGCGGCACTTCCGGGACAAGCGCTGGCAGATCCACGTCCGCCGGTCCGCTCAGGAACTGCTGCTCGAACTGCGCAAAGCCACCGAGGAACTTACCCAGCAGCTGGGCCGGGGGCCCACCGAAGAGGAGCTAGCCCACCGGCTCGGGGTCAGCAAGGACGACATGCAGGAGGCCCGCCAGGCCGACCTGGTGTTCAGCACGTACTCCCTCGATGCTCCGCTGTCGGACCGGGAAGACCCGGCCTTGCTTGCCGACATGCTCGGCGACGATGACCCGGGTGTCGCCCACACCATCGACATGGAAGCCGTCAACACGCACTGGGAGGAACTGCCCGAGCGTGAGCAGCGCATCCTGGTCATGCGTTTTTACGGCAACCTCACCCAGACCGAGATCGGCGAACGGCTCGGCATCTCCCAGATGCACGTGTCCAGGCTCCTCGCCCGGGCCCTGGGCCACCTCAAGAACAAACTTCTCGACCCCGCCGAGACCAGCGACATTCCCCAATCAGCTGCCACGGCCTGACAAGCCAGAACGCCATGACAGCGGAAGGACCATTATGAAAACCGGTATGGGACTGGCCCTGATCGCAATCGGCGCCATCCTCGCGTTCGCCGTAACGACGAACACGTCCGTCTTCAACCTGCACACCGCCGGCTACGTGCTCATAATCATCGGCATTATCGGGATCGCGATCCCGCGCAGCGGCTACGGCTGGGTCGGCCGGCGTATGTTCGTCCGGCAGACGAGCTGGCGGCCGGGCCGGCGGGTCGAAGAAGTGAACTACCCGAATTACAACGTCAACGGGAATCCGGCGAACACCCGGGTGCAGGCCAGCCTGCCCGCCCCCGGCGCCCTCGGCAGCCCTGAGGCCGCCAGCCACATTGACGCGACGCGTGACCTTACCCCGCATGCGCGGCCTGCCGAGACGGTCATCGAGGACGTCTATGACGAGTGAGGCCGGGCGCCGCAAGCACCGGCCATAGACGGTGGCGCGGGAGGGGGGCCTCGTCCCGGCAGCTGAAAAAGCGAACCCAACCGTGAAAACCTTAGGAGAGGTCATGACACTCACCGTTTCTGTCATCATCGTGTGGCTCCTCATCGGACTGGTGATAGGAGCGCTGGCACGACTGCTCGTGCCTGGCCGCCAGCACATCGGGATCCTGCTGACGATCCTCATCGGCATCGTGGCCGCGCTGGTCGGCGGCATTCTCACCACGGCCATCCTCGGCGCCGGACACACCGTGATCACCTTCATCGTCGCGCTCGTGGCGGCCGCCCTGCTGGTCAGCGCGTTCACCACCCGCGGCTACGGGCGCTACCGCAGCCGCAGCCGCAGNNCGGGGCATCCGCCCCGGCGGACCCTCGTTTGCCCTACCGGGGCACGGCCGCCAGTAATATTGAACCGGGTCAGGAACGCCTTGAGCTCACGCCAGGCCCGTTCCCTTTGGCGGGGAGCACTCTGCGCTGCTAGCGCTTTACCGGGAACGATGGTCTGGAGAGATGTCGCAAGACACCTGGCCTCATGGCTCTGACGCTTTCGCCGACCTGGCCAGGCGGCGCGATGCCCTTCGTCACGCCGCGGCGATGCCGGGCGCCGATCCCCGGGGCCTGCTCGAGGCTGCCTTCGCCGAGCTGGATGCCGCCCTCGATGCGGTGACCAAGCTAGCGGCGTCCGATACCGGGTCGGCGGACCCCGCCGCTTCTGGCGGGCCGCCCGCTTCCGTCAGCGCGGAAAGAGGCCTGCTGCGAGCCGTGTTCCAGAATGCGCCCGCGCCCTTGTTCCTGCTCGAGCCCGACGGCACGATACGCCGCGCGAACGCCAAGGCTGGTGACCTGGTCGGCGCTCCCCCCGGCTACGCGACCGGCAGGCCGCTGACAGCCTTCGTCGACATTGGCTCGCGCGCCGCCGTGCAGAGCCAGCTCGCCGCCGCGATACGGACGGGGACCTCGAGGCAGGCGGACTGCAAGCTTCTCAGCGCGTCCGGACCGGTCGACGCGACCATGACGGCACACGTCGTCACGCTGCCGGACAGTTCCCGCCTCCTCGTGGTCACGGTGGCCGAGCAACCGGGCGGCGGCGGCGTCGGGTCCGGGTCCGGGCTCTCCCGAGAGCACGGCGGCGAGGACACGCCGCCAGTGACCGGCATGGCTCGCCCGGAGAGCGCAGCCAGCGCGGTCCAGGTCATGACCCGCCGGATGGACATGGTTACCGCGGTGACCAGGCTGCTGCTCGACAACAGCACGTTCAGCGAAGCCGTCACGCTGCAGCGGTGCGCCAGGCTGCTGGCGGGCGACATCGCGAGCTGGGTGATCGTCGACGTCGAGCGGGCGGACCGGCTGCGGCGCCAGTTCGTCGTCGGTCCGCACGACGAGGCGCAGGAGGATCTGGCCAGGAAGGCGCGTGCCGTCGACCCGCAGGCCGGCACGGTGCCGGCGCAGGTCCACTCCGCGGGCCGGTCCGTGGTCCTGGCTCACGCGGACGACCCGGGGATTCTCGGCACCACCCCGGACGGGGTCCCGCTGCTGATGCTGCTCGGCGTGACCTCGCTGCTGAGCGTGCCGATCTCGGACGGCACCACCAGCTACGGCGTTCTCACCTTGGGCCGGCAGGCCACCGAAGGACGTTTTGAGATCGCCGAGCTCGGCCTGGCGCAGGAGCTAGGCGAGCACCTGGGCGTCGCGATCAGGGTCGACCGCATGTTCCGGCACCGTTCGGCCGTCGCCGAAGCGCTGCAGGGAAGCCTGCTCCCCGCCCGGCTGCCTGACATTCCCGGGCTTGACCTGTCCGCGGCGTACGTGCCGGCCAGTGAAGGACTGGAAGTCAGCGGTGACTTCTACGACGTTTTCCCGGTCCAGGGCGGCTGGGCGATCACTGTGGGCGACGTATGCGGCAAGGGCCAGGAAGCCGCCGCCATGACCGCGGCGGCCAGGCATGCCATCCGGGTCATCGCGCACTGGAGCCCGGACCCGGTGGAAACGCTGGCCAAGGTCAACGAGATCATCCTGGGCGGCGACTACGAGGACCGCTTCGTCACCGCCAAGCTNNCTGTTCCCCGACGCCGAGCCGGAGCGAACCGAACTCGAGCTCGGGCCCGGGGACCTGCTCTTCTTCTACTCCGACGGGGTCACCGAGGCACGCAGCGTGGACATGCGGTACTTCGAGGAGCGGCTGGCCGACGAACTGGCCGGGCTGGCGGGCCGCTCCGCCGCCGAGACCACGAGGATGGTCCAGAGCCTGGTCGCCAGCTTTTCCGAGGACGACCTGCGTGACGACGTAACCATCCTGGTCGCGAAGGTGCAGTCCTCGTGACTCAGGCGGGACGGGCTCCCGCTGCTCCGCTCGCTTCGCTACCGTAGGCAGCCACGACCTCGCTGGCCACCTCGGTGACCTTGACGTGCCGGCGCTGGGATTCCTGGCGCAGGCGCCGCAGCGCGTCGTCGGCATCGCAGCCGAGCGCATGCATCAAGATTCCCTTGGCCTGGTCGACCACCGACCGCGCGACCACGGCGTCCTTGAGCTGGCTGGCGGTGCGCTGCGCCTGATCGTAGGCCGTCGCGTTCGTGAGCATCGCGCCGCCGAACGCGGCGAGCATGTCCGCCATCGGATTGGACTCGGCATCGAGCACGCCGGGACGCACGCCGAACAGGGACAAGACCAGGGCGCCACGCGGAAGCTGGCGCACGAGGTGAACCGAGCAGCGGACGCCACGCCGCAGCGCCGCCTCGGCGAATTCGGGCCAACGGGCTTCGTCCAGGGTGTCGGGGCAGCTGACCGCGACACCGATGTCCGCAGCCTCGACCAGCGGGCCGCGGCCGATCCGGAACTGCAGGTCAGCGAGCTCCGCCAGGTCAGGATGGGTCGCTGCGGCACTGACCACTTCACCCTCGCGCCAGACCGCCGCATGGGCTCCCGAGCACGCCGACACCTGCCAGGCAGCGAGCTCCGCGAGCTTGTTCAACGACCTGGCCTCTCCGCCGTTGGTGAGGCTCAGTAGTTCCGCCGCCTCATGCCCGAGCTGCTCGATCGGCAACAGATCCTCCGTTCCTGTGTCATTTCTAGCACATCCCCGGCAGCGGAGATGTCATCGCGGCGGCCGGTGCAGGCGGAGAAAGTACCTGCTCAACGCCGTTCATGGCGACGAAGCCAGAGGCCGCTGCGGCGGTGGCGCAGAAGGCCGGGCTGGCGGCCGGCGACTTGGGCGCTGAGTTGGCCGGCGGTGACGTCGCGGCGGCTGACCGGGCCGGGGTCACGGCGACCGCGCGCGGGCAGGACGGCCGGTGCGCCAGCAAGGACGCCCCGCCGACGGGGTGGCCGGCATCGCAGGTCGTCGCGCCGCGCGCACTGCCGCTAAGCAGCGCCCACGATGACGGCGGCGAACATGACGGGAATGAGCACGATCGCCGACAACGCCCGCCGGGGCCGCAGCCATCGCAGCGATCCGCGCGCCAGCGGCTCCGCGCCGACTGGCTCATCCTGATTGAGCCGCGTGAAGATCGCGAACATGGACGCCAGGTGAGGCTCGCTCGCCTTCAGCGCCCCCTCGATACTGCTCAGCGCGCGCTCTTGGCATGCGGGCAGACTCATCTCTCCTCACATCCTCACCAAGCCCCGGCGCCGTAAGGCTCGCGACGCGGAGACCATCGCCTACCCGCGCCTTCCGGCGGCAAACGACGTCAGCGGCGGTCCGCTGGCCATCCTCAGTCGGGCACGGCGGCGGTGACCTCACTGGCCAGGCGCTGGCTCAGCGACACCCGGACGAGGGCGGCGGCGAGCCGGGCGGGCTGGCCGCTGTCCGCCAGCAGCTTGGCCAGCGTCTCGTGGTCGTAGGGCAATCTCACCCGGCGCGCGCCGCTGATCACCCTGGCGTCCAGGTAGGGCGCAACCGCCGGCCAGGTGTCCTGGACTTCGCGCAGGAAGATGCTCGCCCCGGTAGGTCCGATCCCGGAAAACTCAGTGAGCAGCGAGGCGATGGCGCCAGCCTCGCCGTCGGCCCGGTCGCGCAGTCTGCGCAGGTCGCCGTGCCATTTGCCGGACAGCAGGTCCGCGCCATCGCCGAGCATGGTCGCGGTGCGCTCGTCATACCGGCGGTAGTGGCCGCGCCCCAGCGCATCCACCCGGTCCTGCCAGCTGGCCTCGCTCATGGCTTTCGGGCTGCGGTAGCCGGCCGCGAAAAGCTCCCGCGCCGCCGCGATCGGTGTTTGCGCGGGGATCGGCGCGCTGAGCAGAACGGCCAGCACCAGCAGCTGGTACAGCGGGCCGGGCCGGTCAGCGAGCTTGATGCCGGCGTCCTCGGCATACAGCGACCCGCCCCTGCCGAGCAGCTCCTTCACGATCATTTCTGGCTTCCCGGACATCCAGGCGGCCTTTCTCAGGAGGGGGCGAAGGGGGCTAGGTCACCGGTGGATACCATCCCCACCGGGATGCCGTCGGCAAGTACCGGGATGCGGCGGACCGCCCGCTCGCGTACCAGCCGTTCGGCTTGCTCAACGCCGTCGTCCGGGCCGAGCACCGCCACCTCGCCGCTGCAGATCTCGCCCACGAGCGTGGTGCCCGGGTCGCGGTTTTCCGCGAGCACCCGGACCGCGATGTCCCTGTCGGTGACGAGCCCGCTGAGCTGGCCGTCGGCGAGCACGAGCGCGGTGCCGACGCCGTGGTCCCTCATGGCTTTGGCCACCGCCGATACGGTGTCGGTTGAAGCCACGCACACCGGCGCGGACGACATGATGTCCCGCATCTTCCTCGTCATGGTCACCTCCTGGGCTGGCTCTGTCCGCTACCCGCCGTCGTGCTACGCAAACAGCGCAGGTCGCCGCGGTCGGGCGGGCGAACCCCCGGCCGGAGCTCAGCTGTCTAGCTTGGCCAGGCGGTTTCGCGCCTGGCCCAGGCTGTGCCTGGAGGTGGTGAAGTCCGACCACGGATCATCGGTGCCTGCGAGCCTGGCCCGGACGGTGGCCAGGGTGAACTGGCCGGGCTCCAGACCGGGGTCGTCCACTTCCTGCCAGCTCAACGGGGTGGCCACCGGTGCGCCCGGGCGTCCCCGGACTCCGTAGTTGGCCACCACCGTCTGAGCGTAGGCATTGCGCATGACATCGGCGTAGATACGGGTCCCCCGCTTGTCCTTGCGCTGCTCGGTGGTAACCACGTCGGGGTGCCTGCGGGCCAGCACCTCGGCGGCTTGGTGCGCGAACTCCCGGGTCGCGTCGAAGCCGGCCCGCCGGTTGAGGGCCACGTGCACATGCAGCCCGCGTCCTCCGCTGGTCCGGACGAAGCTGGTGAGGCCGAGCTCGCCGTCGAGCAGCTCACGCGCCCACAGCGCGACGCGCCGCACGTCGGGGAAGTGCTGGCCATCCGGCGGGTCGAAGTCGAACACGAGCTGATCGGGTACCTCCACTTTGCCGGCGCGGCTGAGGAACCCGTGGATCTCGATGCACGCCTGATTGGCCAGGTAGACCAGCGTGGCGGGCTTGTCGCAGATGACGTGCTCGACCACGCCGCCTTCCTTGCCCACCTCGACCCGGCGGATCCAGCGGGGGAAGTGCGAGGATGCGTTCTTCTGGAAGAACCGCTGGCCGCCAAGGCCGTCGGGGTAACGCACCATGGTGATCGGCCGGTCCCGCAGCCACGGCAGCATCACGTCGGCGACGTCCGCGTAGTACCTGGCCAGGTCTTCCTTGGTGAGGCCGTCGGCGGGGAAGAGGATCTTCCCGGGGTGCGTGAGCGGCACCGGTATCCCGCCCGCGGTGATCTCCTGGGTCATGCCGGACTCGGTCAGCTAGCGGCACGCGCGCTGGCGAGCACAGCCAGCGCCGATGCCGGGTCACCGTACATGGCCAGGTCCCCGAGCGACACCATGCCCGCCACCTGCCCGTCCTCGATGACGGGCAGCCTGCGGATGGCGTTATCGCGCATCAGCCGTTCTGCCTCCACCGTGTCGGCATCCACGTCCACGCCTATCAGGTTCCCGGTGCTCAGCGGGCCCACAACCTCATCGTGGCCCTTAGCTTCGGCCACCGCCCTGACCACCAGGTCGCGGTCGGTGACCAGGCCGTACAGAGCCTGGTCGGTCACGACCAGCACGGCGCCGATGCCCCAGTCGCGCATCGCGCGAGCGGCTTCCCCAATCGTCTGGTAGTAGTCCACCCCGATGGGGCCTGGCGTCATCACGTCGCGCACCTTGGTGCCCATGACGTGTTGCCTCCTGGAATTTTCGTGGATTACCTCTGTTCCGATGACCTTACGCACTACCGGGCAGGACCCGTCTTAAACCGATCCAAGGCCTCAACGGCGGCCGAGCAACCGGTCGAGCGCCCGCCCGACCTCCTCGGCCAAGGCGTCGTCTCCGCCCGCCGGCGCCGGGACGAGGACGGGCGCGGACTCGCGGACCACGCCGCAGTTGAGGCACTCGACCTGGCCCAGCCGGCGGATCAGGTGGACGCTGCCGCACCTGTCGCAGGACTCGAGGTCAGCGGTCCAGTCCCCCGATTCCTGGCAGCCAGGGCAGACCAGGACCAGCTGGTCACGCCGCACGCCGCGCCGCCACGGGCTCTTACCCCGCTCCGGGTCTTTCTGCCGCACGCCACAGCGGTAACAGGGCATTTCGGGACACCGTCCCTGCGAGCCCGCAGAACCCCATGACCGCCCCGGCCTCCCCTTACCTGCCGAAAGCAGCGCTAGCCGAGCGTGGCGAGCGCCTTTGAGTATTCGGCGAGATCGCGCGCCTGGGAGGCCGGATTGACGACCTTCCAGCGCACTACGCCGTCCTTGTCGATGATGAACGTGCCCCGGATCGCGATGCCGCGCTCGGAGTCGAACACACCGTACAGGCTAGCCACCGCCCCGTGCGGCCAGAAGTCAGACAGCAGCCCGAACTCGAAGTGCTCGGCGTCGGACCAGGCCCGGGTCGCGAACGTGGAGTCGACGGACACCGTGAGCAGCTCGACGTCGTCCCGGCTGACGTCCGGGAACTCGTCGCGGAGCGCGCACAGCTCACCCGTGCAGGTGCCGCTGAACGCCAGCGGGTAAAAGAGCAGCACAACGTTCTTAGCGCCACGGAAGCTCGACAGCCGCACGGGCGTCCCGTGCTGGTCAGTCAGCTCAAAGTCGGGCGCCTGCTCGCCTACTTCTACCGCCATGGGAGGTCCTTTCGCTGGATCCGCAGGTGGGGCGGAGTTCGGTTCACCACCCAAGTCTGCACCTGGCCGGGGACACGAACCACCGCCGTTCGGTCAAGAATAGGCGAACGGCCAGTCAGCTGCACGCCTGCGGAACCGGAACTCAGCGGATCATCGGCGCGCCTTCGGGGCGACCAGCCGTGACCCTGACCAGTCACGGGCCGCGCTCACGCTCGAGGTCTGGGACAGGCCTGCCGTCGGCGCGGCCTCACCGATATCGCTCGGCTCAACGTGACCTGACCTGCCCGCCTTCGGCGTGAGCAGCCAGATGTACCCCCCGTCGGCGAGCGGCGTGAGGGCATCGACCAGGGCGTCGACGAGGTCTCCGTCCCCGTCCCGCCACCACAGCAGGACCACGTCGACCACGTCGTCGTAGTCCTCGTCGACTAGCTCCACGCCGTCTATCTTGGCGATCGCGCCGCGCAGCTGCTCGTCGCAATCGTCGTCGTAGCCGATCTCCTGCACCACCTGGCCCGGTTTGATACCGAGCCGCTCGGCCTGGCCGCGCTCATCCTGGGCCTGGCCCGCGGTCGCGCTCACTGACGTCCTCCTCGAATCCCTCCCCGCGTCACCGCACGGCTGCGGACACCCGGCCCCGAGGTTGCCGAGAGGCATTCTCGGGTCCGGAGATCCCCCGACGACGATGACAGCGTCAGCACTTCTTGTTGGGACAGTTCACACTGGCCTGGCCCGGCGCGCAAGTGCCAATCGCTCCGGGTAAGAAAACCGCCGCCATAAATTGACCTGCCCACCCCTTCAGCCGATCACACATGGCAGCCTCGCCACGTACAGTAACGAAGGACTCCGCTCTCGGCGAAACTGCCCCCGCCTTACCGTTCGTGCCCCCCGGGCCGATACGACGTACTCCCCCATAGCGGTTACCTTCGAGTAGAGATGCGCTCGGGGCCAGTTCGTACGACGATTGGTCTGGACAACACATCGAGACGACAATGAGTCTGCCAGGACGCGGCCGGCCGGCCGCCCGACCAACTGCGGAAGGCGAGGCTACCCCGTGGCTTCCGGACGTCAGCAATTTCCCATCATCAGCGACGGGTTGCCGACCCAGTTGCCCGACATCGACCCGGACGAGACCCACGAGTGGGTGGAGTCGTTCGACTCGGTGGTCCGGACCAGAGGGCGGACCCGGGCCAGGTACCTGATGCTCCGCCTGCTCGAGCGGGCGCGCGAGCAGCAGGTCGGCGTGCCCGGCCTGCGCAGCACCGACTACATCAACACGATCCCGCCCGAGCGCGAACCCTGGTTCCCGGGCGACGAGCACGTCGAGCGCCGGATCCGCGCCTACATCCGGTGGAACGCCGCCGTGATGGTGTCCCGGGCGAACCGGCCCGGCATGAGCGTGGGCGGCCACATCGCCACCTACGCCAGCGCGGCCAGCCTGTACGAGGTCGGCTTCAACCACTTCTTCCGGGGCAAGGACCACGGCGAATCCGGTGACCAGGTCTTCTTCCAGGGACACGCGGCACCGGGCATCTACGCGCGGGCCTTCCTGGAGGGCAGGCTGTCCGAGGACCAGCTCAACGGGTTCCGGCAGGAATTGTCCCACCCCGGCGGCGGGCTGCCGTCCTACCCGCACCCGCGCCTGATGCCGGACTTCTGGGAGTTCCCCACGGTGTCGATGGGCCTGGGCGCGCTGAACTCGATCTACCAGGCCAGGTTCAACCGCTACCTGCTGGCCCGGGAGATCCACGACACCTCGCGCTCGCACGTGTGGGCGTTCCTCGGCGACGGCGAGATGGATGAGCCCGAGGCGCTCGGCGCGATCGGCCTGGCCGCGCGCGAGGAACTGGACAACCTCACCTTCGTCATCAACTGCAACCTGCAGCGCCTGGACGGCCCGGTGCGCGGCAACG
>PMST01000665.1:0-4169 GCA_003168295.1 Actinomycetota bacterium
GGCCCTTCCTGCGGCCGGAGAAGCGGGCCACGAAGTACGCGGCCGGGTAGCCGATGACCAGGCAGCCCGCGCTGGCGATGGCGACGTAGAGCACCGTCCGGACCACGATCGGGCCGGCGAACGAGGCGCTGCCGACCAGGTCGCGGGACACGTCGATGACGTTCTCCGAGCTCCACGCGAGCGGGTTCCAGACCGCGACCGGCGACTCGAACAGCTGGTCCAGCTTCCCCATCGCGATCGCGAGCACCGCGTAGAACGGCACGATGAACAGCAGCACCAGCCAGAGGATCCCCGGTGCGGCCAGGGCGATCCAGAACGCGTTCTTCTTCTGGCGTCTCATGGGGGCCTCTTCAGATTCCGTTGCTCACGACGAGCCACGCCTGCTGCCACAGGGCGTCGACGTCGACGGGAAGCTGCAGCTCGGCCACGCCGCGCCGGAAGTACGACGGCAGCACGACGGTGGAAAGCAGCGCCGGGGGCAGGATCTGCTCCTTGACCAGGACCTGGGGCGTCACGCCGTTCGACGGCTGCATGTAGCCGTTGAAGCTGATGTTCTCCAGGACGTTCGGCAGGTCCTGCATGTAGTTGAGGAACATGTGCGCCAGCACCGGGTTGCTCGCCGACCTGAGCACGACGTTGGTGTCGTTCGCGACCGGTCCCTTGCCGTCGGTCGGGAACCAGTAGCCGACGTCGCTGACCGGTACGCCCTTCGGCATGTAAGACCCGGCCGCGGCCATGTCCCCGGACCAGGCGTGATGGATCCAGGTGTCGCCGTCGGGGACCTCGGTGTAGTCGTTGTTGTCGATCCGGACGTTGACCAGGCGGGTGAGGTCCTCGAGCGCCTTGCGCGCGGCGGCGATCTGGTTGTAGTCGGTCGTGTTGAGGTTGAAGATGCCGTTCTTCATCAGGCCGAGGCTGATCGACTCCCGGTAGTCGTCCAGGATGGCGACCCGGCCCTTGTACTTGGCCTGCCAGGGCATGGCCCAGGGATTGCTCATCGTGTACGGGTTCTCGTCCACCAGGTCCTTGCGCCAGGAGATCCCGGTCGTGTAGATCGTGTACGGCACCGTGTACTGCCAGCCCTGGTCGTAGAAGGGGTTGGTGAAGTCGGGCCAGGCCTGGGTGATGTTCGGGATATAGGAGTGGTTCAGCGGCTGGGCCAGCTTGGACTCGATGAGCTGGCCGAGCACGTCGACGGTGGCCCCGATCAGCAGGTCGAAGGGCAGCTTGCGCAGCTTGGATATCGCCTCGTCCATGGTGTTGAACGTGGTGACCTGGACCTTGCACTTGTACTTCTTGGCGAAAGCGTTGACGCAGGCCTGGTTGATGTAGGCGACCCAGGTGTAGATCTGCAGGGTGGCGTCGGGTTCGGCGGGCAGGCCTGCTTTTATCGCTTGGTTGTCAGCGAACACGGGCCATTTGACCGGGTTGTTCGGCCTCGGGAGGGGCACGGTGCCGGTGCCCGCCAGGGCCGAGGCGCAGGCGGACAGCAGCGGGGTGGCACCGAGAGCCGCAGCCGCGCTAGCCCCGAGGAAGGACCGGCGGGTCAGTTTCCTGGGCGCGCCGTGGCCTTGCCAGCCTTCGCGCGGGTGCGACATCTCCTCAGCCCTCAGCGGTGTCGGGTAGGCCGGGTGCACCGGTGCCGGTCACGGCGCGGGCGAACGTGCCGAAGTTCTCGACCAGGCGGTCGATGTCCGCCTCGTCGTGCTGCACGGAGATCAGCCACTGCTCGATCTTGCCCCACGGCGGGAGGAAGACACCGCCGTTGTGCTGGTAGAGCCAGTGCGCGTGGCTGTACCTGTCGTCCACGCCGAGGAAGCCGCGGTAGTTGGTTATCGGCTCGTCAGCGAAGACGACGCAGCCCTTGGCGCCCACGGCGACCACATGCGCGATCAGGCCGGTGTCGGCGATGTGGCGCTCGATACCGGCTTTGGCCCGTTCCCGCAGCACGTCGATCTTCTGGTACGCCTCGGGCGTGGCGACCTCGGTCAGCATGGCCCGGGTCGCGGCCATGGCCAGCGGGTTCCCATTGAAGGTGCCGACCATCTCGTACCCGCCGTCGGCGACGTGATCCATCACCTGCGTGGTGCCGCCGATGGCGGCGACGGCCACGCCGCCGCCCACCGACTTGGCCAGCGTGATGAGGTCGGGCTGGACGCCTGCTCGCTTCGTGACGCCGCCGGGGCCGACGGTGAGGCCGGTCTTGACCTCATCGAAGGTGAGCAGCGCGCGGTGTTCATGCAGGAGGGTTCGAAGGCCCGCCAGGTAGCCGGGCTCAGGCTCGATGATCCCGGCGTTCATCATGATCGGCTCGATGATCATCCCGGCGACCTGATCCTTGTGCTCGTCGAGCAGCCGGGCGACGGCGGCCAGGTCGTTGAACGGGACGATCAGCGTCAGGTCGGTAATGGCGCGGGGAATGCCGGAGGACGCGGGGACGCTCCTCGGCTTGTCCTTCGGCCCGGCCTCGGCTGGCTCGGGGGCCACGGACACCTGCACCGAGTCGTGATGACCGTGGTAGCAGCCCTCTACCTTGATGATGAGGTCGCGGCCGGTGATCGAGCGCATCAGGTGGACGGCGTCCATGGTGGCTTCCGTGCCCGAGTTGGCGAACCGCCACCGGGGCAGGCCGAAGCGACGGGAGAGTCCTTCGGCGACCGCGATGGCGTTCGGGGTGGGCTGGGCGAAGTGAGTGCCCTGGCCGACTTGTTCGGCTACGGCTCGGGCGATGGCCGGGTGGGCGTGGCCGGCCAGGGCGGCGCCGTAGCCGCCGTGCAGGTCGACGTAGGAATTGCCGTCGACGTCGTAGACCTTCGACCCCCGGCCGTGGCTGAGCCAGACCGGCTGCGGCGCGGTGATCTGCCAGCTGGAGGTGACGCCGCCGGCCAGGTGCCGCTTGGCCTGGCTGGCCAGCCGGGCGGATTCGGGCTGGCGGGCGACGAATATCTCTTCCTGGCGGGCGATGACCCGGGTGAGTTCGGCGTCGTTGAGCTGGCGGGGGGCGGGACGAACGGTGTGCTGGACGGTCACGACGACTCCCAGTCTTTGACTGAACGTTCAGTCTAGAGGTCGGGATAGCGTGGCCACAAGGCCTTCGGGAATCCTTGTCAAACCGCATCGGAACGGGGCGAGCCCGGCTTACCCGTCTCGGGCGGCCTGCCGATCTTTGGTGAACTTTAGTTCACTATGAAACATGTTTATTGTGAACTGCAGTTCATGATATTATAGAGCCATGTTGATCTACAGTACATTTTTTAAGTGCTCATGATGAGCTATAACGCACGATACGGAGCGCTTCATGCCTAGAGTCTCGCACCAGGTGTCGGTCCGGAGCCGGGAGCTGCTCGATGGTCACTTCGAGGAGTGGCAGCACCTCCGGCGGCTGGCCCGACCGCCCCGCGGCTGGGTGCGTGCGGTCCGCGAGGCCCTGGGCATGAGCGCGGCTGCCCTCGCCGCGCGGCTGGGGACCACCGCGGGGGCGGTGACGCGCCTTGAGCAATCTGAAGCCGCCGACCGGATCCGCCTGGACACACTTCGGCGTGCCGCCGACGCCCTCGGCTGCGACCTTGTTTACCTGTTGGTACCGCGCCGCCCGCTGAACGCGATCGTTCGCGATCGGGCCCGCGAGCTTGCTCACCGGCAGGTGAACGCCGTCGAGCAGACGATGCGCCTGGAGGACCAGGCCACAGGCAGGACGAAAGAGATGGAGGATCAGCTCGCGAGCGAGTTGCTCGAGCGCGGCGGGCTGTGGAGCCGTACCGCCGATGACTGACGTGGCCAACGAGCCCGATCAGGCCACGCCACTGAGCGAAGAGGAGCGCAAGGGCCTGCTCTTGCCGGTGCTTAACCGCGCGGAGCTAAACCGTGCAGAAGCAGAGAACATCAGCCAGGCCATGTCCTGGCTGTTCTTCTCGCGCCGTCGGCTCCGCCCCGAGTCAGTCGTCAGGGAAGCATGGCTTAAACAGTTGCATCGTCGGATGTATAGCCAGGTCTGGACGTGGGCGGGCCAGTACAGGACGACCGAAAGGAACCTGGGTGCGCCGTTCTGGCAGGTGTGCATCGACATGCGCGATCTCGAGGCTGATGTGCACGCCTGGCTGGCCGACACCAGCGCGAGAAGATACGGCCATGACGAATGCGCAATCAGGTTCGGCTACCGGCTGGTGGTC
>PMST01000665.1:4188-15680 GCA_003168295.1 Actinomycetota bacterium
GACATTCGCGCGAAGTTAGGGCGGCGAGAGCCAGGTGAGCTCGGCGGCCGCGGACGGCGATATGCTGGCCCGGCCGAAATCCGACCAGACTGCTGGACAATACGAGGGCCTGGGAGTACGTGACGATGCGATACATCACCGTGGCGGCCGTGGCCGCGATCACCGCGCTAACCGCAGGTGCCGGGCTGGCGGCGTGCAGCAGCAGTACGAGCAGCGGCAGTGCCAGCGGCAGCGGCGCCACCGCCAGTGCCAGCGCGAGCACCGCCTCCTGCACGTACTCCGGCGTCCAGGGCGAGCTTTACGCCAAGGGCGCGCTCACCGTGGCGACCGACAAGCCGGCCTACCCGCCGTGGTTCGAGAACAACCAGCCAAGCAACGGCCAGGGCTACGAGAGCGCCGTCGCCTACGCGGTGGCAGCTCAGCTCGGGTTCTCCAAGTCGCAGGTCACGTGGGCCTACGAGCCGTTCAACGACTCCTACGCACCGGGTCCGAAGAAGTTCGACTTCGACATCAACGAGATCTCCTACAGCGCGGCGCGGGCCCAGGTCGTGACGTTCTCGGACAGCTACTACGACGTCCAGCAGTCACTGGTGGCGCTGAAGAGCAGCCCCATCGTCAGCCAGCACACCCCGGCAGAGCTGAAGACCTACGTCTATGGCGACCAGGTCGGCACCACCAGCCTGGCGTTCATCAACACCGAGATCCAGCCGACCAAGACGCCGAAGGTGTTCGAGAGCCTGAATGACGTGAAGCAGGCGCTGCAGGACAGGCAGATCGCCGCCCTGGTCACCGACACGCCGACCGCGCAGTACATCTCCTCTTCTGAGATCTCGGGTTCGGTCATGGTGGCGCAGTTCCCGTCGACCGGAGAGCACTACGGCCTGCTGTTCGCCAAGGGCAACCCGCTGGTCGGCTGCGTGAACAAGGCCCTCGCCACGCTGCGGAGCAACGGCACGCTGGCGAAGCTGCAATCCAAGTACCTGCAGATTTATACCAGTGTCCCCACCATCAAGCCCTGAGGCGCTGGGCGGACTGCCCGACCTGTCCGCCCGGCGGTCCCGGATGCTGGGCGACGGCGGCCGCCGCAGCGTGGCCCTTTCCACCGCGAGCACCGTCGTCGTCCTCGCGGCGCTGGTGGCGCTCTTGGCGGCGGCACCGGGCAGCCGCGTGGTCAGGCACACCTTCTTCAACCCGACCGACATGTGGCGGGCCTTCGTCGGCGATCCGAAGGCGGGCTACTACTCGGTCGGGGAGGCGCTGTGGCTGAACATCAGGATGTTCGTCATCGCCGAGATCCTCATCTTGATCGTGGCCCTGGTCGTCGCGGTCATCCGCCAGTCGACCGGACCGGTGCTGCTGCCGCTGCGCATCGTGTCGACCGTGTACGTGGACGTCGCCCGCGGCGTGCCGCTTATCCTGCTGATCTTCGCGATCGGGTTCGGCGCGCCGGCGCTCAGCCTGAGGTTCATCTCCAGCCAGTCGGCGGCGGTCTACGGGGTGGCCGCGCTGGTCATCTCGTATTCGGCCTACGTGTCCGAGGTGTACCGGGCCGGCATCGGCTCGGTGCACCGCAGCCAGGTCGCCGCGGCCCGATCGCTCGGCCTGTCGCAGTGGACCTCGATGCGGCACGTGATCTTGCCGCAGGCGGTCCGCAACATCATTCCGCCGCTGCTCAACGACTTCATCAGCCTGCAGAAGGACACCGCGCTGGTGGGCGTGCTCGGATCGATCGAGGCGAACAAGGCGGCCGAGCTGTTCGCCGACACAACGTTCAACTACTCGAGCTACGCGGTGGCGGCCGTGTTGTTCCTGCTGCTGACCATCCCGCTGGCCCGCTTCACCGATCACCTGATCGCCCGGGACCGAACGCGCCGTCTCGCCGGAGCCGTCCAGTAATGAGCGGAACGGGCAGTGGCGAGAGTGCCGGAGGTTCGCCGGCGCTGCGGGTGGAGGGGCTGCGGAAGTCGTTCGGGGCTAACGAGGTGCTCCGCGGCATCGACCTGACCGTGGCCTCGCACGAGGTCATCGGCCTGATCGGGGCCTCGGGCTCGGGGAAGTCGACGCTGCTGCGCTGCGTGAACCTGCTCGAGCGGATCGACGCGGGGGCGATCTACCTGGACGGCCAGCTGATCACCGGGCCAGGCGTGAACGAGAACCTGGTGCGGCAGCATATCGGCATCGTGTTCCAGTCGTTCAACCTGTTCCCGCACATGACGGTGGAGCGGAACGTGACGCTGGCGCCGATGAAGGTCCTCGGCTTGTCCCGGGCGGAGGCCGCCGAGCAGTCAAAGGTGCTGCTCGACCGGTTCGGCCTGCTGGAAAAGCGGGCAGACTACCCGGACCGGTTGTCCGGTGGGCAGCAGCAGCGGGTCGCTATCGTCCGGGCCCTGGCGATGCGGCCGCGGCTTATGCTGCTTGACGAGGTGACGAGCGCCCTTGACCCGGAGCTCGTATCAGAAGTCCTCGACGTGATCAGGGAACTGGCCGAAGGGGGGATGACGATGCTGATCGCCACGCACGAAATGGGGTTCGCGCGCGATATCGCCAGCCGGGTGTGCTTCCTCGCCGACGGGCAGATCATCGAGCAGGGACCGCCGGCGCAGCTGTTCAGCCAGCCGTCGGACGAGCGCACCCGCCGTTTCCTGCGGCGCATCGTCGACGCAGGCCGGTTGTGAGGCGGACGTGAGCGAGTCGCCGGCGTCTTCGGCTCCGGCTGGTGAGATGCCCGATGGTGAGGCGCCGGTTTGTCAGGTGCCGACCGGTGAGGCGCCGGTTTGCCGGGTACCGGATGGTGAGGCGCTGAATACCCTGGAGCCTTCCGGTCCGGAGGGCGGCGGGCTGTGGTCCGGGCGGACGGCCTGGGCGCGGCGCATGGAGACGCCGCTGCGTGTCTTCCTGCGGACCGAAACGGGCAGCGCCTCGGTGCTTGCGGGCGCCACCGTGGTCGCGCTGATCTGGGCGAACATCAGCATTTCCGGCTACGACAAGGTGTGGGCGACCCGGCTGTCTTTGCAGGTCGGCGGCTCGGGAGTGACCCTGGATCTGCGCGGGTTCGTGAACTCCGGGCTGATGGCGTTCTTCTTCCTGGTGGCCGGGCTCGAGGCACGGCGTGAATTCGACATGGGCGAGCTTCGGGTGCGCAGCAGGCTCGCGCTGCCGTTCGTGGCTGGGCTGGGCGGCATGGTCCTGCCTATCGGCATTTACCTGATCGTGAACGCGGGGCGGCCGTCGGAGCACGGATGGGGCATGGCGATGTCGACGGACACCGCCTTCGCGCTCGGGGCGCTCGCCCTGGTCGGCCGCAGGCTGCCCGATCGCGTCCGCACCTACCTGCTCACCTTCTCCGTCGTCGACGACCTGGCCGGGCTCGCGGTCATCGCGGTGGCCTACAGCGGACGCATCCAGGTGGTCCCGCTGCTGGCCGGGATCGGGTTCCTGGTCGTGATCGGTGTCATCCGGGCGCGCGGCGTCCGGTATGGCCTTGCTTACCTGCTGATCGCGATCGCGGCCTGGGTAGCGTTCCTCAAGTCGGGCGTGGACCCGATCGTGGTCGGCCTGATCGCCGGGCTGATGACCTACGCCTACTCGGCGACCAGGGCCTCCCTGGAGCAGGCGTCCGAGGCATTCCGGAGTTTCCGTGAGCAGCCCACCGCCGAGCTCGCGCAGTCGGCGCGCGACGTAGTGCGGATCGCGATCTCACCGAACGACCGGCTCGCGCAGATCTTCCACCCCTGGACCAGCTACGTCATCGTGCCGCTGTTCGCGCTGGCCAACGCGGGGATCGTGATCAACGGGGGCTTTCTGGCCCGCGCCTACACCTCACCGGTCACGCTCGGCATCTTGATCGGCTACCTGGTCGGCAAGCCGGTCGGCACCGCGGGCTGCGCGTGGCTGATGACCAAGTTCAGCCACGGGCGGCTGCGACCGCCCGTCGGCTGGGGCGCGGTCGCGGGAGCAGGCGCGGTCGCCGGGATCGGCTTCACCGTGTCGCTGCTGATCGCGTCGCTCGCCCTGCAGGGCACCGAACTGGCCGAGGCCAAGCTCGGCATCCTGTCCGTCACGGTGGCCGCGTCGGCCCTGACCTGGATCATCTTCCAGTTGGTGAACAAGCTGCCCACCCGGACACGGCTGCGGGCGCTGCTGGGCACGGCCGAGGTCATCACCGACCTGGTGGTCCCGGTGGACCCTGCGCGGGATCACCTGCGCGGCCCGGAGAAGGCCCCGGTCACCGTGGTCGAATACGGCGACTTCGAGTGCCCGTACTGCGGCCAGGCCGAGCCCGCGGTACGCGAGCTGCTGCGCGACTTCGGCGACGTGCGGTACGTGTGGCGGCACCTGCCGCTTCGCGACGTGCACCCGGAGGCGCAGCTCGCGGCCGAGGCCGCCGAGGCGGCCGCCCGGCAGGGCGCGTTCTGGGACATGCACGACCGGCTGTTCGATCATCAGGACGCGCTCAGCGCCCGCGACCTGATCGGGCACGCGGCGGCGCTCGGCCTTGATACCGAGCGATTCGCCACCGACCTGCGCAAGCACGTGGGAAGGGCGCACGTCAACGAGGACGTGGACTCCGCTGACCTATCCGGCGTGTCCGGAACCCCCACCTTCTTTATCAACGGAAAGCGGCATTACGGTGCCTATGACATCGACAATCTGCGCAAGGCGGTTAAAACGGCCGCGGCCCGGACGAAAATCACCGCCTGATCATTGGGACGCCTGATAAGTTTTCCGCTGGCCGGACACTGGGCAAACATTTGTGCCAGCCTTAGAAGCCCAGAAAGCTTTAATAGCCGGGGGGTAAAATGAAGCGCGCTCTGGTCGCTGCCGCCACGGTGATGATGGCTGGCACCTCGATATGGCTGGCCGCCGCGCCCGCCGACGCGAAGATGACACCGCCGATGATTCACGTGACGAATTACAGCGCCACGATCAAGGTGGTGCCGAGGTGGACATACGGGGACGGCGGCAAGCTCGCGGTCATAACCACCTGCTCGCCGAGGCCGGTCATGTCCGTCGTAATGTCCACGATGCTGCCTCATGCGGTCGACCTGCGCGGCGGCGGGAACCTGCTTATCAAGGTCACCGGCAAGACAAAGCCGGGGAAATACACCATCATGCTTTGGTGCGTAGGTGGAAATAGTTTCACCTACGCGCTCGCCGTAACCTCGGTGAAGATCATGACGCTTCTTCCACCCTTCAACCAGCCGACGGCACCCGCGCTGCCGCGGAACTTCAAGGCCACCGCGACCGTGTCCTCGGCTCCGCCTGTGGTGAAGAAAGCCACGAAAGCCAAGAAGAAGTCCTAGAGCCCTGCTCTCCTGCTGCCCCCGGCCCCTGCGCGTCCCCGGCGCCTGCGCCCGGGGCGACAACGTTAGGCTGGCGTTGACGACGAGGACGAGGAGGTACCGCGTGAACGCGCAGCCAACCGCCGCAGCGGCCGGGACGATCGACATCGGTGGCGACCTGACCGTCAACCGCCTCGGGTTCGGCGCGATGCGGATCACCGGACCGGGCATCTGGGGCGACCCGCCCAGCCGGGATCAGGCCATGGCGACGCTCAGGCGGATCGTGGAACTCGGCGTGAACTTCATCGACACCGCCGACTCCTACGGGCCCGAGGTCAGCGAGGCCCTGATCGCCGAGACCCTGTTCCCGTACCCGGATGACCTGGTGATCGCGACCAAGGGCGGCTTCGTGCGGCCAGGTCCGCACCGCTGGGTACCCGACGGGCGCCCGGAGCACCTCAGGCAAGCGTGCGAGGGCAGCCTGCGCCGGCTCAGGCTCGAGCAGATACCGCTCTATCAGTTCCACACCACGGACCCGGCGGTCCCGCTGGCCGAATCCGTCGGTGCGGTCGCCGAGCTCAAGGCCGAGGGCAAGATCCGCCACGTCGGCGTCTCCAACGTGACGGAAGAGCAGCTTCGCGAGGCCCAGCGGATCGTCCCGATCGTGTCGGTGCAGAACAGGTACAACTCCGCCGACCGCCGATCTGAATCGATGATCGACCTGTGTGAGCAGGAACAACTGACGTTCCTGCCGTGGGCGCCGGTACAGGAGGCGGACAAGAATCCCGCGGTGGCGCGGGCCGCCGAGGACCACGGCGTCAGGACGAACGAGGTGGTCCTGGCCTGGCTGCTGGCCCGGTCGCCGCGGATCCTCCCCATTCCAGGTACCGGCTCCCCCGGGCACGCCGAAGAGAACATCGCCGCAGCCGCTCTGGAGCTGAGCCCAGACGAAGTGGCCGCGATCACCAAGGCCTCCTAGCCTGGTGAGATCCCTGCTGATCCGGAAGGGCGAAGCGTGACTGAGGCGAGTGCGGCCACGGCAACGGCGATCGTCGGAGGCCGGGTCGTCCCGATCGAGGGCGAACCGATCGACGGCGGGACCGTCCTGCTGCGGGACGGGAAGATAGCGGCGGTCGAGGGTCCCGGCTTCGCGATACCCGCCGGAACGGACGTGGTCGACGCGGCCGGCAAATGGGTACTGCCCGGCTTCATCGACGCGCACGCCCATCTCGGCGTACACGAGGAAGCCGAAGGCTGGGCGGGTCAGGACACCAACGAACGGACCAGCCCGGTCACGGCCCAGGTCCGCGCGCTGGACGCGATCAACCCGGCCGAGCTGGGCTTCCGCGACGCGATCACGGGCGGGGTGCTCGCGGTCAACGTCAACCCGGGCTCGTCGAACCCGATCGGCGGCCAGACCGTGGCGATCAAATGCCGGGGCCGCACCGTGGACGACATGGTGCTCCGCGAGCCGGCCGGCCTGAAGTCCGCGCTCGGCGAGAATCCCAAGCGCACCTACGGGGAGCGCACCGAGACCCCGTCGACCAGGCTCGGCACCGCCGCGGTGATCCGGGGCGCGTTCGTCGACGCCGTTAATTACCAGGCGAAGCTAGCCGCGGCGACGGCTGAGGGCGCTCCGGTCGAACGCGACCTCAAGCTCGAGGCGCTGAGCCTGGTGCTGCGCCGGGAGATCCCCTGGCGGCAGCATTGCCACCGGGCGGACGATATCGCGACCGCGATGCGGATCGCCAGGGAGTTCGGCTACGACCTGGTGATCGATCACGGTACCGAGGCCTACTTGCTGGCCGATCAGATCGCCGCCGCGTCGATCCCGGTGATCATCGGGCCGCTGTTCACCAGCCGGTCCAAGGTGGAGCTGCGCAACCGGTCGCTGGCCAATCCCGGCAGGCTCGCGGCGGCCGGGGTGAAGATCGCCATTACCACCGACCACCCGGTGGTGCCGATCCACTTCCTGATTCACCAGGCCACGCTGGCGGTCAAGGAGGGCCTGGACCCGGTGGCGGCACTGCGCGCGGTGACGATCCACCCGGCCCAGATCATCGGCTGCGCCGACCGGATTGGCTCGCTGGCGGTCGGCAAGGACGCCGACGTGGTGATCTGGTCCGGCGACCCGCTCGACGTGATGAGCCGGGCGGAGCGGGCTTACCTGGACGGCCGGGAAATCTACCGGTACGACTACGACCGGCGCGAGGGCGTGTTCGCGGACGTCTAGTCCCCGCGGGCGGCCCCCGGGTCAGCCGGTGCGGGCTACTGGCGCAGCGTCGCGACGGTGATGTGGGGCCAGCTGAGCCCGTTGAAGTTCAGCAGGACGGTCTGCGCGTACTGCAACTGGTGGATGACCGGGTTGCCCTCGATCGTCTCCAGCCAGAACGTGGCGTTCACGCTCGCGCTGACCGCGTTCGGGCCGCCGCCGCCCCCCTTCAGGAAAGCCGTGTTCGCGGTGCCGCCGCCCAGAATCGGAGCGTCGTTCGTGTTGACGTGCAGCGTCGTCGTTTCCGTGATGTGCTGGCCCGCGATCGCGGCCTGCAGCACGCTGTTGGGGTTGCTGACCATTTCCTGCGTGACGCCGGTCAGCCCGGGCCCGGAGGTCCGGAAGCTACTTGGCGTGCTCAGGGTCTCCTCCGGGAAGTCGAACAGGGAGAGCGGCTGGCCGATCGTGAAGGGCTTGATGCTGGTGCCGGGGATGGTCGGGGGTTTCGCCGCCGTGCTGGCGGTGCCCTGAGCCACGATCGTCGTGCCATGCGGGATGGAGGCCAGCCGGGCGACGGTGGGGCCCTCGGCGGGGTCAGTGGTCTTCGGGACGGCCAGCCACAGGCCCGGCTCGATGTGCAGTCCTGCCTTCAGGTTCGCGTCGGAGATCTGCTGCAGGTAGGTCAGGCCGAACATGTTGATGTCGGGCTGCAGGAGTCCGCGATTGGGTATCGATCCGCTGATCGCGCTGAATTCGAGTTGCTCACTGGTCACGTTGACCTCGAGGAAGTGATCCGTGGCCCCGGTATGGGGCCGCCAGATGATGTTGAAGCCCTTGCCGGTCCACTTCCCGACCAGGCCGGCAAGCGGGCCGAGCGGGCTCGCCACGTCAGGGAACGGAGCTTGAACGGCGTTCTCCACCGCCGGGAGCGGTGTAAAGGCAAAATCCGCGGCTAGGTCCACGAGTCCCCCTCAGAGATTAAAGGTCCAGTTCAGGATGCGGGTGGCGTCGACTCCGTTGACGGTAGTGCCGGAGCCAGGGCTGTCCAGGGTGACGCCGATGAGCGAATATCCGTTCCGGGTCGCCTCGAACAGCAGGCAATGGCCCGCGGCCAGGGTGTACCCGGTCTTGATCCCGGTTGCTCCCCGGTACGTGCCGAGCAGCGGGTCGGTGTTCCGCCACAGGTAAGCGTGATGCCCGGACCCGGCGGCGATCCGGTAACTTCGCTGGTCCACGACCGCGCGGAAGGCCGCAGACCTCATCGCCACCCGGCCGAGCGTGAGCAGGTTGGCGGCGGTGGAGTAGGTCACACGTTCGGTCGGCCAGGGCAGCCCGTCGAAGTTGGCAAAATGCGTCCGGGTCAGGCCCATGAGCTTGGCGGTGGCGTTCATCTTGGCGACAAACGCCGACAGGCCGGGACCGTAGGCCTCGGCCAGGACGTAGGCGGCGTCGCAGCCGGAGGGAAGCATGAGTCCTTCGAGTAGCTGGCCGGCGGTGAGCTGGTCCCCGGCCCGCAGGTCCGCGCTGCTGGCGTCGTGTTCGCGCGCGTAAGCGACGGCAGCGTAGGGGATCGTGATCTTCCGGCCCAGGTCGCCCGCCCTGATGACGACGAGCGCGGTCATCACCTTGGTGATGCTGCCCATCGGCCGCTCGGTATTCAGCTCGCGGCTCCACAGCAGCGCGCCGGTGGATGCGTTCTCGACCGCGGCCGCCTTGGCGCCGACGCCGCCCGGTCCGCTGGCGAGGGTACTCGGCGTCGCTGAGGCACTGGGGCGCGAGACGCTGGCTCCTGACGAAGGTGCGGTCAGGGCCAGCGCGGCCGAGGCGGTCAGGGCCGCCGCGGCCACCAGTCCGGTCGCGCGAACCGTCACGTAAGCACGCGCCCCCATACCAGAACCCCCGTTGAGTAGCCGCCGGACAACAGCCGCAAGCTTCCCATTTACAGCAGGCCGCGGCAACCGGAGCCGGAGAAATAACATCGCCGCGCAGGGGGCGGGACGCGGTGCAGGGGGCTAATCCCTGCGCCACGCGAAGACCGGGCCGCGGGCCCGGAGATGGACTGGCGAGCCGACCGGCAGCGCGGGGCCGCCGGTGACCCGGACCACGATCGTCCGGCCGTCAGCGTCGCGCTCGGGCTGAACGTGGACGACGGCATCGTGACCGTGGTAGCCGAACGCCGTCACCCGGCCCGGCATCCCGTCCGCACTGGCCTCAAGCTCGATCTGCTCGGGCCGGATCAGGACGGTTACCTGGCCTGCCCCCGCGGTCGTGACCGCGGCGGGGTCAAGCGGAAGGTTGCCCAGCAGTGTCTTCACAACACCGCCGTTGAGCACCCCCTCAAGCAGGTTGGCGTCCCCGACGAAAGTGGCCAGCTCGGGGTCCACCGGCCGGCAGTAGAGGTCTTCGGGTGTCGCGTACTGCGCGATCTTCCCGTCTCGCAGCGCCGCGACCCGGTCGGCAACCGAAAGGGCCTCGTCTTGGTCGTGTGTCACCAGGACCGCGGTGGTGCCGGCCCGGCGGAAGATCTTCTGGACGTCAGCGCGGACGCTGGCCCGCAGGTTAGCGTCCAGCGAGGCAAACGGCTCGTCGAGCAGCACCACGGCCGGCTCGATGGCCAGGGCCCGGGCCAGCGCGACCCGCTGCTGCTGGCCGCCGGAAAGCTGATGGGGATACCGCTTGCCGAACCCGCCCAGGCCCACCGCCTCCAGCATGCCAGCGACCTTGCCGCCACGCCGCTCCCGGGCGGCGAGCCCGAAGCCGACGTTGGCTTCGACGGTCAGGTGCGGGAACAGGCTGCCCTCTTGCGGGACGTAACCGATGCGGCGCCGTTCCGGCGGGGTGTAGATACCCGGGCCATCGACCATGACGTCGCCGATCTTGATCGTGCCGGCGTCGGCCCGGTCGAAGCCGGCCATCAGCCGCAGCAAGGTCGTCTTGCCGCTGCCGGACGGACCGAGAATCGCCGTCAGGGACCCGGCCGGCACCTCCAGGTCCACGCCAATCAGGACCGGATGGGTCCCGAAGGCCTTCTGCAGGCCGGTAACCGCCACTTGCCGCATGCACTCATCCTCGCGCTTGAGCCGAGCGATTGAAGAATCGTCCCAGGACATAGCTTGGCACGGCCGCGACAATGATCATTACTAGGGCAAACGGCGCGGCCTGGCTGTAGGAGAGATTAGTCTCGTACGACCAGAACTGAGTGGCCAGCGTCTGCGCGCCGGTGGGGATCAGCAGCAGCGTGGCGGTGAGCTCGGTGACCACCGACAGGAACACCAGGCAGAACGCGGCGACCAGGCCAGGCCCGGCGAGCCGGACCGTGACCCGGAACAGCACCGCCAGCCGGCGCTGGCCCAGTGACCTGGCTACTTCGTCCAGGCCGACTGGTGCCCTGGCCAGCGACGCCTTGACCCCGACCAACGCCAGCGGGAAGAACATGATCGCGTAGCAGCCGATGAGCAGCATCGACGTGCCGTAGCCGAACCCGGCCGCGTACTTCTCGGTGAAATAGGACAGAGCGAAGGCGATGACGATTCCCGGCATGCCCAGGACCAGGTAGGTGCTGCGCTCAAGCAGTTGCCGCACGCGCCCACTGTGCCTGATGGCCAGCAGGGCCACCGGAAAGGCGAGGATCGTGGCCAGGACCCCGGCCGATCCGCCGTACAGGGCCGTGTGCCCGGCTGCGTCGAGCAGGGACACGTTAGCCCCGCCTGACAGCCCGCCGGCCTGGCCGGCCTGAATCCAGTACACCGTCGCCGCGACGGGGACACCGAGCGCGAGCAGGACGAGCGCGGCAAAGGCGGCCAGCACCGGCCAGCGCGTCCAGCCGAGCTGCTGCGGCGGGTTGACCCGCTGGGTCATCGGCCCGGACCTGCTGACCTGTCCCCGGCCACGGGCCGCGCCTTCCCCGACCACGACGAGCAGGCTGAGCACCACCAGCACCAGGGAGAGCGCGCAGGAGGCGGCGATGCTGTACCCGTTGAACTCGGTGAAGATCTCGG
>PMST01000147.1 GCA_003168295.1 Actinomycetota bacterium
TGTTCTCCATCATCGCCATGGACCAGCGCAACACCCTGCGCCGCATGTTCACGGCGGTCGGCCTCGACGCGAGCGATGACGACCTGCGTACCGCGAAAGCCGACGTTGCCCGCGTCCTGACGCCCGCGGCCACCGGCCTGCTTTCCGACCCGACCTACGGCGTCCCGGCCATCACCCAAGCCAAGGCGCTCGCCGCGAACTGCGGGTTGCTCATCGCCGCCGAACCGTCGGAGCGGCGCAGTTACCAAGGCGAACCGCGCACCCACCGCGACCCTGACCTGGACGCCCGGTGGGTTCTCGACCAGGGCGGCGACGCCCTCAAGTTCTTCGTCCAGCTGCGCGCCGACCGCCCGGCCCCGGCCCCGGGTGAGCCGGACCTGGTCGCCGAGACGCTGGCCGTCTGCGAGGAAATCATCCGCGACTGCCGCGCCACGGGCGTGCCGGTGGTCATCGAGAACCTGGTGTACACCCGCCCGGGCGAGGACTTCAGCGGCCAGGCCCGCGAGGACGCGATCATCGAGTCAGCCCGGGCCCTGGACGACCTGGACATCGACCTGCTCAAGCTCGAATACCCCGGCTCGCCTGAAGGCTGCAAGCGGCTGGCGGCGATCCTGCACCACCCCTGGGCCGTGCTGTCCGCGGGCGTGCCCTTCGACCAGTTCACCGACATCATCCAGATCGCCTGCGACGAAGGAGGAGCCTCGGGCTTCATCGCCGGCCGCTCGGTATGGCGCGAAGTGGTCAGCCTGGTGGGTCCCGCCCGCGAAGAGTTCCTCACCTCGGTCGCGCTGCCCCGCCTGGAAAGGCTGGTCGATGTCGCGGCACACCGGGCCCGCCCGTGGAACGAGGCAGGCACGACGAGGTAGGCGCAACGCGGCAGGAACATAGCATGGCGGCATGTCCGCGTCGCCGCCTGCTGCTGAGCTGGCGCAGCTGCGATGGCCCGAGATCGAGCAGGGCCCGCGGCAGCTGCTCGTGGTGCCGGTCGGCTCGCTCGAGCAGCACGGCCCGCACCTGCCGCTTGACACCGACACCAGGATCGCGGTGGCCGTGGCCCGGCGGGCTTGCGCGGGCCGGGCCGGGGTCGCGCTCGCCCCGGGCTTCGCCATCGGCGCCAGCGGTGAGCACGCGGCCTTCCCCGGCACGCTGTCCATCGGCACCGGGGCGCTAACCACGTGCCTGATCGAACTAGGCCGGCACGCCAGCCTGCACTGGCCCGCCGTGCTGCTGGTCAACGGGCACGGCGGGAACGGCACCGCGGTCCAGGCCGCCGTCGGCCGGCTTCGCTACGAGGGACGCGCCTGCTCGAGCTGGCACGCCGGGCTGCCCGGCGGTGACGCGCACGCCGGCCGGTCCGAGACCTCGCTCATGCTCGCGCTTGACCCGGATGCCGTGCGCCTGGAGGCGGCCGCGCGAGGCGACGTCCGGCCGCTGACCGAGATCATGCCGCTGCTGCGTGAGCAGGGCGTGCGGGCGGTGAGCGCCAACGGCGTGCTCGGCGACCCGGCCGGGGCCAGCGCCGCCGAAGGCGAGCACCTACTCGAGCGCCTCGAGGCTGGGCTGAGCGACGCGCTGGACACGCTGCTGCGCACCCGGTTACTGCAGGCTCGCGGGGTTACCGAAGGGCCGCCGACCCGGCCGTGACCGACGTTTGTCATGGCCAGAAGGATGCACCGCGCCGGCCAACGCGCCACTAGCAGGCGGTGACATGTGGGTGTCACCACCGCCCGTTCGGGATAAGTAAATCAACGCCACATGACCCCGGGAGAAACGGTGTACGCGTCCGTGCCGAGCCGGGAGCGCGAAAGCGCGCTAGGTTATGGCAGTCCCTAGTTTCGCTGGTCGTGGCCTCCACACCAGCGGCGGCTGCGCGGAGGATACTGATGACCGAGACGTGCTCACCCGATACGCTCACTCCTTTGCCACCGATTCCGCCACGCCCGGAAACCGATGGCGCCGCCGTCCGGGCCATCGAAGAGGCCTCGACCCATATCCGTGAGCGCGCTCAGAAGATCCGGGAATGCCCGGAACTGCACATTCCCAGGCTCGTCCTGTCCAAGCACGTGCGCGGCACCAGCATCCTGGACAGAATCGCGGACGCGGTCAACGTCTTCTGCGGTTCCATGTACGTCTTCGTCTTCATCACCGTCGGCGTGGTGGCCTGGCTCTTTCTCGGCAACGTCGTCGGATTCGACAAGACGCCCTGGCCGCTGCTCCTGACCATCCTCAACCTGCCGCAGCTGTCGATCATGATCTCGCTGCAGGTCAGCGCGAACCGCGCCCAGGCCGCCAGCGACCGTCGGGCCATCGCCGACCACGAGACCCTCATCGCGCTGCACGAGATGGGCAAGCAGCAGCTCGACATCCTGAACGGCCAGGACCGCGTGCTGGCCTTGCTGAACAACTTCGCCAGCAAGGACATGCCGGGCAAGCAGAACGAGCTCCAGGACTGCGTGAACCAGATCCTCGCGACCGTCAAGCAACGGCCCGCCGCCGACTGAGCAAGGCGCAGGTGGACAGGTCCAGGCTTGAGGCGTTCAGCGACGGTGTCTTCGCGGTGGCCATCACGCTGCTCGCCCTCAATCTCACTGTGGCCGGGCCCGGCCACGGTGTGCTGCTCCATCAGCTCGGCACCCACTGGACGGCCTTCGTCGCGTACCTGATCAGTTTCTTCATGATCGGCATCGTCTGGGTCAACCACCATGTGCTGGTCCGCGGGATCGCCGTGGTGGACCGGACGCTGCTCTTCCTCAATCTGGTGCTGCTGCTGTTCGTGGTGATGATCCCGTTCGCCACCGCCACCGTGGCCGAGTACCTGGCCGTGTACCTGGGCCCCCACGGCTCGCACGCGCACCGGGACACGCAGATCGCCATGATGCTCTACGGCGCCGTGTTCCTCGGCATGTCAATCGGTTTCGGCGGGATGTTCGAGTGGACCCTGCACGGCGAGCACATGTACCGGCGGCTGCCAATCGACAAGCACTGGGCCGCCCGGGCGCGGTTCGTCGGCGGCGGGCTTGCCTACGTCATGGCCATCGCGGTTGCGCAGTTCTACGCCGTCGCCTCCTTCGTGATCATCGCGCTGGTCGCCGTCTACTACATCGTGGAGCGCACACCCGACGCCTACAAGGCTCCGGCCGGGGACGCCTCCGCCGACCCCGGTGGCCCGGACGGATCCGGGGGCGAGTGAGACAAGTTCTGCTGGCTAGGGGCGAGTGAAACAAGTTCCGCAGGCTAATAGTTGCTATCAAGCAAGTGATTCGCTGTAGACTCGTTTAACGTGCGGCAAAGCGCGGATTCAGGTCATGTGAACGGGACATCCGGAACGCCAGGCGGATCGCCTGGCCAGGACGGGCGGCCGGATAGATACCGGTGGATCGCCCTGTCCAACACGACACTGAGCATGACGATGGCCACGATCGACGCGTCGATCGTGATCGTCGCGATGCCGGCCATCTTCCGCGGCATCCACCTGAACCCGCTCACCCCGGGCAACGTGACATACCTGCTGTGGATGATCATCGGCTACCTGCTCGTGCAGTCCGTGCTGGTGGTGACGCTGGGCCGGCTGGGCGACATGTTCGGCCGGGTGAAGATCTACAACCTGGGCTTCGTCGTCTTCACGCTGGCCTCGATCGCCTTGTCCCTGGATCCGCTGACCGGTACGCACGGGGCGATGTGGCTCATCGGCTGGCGGTTCGGGCAGGCCTTCGGCGGCGCGATGCTGATGGCGAACTCGGCCGCGATCTTGACCGACGCGTTCCCGGCCAACAAGCGCGGCATGGCGCTGGGCGTCAACCAGATCGCCGGGATCTCCGGGCAGTTCGTCGGGCTGCTGCTCGGCGGCCTGCTGGCCGCGGTGAACTGGCGCCTGGTGTTCTGGGTGAATGTGCCGATCGGGCTGTTCGGCACGGTGTGGGCGTACAAGAGCCTGCGCGAGATCGCGACCACCAAGCGCGCGAAGATCGACTGGATCGGGAACGTCATGTTCGCGCTGGGCCTCGGCTCGCTGCTCGTCGCCATCACCTACGGGATCCGGCCCTACGGCGGTCACGCCACCGGATGGACCAACCCGTGGATCATCGGCGGCCTGATCGGCGGCACGGTGATGCTGACCGCGTTCTGCATCTTCGAGACCAAGATCGCCGAGCCGATGTTCCAGATGGGCCTGTTCAAGATCAGGGCGTTCGCGGCGGGCAACGCGGCCAGCCTGCTCGGCTCCATCGCCCGCGGCGGGCTGCAGTTCATGCTGGTCATCTGGCTGGCCGGCATCTGGCTGCCGCTGCACGGCTACGACTTCACGGTGACGCCGCTGTGGGCCGGGATCTACATGCTGCCGCTCACCGCGGGTTTCCTGATCGCCGGGCCGATCTCGGGCGTCTTGTCCGACCGGTACGGGCCGCGGCTGTTTGCGACCTCCGGCCTGCTGCTGGCCGCGCTGTGCTTCACCGGGCTGATGCTCCTCCCGATAGACTTCTCCTACTGGGTGTTCGCGCTGCTGATCTTCGGTAACGGGGTCGGCTCGGGACTGTTCGCCTCCCCCAACACCTCCGCGATCATGAGCGCGGTACCGGCCAGCCACCGCGGCTCGGCCTCCGGGATGCGCTCCACCTTCCAGAACTCCGGTATGTCCCTGTCCATCGGCATCTTCTTCTCGCTGATGATCGCCGGGCTGGCCTCGACCCTGCCCAAGACCCTGAGCAAGGGGCTGATGGCCCAGGGCGTACCGGCCTCGGTGGCCACCCAGGTCAGCCACCTGCCGCCGGTCAGCACGGTTTTCGCCTCACTGCTCGGCTACAACCCGGTGCAGAACCTGCTGGCGCCCTACGGGGTGCTGTCCAAGCTGCCCGCGCACAACGTCGCGGTGCTCACCGGCAGGCAGTTCTTCCCGACCCTGATCGAGGCGCCGTTTCATCACGGCCTGGTCATCGTGTTCACGGCCGCCGCGCTCATGGCGGTTACCGGGGCGCTGGTGTCACTGCTGCGCGGCAAGCAGTTCTACTACGACGACAAAGACGCTCCTGCGGTCATCCTGGCGCCCGTGGACCACAAGAAGAGAATTATTCCGAACGGGCACGCCCTCACTCCCCGCAACGGCGATGCCCCCGCCGTGGCGGACGATTCCCCCCCGGTAACCAGGCGTGATCCCGCCTCGCCCCGCCGTGGCGGCAGCGCGTAGACTGTCACCGTGCCCCGATATGAGTACCGCTGCCGTGCCTGCGGCGACACGTTCGAGCTGAGCCGGCCGATGACCGAGTCATCGGCTCCGAGTATCTGCCCGCAGGGCCATGACGACACGGTCAAGCTCCTGTCCGCGGTCTCGGTGTCAGGCCTGGCTTCTGGCCGCGATCGTTCGGCCGGGTCCGGCGATCCTGGGGGCTGCTGCGGCGGTTCCTGCGGCTGCGGCTAGCCACCCGCCGCCCCGTTCTCCCTCCTCTGGCTGATCGTGCGTCATTTGACGCAGTGAAACTGCTGCAGGTGACTCAGCCCCGCGTCCTCTCCCCTGATTGGCTTGAGGAGAAGGTTGAGCGCACGTACGGAGGCGAGAAGGATGGCCGCAACCCTGGCTGTACCGGCGGAGGCGATGAGAGGGCGACGCAGCCTCGGCGAGGATCACCCCGGTGCCGATCGCGACCAGCTAGATCGTGAACTGCCAGATCGGGGGCCCGCCCAGGAGGCCATCGCGGAGATGGCCTGGCTGCTGCGCGACACGCGCGGCAGCATGCTTCTGGACGGCAGCGTTCTGAGCGCGATCACGATCGGCATCGCCGTGGAGGCCGCCTTCTCGCCCTCCGTGCTGCGTCCCAGCGTTATCGGCCTGGCCTGTGCGGGCCTGCTGGCCGGCCTGATCGTCTGCTGGCTCCGGGCCGGGGCGCTGCTGCTCCTGGCCGGCCGGCCGGTGCTCGACCAGCTCAACGAGCAGCGCTGGCGGGCCGGCGCTCCGATCGACCCCCGGGTGCGGTGGCTGACGGTTCCGCCGTCTGAGGAAAACGTGGACGCCTGGAACTGGGCCCGGGTGAACCTCCTGCTCGGAGCGGCCCGGATCCGGCGGGAGCGGATCCACCTGGTCGACATCTGGACGTTCATCACCGCGGCCTGCTTCCTGGCCTGGACGGTGACGGTCCTGCTCGGCGCGTGACGCGTTTCCTGCCTCGGTGTTTGTGAACTGCCCCTGGATGCCTCATCGTAGGACCAAGGTCGGCCATGGCCCGCTCACTGACACGTGAGGCATTCCTCGGTGATATGAATCTGCACGGGATGGGACCGCCCCAGGGTTTCTGGAGTCTTCTTACCGGTCCGGAGCAGTCGGTCCTGTCGGGTCTCGGCCGGATGAGCGTGTTCCCGCCCGGCGCGGCGCTGTGCGTCGAAGGCGACCCGGCCACGCACGTGTTCATCCTCGTGGCGGGCTGGGTGAAGATCCTCGCGGTGACCAGTGAGGGCCAAGAGATGGTGCTCGCGCTGCGGGGAAACGGCGACATCGTCGGGGAGCTGGCCGAGGCCACCGGCTATCGCACCGCCACGGTGCAGGCCGCCGGCACGGTGCGCGCGCTGATCGTGGGGCACGACAAGTTCAGCTCATTCCTCGACTCTTACCTGGGCGCCTCGCAGGCCTACCGGCGCTTCCTCACGCAGCGCTGGAGTGACACGGCGGCGATGCTGCGCAGGCGTTCGGGCACCAGCGGCGCGCAACGGCTTGCCTTCCTGCTGCTCGACCTGGCGGGTCAGCCTGGGACCGGGATGGCCGACGACGTCTACGTCACGATGCCGTTGTCGCAGGAGGATCTGGCCAGCCTGGCCGGCACGTCACGTGCGACCGTTACCCGGGCCCTGGGTAACTGGCGCCGGCGCGGTTTCATCCGCACCGGCCAGCGGCGTATCACGATCATGGATCCGGGAGCCTTGCGGCAGATCGCCGGTCACCCTGCCTAGCCCGGGCCCAGCCTGGCCGCGGTCGCCTTCGCCCACGTCGTCGTGCAGACCAGGCCGAGCAGGAGCACGACGTAGCCGCACCCGGCCATGATCCACCAGCCCGCGTGGCTGGCCTGCAAGAAGCCCGCCTGCAATGACCCGCGCATGCTGGCCGCCAGAACCGAGCCGACGATCGCGACGCCGAGCGACTGGCCGAGCTGACGGCTGGAGGAGTTCATGCCCGAGGCCATGCCCGCCTGGGTCTTCGGGACCCCGGACATGACCCCGTTGGTGATCGGCGAGCTGACCATGCCGGCCCCCACCCCGAACAGGCCGTAGGTGACGATCAGGTACAGGTGGTCGGTCGAACCCGTCAGCCGCGACAGCGCCGCGCTGCTGAGGGTGAGAGCCGCGCCCGCGATGACCAGCGGAATGCGCGGGCCGCGTTTGGCGACCATCTGGCCGGCCAGGGGCGCGCACAGGGCCATGACCACGGGCATGGGCAGGATGGTCAGGCCGGCCTGCAGCGCCGACAGCCCGCGTACGTCCTGCAGGTACAAGGTGGAAAGGAACAAGAACCCGGCCATCGCGGCGATGGCGCAGACGGCGCTGAGGTTGGCGCCCGCGAACGGCACGCTGCGGAAGAACCGCAAGTCGATCATGGGGTCCGCCCGGCGCGGCTCGTAGGCGAGCAGCACCGCGAGCGCGGCCACCGAGAGCGCGAAGAAGCCGAATATCTCTGGCGAGTACCAGCCGTGGGTAGGACCCTCGATGATCGCGTAGGCGAGCGAGCCGAGCATCACGATGAGAAGGATCTGGCCCACCGGGTCGGCGCGGCGCGGCTTCGGCGCCTTGGAGTCAGGCACGAACAGCGCGGTGAGCGAGATGGCGGCCAGGCCGACCGGGATGTTCGCCCAGAAGATCCCGCGCCAGCCGACGGTTCCGACCAGCACGCCGCCCAGCACCGGGCCGAGCGCCATGGAAAGGCCGAAGACGCCGTCCCAGACACCGATCGCGCGGGCGCGCTCGGCCCGGCCGGTGAAGGTGTTCGTGATGATGCCGAGCGCGGCGGGGTTGAGCATCGAGCCGCCGACTCCCTGCAGGATGCGAAAGGCGATCAGCCAGTTGAGGCTGGGCGCCAGGCTGCACATCCAGGAGCCGAGAGTGAACAGCGACAGGCCGACCTGGAAGATGGTGCGGCGGCCGATCCGGTCGGCGACCGAGCCGGAGAGCATCAGCAGGGCCGCCAGCACGATCGTGTAGGAGGCAACCGTCCACTGCAGGCCGGAAACGCCGGCGTGCAGATCGCGGCCGATGGCGGGCAGCCCGACGTTCACGATCGTGTTGTCCAGGCCGACCATGAACAGGCTCATGCAGCAGACGGCCAGCATGAGCGTCCGGCGCCCGCGTGTCGCGGCGCTGGCATCGGCGCTCACGCCGACACTCATGACGGCGCTGGCATCGGTGCGGGAAGCCTGAGCTTGGGTGAGGACAGGAACGGGTGTTCGTTCCGGTAGCCGTCTGGGCACGGTGAGTGACCTACCCTGGGCGTCTCGTACCTGTGCCTGCATCGCGCAAACCCCTTGGGTCGTACTCGCCGCGGACGAGTACCAGCTACTAGTTATACGTCCGGCGCTGGACCGTGGTTCGTATTCATCTTCGCAAGCCCGGCTGACGGGTCTCAGCCAGCTGCCGATGATAGCGGTCGACCGCGACGCCCGGTGCCGCAAAATCGAAGGCCGGCAGGTCAGGGTCGGACACAATGCTCATAACAGATATAACGCTACTCTGAAACGCGTAGTAGTCAAGTGGTTACGTTTAGCAGTTCCGTGTCGTTTTTGCCTGCATGATGCGCGTCTGCGGTCTAGATTTGCTAACGAAGCGGACTGGTATCAGAGGTATCAACGTGCCGAGGGGGGGAACTATGAGCCGCAGGCTGCTACAGCTGGTCATCCCGGTAACTCCGGAACGGAGAATGTTCCGGATCCACGACCCGTCCGTCGACCCGGACGCACCAGGAGGTCCGCTGCCTCCGGTCGGCGCGTTGATCAGCACCAACCGCGAGCAATTGTGGGTCGGCAGCCTACAGGAGGACATCGACGTCCGGCTCGTCCTGGAGGAGTGGGACAGCGCGCCACCGCCGTGCGGCGACGCCTGGGACGAAGAGGCCAAAGGGTCTATTTACCTGCGCGGGCACCTGAGCATCAACATGGGCCTGACCGGCCCGGCAGTTCAGGGTCTGCGGCTTGGCGGCGGTGTCGGTGACTATTCGGTGCGCGTCTACGCCGGCAACCGTGACCAGGTGACCCGCCGCTACGCCGAGCTCTTTGACCGTCACCGCAATCCGCTCAGCGACGAATTCCAGCAGGAGAAGAAGACGCTCGAAGGCCTGGAGCGTTATCTCGTCCAGCTCTGGCGGGAATCCTTAGCCGCGCGCGGTAACGGTCCTGTCGCTGTCGGCTCGGACTGACTCTTGGCGCCCTCGATGATTCTCGTGCTGGCGCTCGCGCCGGCCGAGGGCGTCGCGGACTTGCCGGATGAACGCGCGGCTGCCGTTGCCCCGGCGCTGGCATTGGCCAAGGCGGGCGGGGTGGCCCGCGAGCCGAGGCTAGCTCCCGCGGCCGCAGTCGCGACCGCGCCATGAGTGCTCGCGCTAGGCGCGGCGGGCATCCGCGCGCCGTGGGTCCGGAACGGGATCATCGCGTAGACCATCAGCGAGACCATCGTGACGAGCAGCACCGTAAACAGCGAGCCTATGATGCGCGCCCGGGGCGAGCGCAGCACGGTGGCCGGACCAGGGCGCCGGAACGACGTCAGGCAGGTGGCAAGGCCGGGATCGTCAGCCGCGAGCCGACGCTCGATCTCGGCGAGCACACGCTGCTCGTCCATCGACAGCGCCATACGGCTACCTCCGCATCGTGCACTGGGTGATTACCTTCACTATCCCCCAGGAACCAGTCTTTATCCAATTGTTCTGGCGTCGTACTTCGCCCGTTTTTCGTAAGGCACGATCGCGGTCCGGTTCGTCTGCTCCGCGCCCTGATCAGACCGTAGGCTACGCTAAGTCTTTCTTCGTGTACAGAGTGCCGGTTAAATACTTACGGCGATCACTATCGTGTCAAACTTGCATCGCTCGAAAAATCGTTCTACCGTGTTTCGTATGCGCTGGGACAATCTGCGGTTGGACGATCTTCCGCTGGACGATCTGCCGGTGGACGATCCGCGGCCGCCTGGCCCGGACGCCGGGCATGGTCCCCGGCCTCCCGTCGGCCACCGCGACACGGCGCTCCCGCTTATTGAGCGAGGCGCGGTCGCCCGCGCGTTCGACACGCCAGGGTTCCGCGGCATGACCTTCTACGAGGTCCAGGCCAAGTCCGTGGTCAACCGCGTCCCCGAGGCGTCCAGGATGGCGTTCCGCTGGACCATCAACCCCTACCGGGGCTGCCAGCATTCGTGTGTTTATTGCGTCAGCGGTCAGACGCCGATCTTGATGGCAGACGGCGGCACGAAGCCGATCGCCGAGGTCCGGGTCGGGGATGATATCTACGGCACGATCCGCGAAGGCTACTATCGCCGGTACGCGCTCACCACCGTCTTGGCGCAGTGGTCCACGGTAAAGCCTGCCTATCGGGTCATCCTGGAGGGCGGCACCCAGCTTATTTGCAGCGGTGATCACCGTTTCCTGACCGAGCGTGGCTGGAAGCATGTGACGGGGGCCGAGTCTGGTCCGCTGCAGCGACCATTCCTCACCGTCAACAACAAGCTGATGGGAGTCGGCGGGTTCGCGGAGCCGCCGAAGGACACGGCCGCTTACCGGCGCGGTTACCTGTGCGGGATGATCCGCGGCGACGGCACCATTGGTCACTACCCGTGTGCCGGTACGCAGGTCCATCAGTTCCGGCTAGCGCTGGCCGACCGGGAGGGGCTCGACAGGACCGCCGATTACCTCGCCGACGTGGGTATCCGGTGCGGAGAATTCACCTTTAGTGAGGAGTCGGCCACGCGGCGCCAGATGACCGCGATCCGTACTAGCCGTCGCGACGACGTCCAGACGATCGAATGGCTGATCGGCTGGCCGGAGAATCCGACCTTGGACTGGCGCAAGGGTTTCCTGGCCGGCATCTTCGACGCCGAGGGCAGCTACAGCACGGGCATCATGCGGATCCCCAACACCAATCCAGAAATCATCAACTGGACAGTCTCCTCGCTTCGGTCGCTCGGCTTCGATTTCGCACTCGAACCGAGGAACCTGCCCAACGGACTCACGTGCATCCGGTTGCGCGGCGGCCTCAGGGAGGCACTACGGTTCTTCCACACCGTCGACCCGGCCATTACGCGCAAACGCTCGATCGAAGACGTCGCGATCAAGAGCGATGCGAAGCTCGGGGTGGCGGCGATCGAGCCGCTCGGGCTGGATCTGCCGATGTACGACATCACCACCGGAACGGGCGACTTCATCGCCAACGGCGTCGTGAGCCACAACTGCTTTGCTCGGAACACGCATACCTACCTGGACCTCGACGCGGGTGCGGACTTCGACACCAAGGTGGTCGTCAAGGTGAACGCGCCCGAACTCGTGCGTAAGAAGATGACCTCGCGGAGCTGGCCAGGCGAGCACATCGCGATGGGCACCAACGTGGACTGCTACCAGCGAGCGGAGGGCCGGTATCAGCTGATGCCCGGCATCATCGGCGCGCTCAAGGACGCCGCGAACCCGTTCTCGATCCTGACCAAGGGCACGCTGATCCTTCGTGACATCGAGCTGCTCGCGGAGGCCGCCGAGATCACCGACGTTGGACTGAACGTCTCGGCCGGGTTTATCGATAAAGACCTATGGCGATCTATCGAGCCTGGCACCCCCGCACCGGCCCGGCGGCTCGAGGCGTGCGCCGCGCTAAATGAGCGCGGCCTGTCCTGCGGCGTGCTCATGGGGCCGGTGGTGCCGTTTCTCACCGACTCCCCCGCCCAGCTCGAGGCGACGGTGCGGCAGATCGCGGCCACCGGCGCCCGGCATGTGATGCCCATCGTGCTGCATCTGCGCCCGGGAACGCGGGACTGGTTCCTGGGCTGGCTACGGGCCCAGCACCCCGAGCTGGTCGACCGGTACCTGGAGCTGTACGGCCAGGGGGCCTACACACCCAAGGCGTATCAGGCCAGGATCGCCGGCCAGGTCCGCGAGCTGGCGGAAAAGCACGGGATCGGCCGGCCGAGGCCTGGTTTCGGTCACGGCACCCTGCGCCCGCGCGAACGCCCGGCCCAGCCCGGCCCGAAGGCACAGGGAGCCACCGAGATCCCCGCAGCACCGCGGCTTTCCCCAGCGCCGTCGGAGCAGCTGACCTTGCTCTGAGACGATCTGTCTCAGCTGGCCCGCACCCCCGAGGCGGCGTGTTGCCTAGCCTGGGCAGGCGCTAAGTGCCGTTCGGGGACGAAGACCCCGCCTAAGTGGCCTAAGCCGCCTTTCGGCCTGTCTAAGGGCCCTCTCAGCAGGAAAAATAGGGATTTACTCCGACGCGGCCGCCGGGTGCTTACCGCGAAACTCGATAGTGGACGGCCAGTGATGGCCGCAACGTCGAGGAGAAAGGCGAATGACGATGGCCCGGTACAGGACGAAGCTCAAGATGACCCTGCGGAACACGATGCTGTTCCGGGTGGCCAGGCGCATCGCTGCTATCCACGCCGAGATCAGCTACGCCCAGCGCAAGGTGGACGCGATGCGGACCAACCCCGACCTGTACCTGGCCGACCCCGGCAAGATGCCGGAAACCTACGCTGAGTTCCTGTTCCGGACCTCGGGCGTTCTGGTTCCCGAGCCGATCGCCATGCGCGCGGCCAGTTCGTCGCCAGAAGTCTCGGCGTAGGAATACGGGGCTTTGATATCGGCGGCTAAGTCCCTCGTCAGCACGCTTGTGCGGATGCCCGGTTCGACCGTGAGCTGTCCGCTTCCCCGGGTGAAATCGCCCGGC
Organism: Actinomycetota bacterium; assembly: GCA_003168295.1. The sequence continues at coordinate 12,873 of PMST01000147.1, forward strand.
TCGGCTTCCTTGCACGATCGAGTGCCTCGGCTATTCAAGATATAACTTGACATCCGTAGCTGATGCGATACATCGTATCTCCAGAGTACTTTTATCAGGATCTTCTACGCGCAAGGAGGGACGACGTGACGCGCGGGACCACGGGGGCGCCCCGTAACACGCCGGGTCAAGATCCCGGTGTCCGCGCCAGCGGCGAGGACACCGGGATCGCCCAGCACGTGCAAATACGGGGACAGGAAGCACAGCGTGACAAAATCGGGGATTCTCAAGATCAGGGCTCCGCCGGACGCCAGACGGGAGCCCGGTCACGCGGCGTAAGCCGGCTGATCGCGATTATCTGCGGGCGGAGGTCAAAGTACCTGGTGGTCGCATTCTGGGTCCTGGTGGTGGTGGCCCTGGGATCGCTGGCGGGCAAGCTTCAGGGAGCGGAAAAGAACGATTCGTCGGCCTACCTGCCTTCGTCGGCGGAATCCACCCAGGAACTGAACGAGCAGAACCTCTTCCAGTCGCAGAACCTCAACCCCGCCCTGGTGGTCTACGTGCGCCCGGGTGGGGTCACGGCGGCCGACATGAGCAAGGCTAAGGCTGACGCCCGCTATTTCGCGACGCTGCCCGCCGTGGACGGCCGGGTGGCCTCACCGGTGCTGGCCAGCGATCATAAGGCAATCGAGACCGTCATCGGCGCGGACCTCGGCTACAACAGCGACCTGAGCGGCTTCGTCTCCAACCTGAAGGCCACCGCCGCCAGGGGAGATCCCGGGCTGAGCGTGTACGTCGGCGGGCCCGCCGCCAGCGCGGCCGACGAGCTCAAGATATTCAAGGGCATCGACTCCACCCTGCTGTACGCCGCCCTGGGCGTGGTCATCGGGCTCCTGCTGCTGACCTATCGGAGCCCAGTGCTATGGCTGCTGCCCATCGTGTCGGCGGGCGTGGCGCTGGCCGTCTCCGAGGCCGTCATCTACCTGCTTACCCAGCACGCGAACCTGACCGTCAACGGGCAGAGCGACGGCATCCTGGTGGTGCTCGTGATCGGCGCGAGCACCGACTACGCGCTGCTCTTGATCGCCAGGTACCGGGAGGAACTGCGCAGGCACGCCGACCGCCACGAGGCCATGGCCGTGGCCCTGCGCCGGGCCGGCCCGGCCATCATCGCCAGCGGGCTGACCGTCGTGACCGGCATGCTCTGCCTGCTCGCGGCCGAGTCCAACGACATCTCCGGGCTGGGCCCGGTCGCCGCTGTCGGCATCGCGGTGGGCCTGATCGCCATGATCACGCTGCTGCCCGCGCTGCTCGTCGTTTTCGGGCGCTGGATCTTCTGGCCGGTCAGGCCGGGCTACGGTTCCGCGGAGCCGACTAGCCGCGGGCTGTGGTCACGAGTCGGGCAGGCTACCAGCCGCCGGCCGCGTGCGGTGTGGATCGTGACCGTGATTCTGCTCGGTGCGGGGGCGGCGGGGCTGGCCGGATTCAAGTTCGGCACGCTGACCACGGCCGAGTCGTTCCGCGGCACCCCGCCGTCAATAACCGCGCAGCAGGTACTGGCTAAGCATTTTCCCGCCGGTTCCGGCGAACCTGTCGACGTGATCGCGACGGCGGCGAGCGCGGGACCGGTCAGGGACGCGCTCGCCGCCACGCCTGGCATCGCCTCGGTCGACCCGCCGGTGACCAAGGACGGCCTGTCCTTCGTACAGGCCACGATGACCATGCCGCCGGACAGTCCGGCGGCGTACACGCTGGTGGACCGGATACGGACCACGGTGCACGCCATACCGGGCGCCGATGCCGAGGTGGGCGGCGGCACCGCCATCAACCAGGACGTGGAGGCCGCCGCGGCTCATGACCGGGATCTGCTGATCCCGCTGATACTCGGCGTGGTGCTCCTCATCCTGGGCCTGCTGCTCCGCGCGATCGTGGCGCCGCTCGTGCTCATCGCCACCGTGGTGCTGTCCTTCGGCTCGGCTCTCGGCCTGTCCGCGCTGGTCTTTAAGCACCTGTTCGGGTTCGCGGGCGCTGATACCTCGGTGCCGCTGTTCGTGTTCGTGTTCCTGGTGGCACTGGGTATCGACTACAACATCTTCCTGATGACCCGCGTCCGCGAGGAATCGGCCCGGTTCGGCACCTGGCGCGGCGCGCTCACCGGCCTAGCCGCCACCGGTGGCGTCATTACCTCGGCCGGCCTCGTGCTCGCGGGCACGTTCGCCGTGCTCGGCACGCTGCCGCTGGTGGAATTCACCGAGATCGGCGTGGCGGTCGCACTCGGCGTGCTGCTTGACGCGATCGTGGTCAGGTCCGTGCTCGTGACCGCGCTGACCTTGGATATCGGGCGGCATATCTGGTGGCCGAGCGCGCTGGCGAGGCCGGGAGCAAGAGAGCCGGCCAACCCGGAAGTCAGCCCCGCGGCGGACGGCACCTAGAATATGGGTTCGTGGCGGGCGATCAGGTGACACGGACGACAGCGTGCGGGCGCTGAGCCGCCAGGAGACCGGGCGGCTCAGCGCCCGCACCGTCGCCGTGCCCGACCCAGGGGATCTTCTCGGGCATATCCCCCGCCCGGACGTGGTCGCCTGGGTACAACACGGAGCCGGGCTGTTGGGCTGGGGCGAGGCGGTCAGGGTATCGCTGCCCGCGGGTGAAGACCGGTTCACCGCCGGGGAGA
>PMST01000313.1 GCA_003168295.1 Actinomycetota bacterium
CGGACTGGGGCTTCGCCAACCGGGCGTTCCCGGCCGCGGAGCTCGCCGAGGAGACGCTGCGGGTCGCCCGACGGGTCGCCAACATCCCCTCCGACGTCCTTCAGGTCAACAAGCGCACCATCCACCGCGCCATGGATCAGATGGGCATGCGCCAGGCGCTCCGGGCCGGCACCGAGCTGTCGATCGTCAACTCCCACAGCGAGGGCGGACGGGAGTTCATCAACAACATCCGCGAACTGGGCCTGACCGAGGCGCTGAGCATCCGTGACGCGTCCTTCCGCGACGGTCGGACGATCATCAGGCATCCTTCAAACTGAAATGATGTTTTCATAACATTCTAGCGACGGCGTCGTAATCGGCGGTCGTTCGATCGATTATGTCTGAACTCCGCTGCTCAATCAGCCTCTTCCTGCCGTAACACCATTGACACATCTGGATCAAATAGAGAACATGATTCTAACCCGACTGGCGACGGCTGGTCGCGGGTGATCCGGCAAGGACTCAGCCACCGGCCCAGGTGGCGATGAATAACCGCAATCTCCAGGAGGCCACCCGCGATGCGGAAGAATCTGCTTCTCCTTGTCGCCGCGGTCACGACTTCGCTCGTGACCGCGGCCTGCTCCGCCGGAAATCACGGTGGCGCCGCCGCCCAGACCAGCCCCACGATCACTCAGTCCAGTTCCGCCGCCGCGGCCACCAGTTCCGCCGCGCCTACCACAGGAGCCAGCTCAACCTCGAAGTCGTGCTCAGGCGTGAAGCTGCAATCGACGGACGTCGGCGTCACTCCGACGACCATCACGATCGAGATCATGGCCGACATCGGCGCCTCCGCGATCCCCGGCATGGCCGACGGGTCGGTGGCCGCGATCCAGGGGTGGGCGAACCTGCTCAACAGCGAGGGCGGCCTCGCCTGCAGGCAGGTGAAGGTCCGGGTGTTCGACTCGAAGATTGACCCCACCCAGTCCTCGGCTGGGTACCTCGACGGTTGCCAGAACGCGTTCGCGATGGTCGGCACGTACGCGCTCGCCGTCTCCGACGTCAGCACGCTGGACAACTGCAAGAACAAGGCGGGCCAACCGGTCGGCCTGCCGGAGACGCCCGCGGTGGCATTGAACCCGCTGCAGGCCTGCAACAAGACCGATTTCCTGTACGGCAACACCGGCTCGCCCTGCCCGGCCGGGACCGGCACCCAGACCTACACCGAGAGCTCGGTCTACTCCCAGTACATCAAGCAGGCGCTGGGCACCAGCAGCGCCCACGGCACGTACTACGTCGCGCTCACCCCGCCCGTCATCGAGGACAGCGCGGTGCCGTCGTACCTCTACATGCAGCACCAGGGACTCAAGGCCGACCAGATGGTAGGGCTGCCGGCGACGGCGACCGAGGCCAACTTCACGCCCATCATCACCAAGATGGCCTCAAGCAAGTCGCAGTTCTACTTCTCCGACTCGGTGTTCCCCACCTTCCTCGAGGCCAAGGCCGAGGCCGCGTCGCAGGGCATCAGCTCGAAGGTGCTGTGGGTGTGCGAGACGACCTGCTACGACCCGGCCTTCGTCAAGGCCGGCGGGGCCGCCGCGGTCGGCACCAAGGTCGCGATCGACACGCTGCCGTTCAGCGACGCGAGCGTGAACGCGGAGATGAAGACGTTCGTGAGCAGCGTCAAGACGCCCGACTCGTTCGGCATCGAATCCTGGATCGCGGCGCGGCTGTTCCAGCAGGGCGTCGAGAACCTGGTCGCGGAGAAAGGCCCGAACGCCCTGACCCGGGCGAACATCCTGACGGCGCTGAGCCAGGTCAAGAACTTCACCGACGGCGGCATCATAGGGCCGGTCACGCCGTCCCAGCACACGCCCTCCAACTGCCTGGTGGTGCTGAACACCAACGCCGACGGCACCTTCACCCGGGTCTGGCCCGCCAAGGCGGGCACCCTCGCCTGCGGCACCTCCGGCACCATCACCGTCAACCCCCAGACCGCGTTCCAGGGCTGAGCATGCGAGCGCTGAGGAACCGGCGTTCTGTCGGTGCTGTCGTGGTGGCGGCGGCCCTGCTGTGGGTGGCTATCCGCTCATGGGCAGGGTCGCCCATCACGGTCGACTCGATCGGCCAGATGTTCATGTTCGCCCTGCCGATCGCCGGGATCTACGCCGTCCAGGCCACCGGACTGGTCGTCGTGTACTCCTCGACCGGCATCTTCAACCTCGCGCAGGGCTCGATCGGGATGTTCGGGGCGTTCATCTACTGGACGCTCCTGGTGCAGTGGCATCTGCCCGAGGCCCTCGCGCTCTTCCTCGCGGTCTGCGTCTTCGCCCCGCTGTTCGGGCTGCTGCTCGACGTCGTGCTGATGCGGCGACTGGCTCAGGCGACCGTGATCGTGAAGCTCACGGCCACCCTAGGCCTGTCGCTGGGCTTGCTCGGGGTGGCCAATGTGCTCTGGAACCCGGACTCGCCGCACGCGATCCCGAACATCTTCCCGCAAGGCGGCGGCCTCACCGCGTTCGGCGTGGTGCTGACCTGGCAGCGGCTCATCACGATCGGGACCGCGCTCGTGCTTGCCCTGGCGCTGCGCTGGCTGCTGTTCCGGACCAGGACCGGTATCTCGATGCGGGCGATCGTCGACAACGCCGACCTGGCCACGCTGTTCGGCATCAGGCACGGCCGCACCTCCGGGCTGGCGTGGATCCTGGGGTCGGTCTGCGCCACCGTGGCGAGCATCCTGATCGCACCGGAACTCGGCAACCTCAGCGCGCAGACGCTGAGCCTGCTCATCATCGACTCGTTCGCCGCCGCCGCCGTCGGCCG
>PMST01000367.1:0-5811 GCA_003168295.1 Actinomycetota bacterium
GCGGGCGAGCATCTGCGGGGAGGACCAGCCGTTGAGCTCCATCAGGTCCCCTTCCGGGCAGCCGCGCTCAAGCCAGGTGTGGCTGAAGTGGTGCCGGAACCGGTGCGGGTACACCCTTACCCCGCATTGCCGGCCGCGGCGGGCGACGAGCTGGTAGATCCCGGTCGCGGTCAGCGGCCCCCGGTTGCCCGCGCCGAGCCACAGCTGCGGCCGGTGCGCCTGGCTGTGCCGGGCGCGGGCCCGCAGGTAGCGGTCCAGGCTGCGGGCCGCCTGGTGGCCGATCTTGACGGTCCGGGCGGTGCCGCCCTTGCCGCGGATCCGGATCTCCCGGGCGTGCAGGTCCAGGTCGGTGCGGGCGGGGTCGGCGGGGTGGTAGCGGATCCCGGTCGCGGTGAATACCGCGATGATCGCGGCGTCGCGGCGCGCGGCGAACGACCTGCCCTGGCAGGCCTTGTCCAGGTCCGATAGTTCTACGCTGGTGAAGACCGGGACCGCGGTCACGGTGACCTTCGGCGCCCGGAGCCGGGCCATCGGGTCGGGGGACTCTTCTTCGGCGGCGCGCCATTTGAAGAACTGCCGCAGCGCCCGGAACTGGATGCTGGCGTACGCGCCGCTGTACCGGCCCAGCAGCTGCGTCATATCCACCGCTGGACATCGTGGGCGTCCGCCTGCTCCCAGCTGGTCTTGCCGGCCAGGTAGCCGGTGGCGAACCAGCGGACCGCGGAGGTGTAGCCCTGCACCGTCCGGGCTGCCTTTCGCTCGGCGGCCAGGTGCAGAGCGAACGAGCCGATCATCGGCTCGAGCGGACCTGGATCGCCCCGGCTTCTTTGTAGGCCTTTGCTTGCCGGATTCGATTAACTTACCATTCTTTCCTGCTGGGCGTAGTAGTTTTCCTCATATTCTCTCGGGGGAATATACTTGCAAGCGGAGTGCAGTCGCTCGGTGTTATACCAGTCAACCCATTCCAGAGTCGCGAGCATGACATCATCGGTCCCGCGCCACGGCTCCTCCCTCTCGATGAGCTCTTTCTTGTAAAGACTGTTCAGCGACTCGGCCGCCGCATTATCATAAGAATCACCCTTGCGCCCGACCGACCTGACTGCGCTTATCTCGCCGAGCCGCTCGGTACAGCGGATCGCGGTATACTGGACCCCGCGATCCGAATGACGGACAAGCTGGCCGTCCATCTGGTCGCCGCGAGACCAGACGGCCATTTCGAGCGCGTCGAGAGCCAGCTCGGCCCGGAGCGAATCGGAAACCTGCCAGCCGACAATCATCCGGGAAAACAGGTCAAGGATAAACGCAGCGTAAACAAAGCCGGCAGAAGTTTCTATATAGGTAATATCAGCTACCCAGCGGCGATTCGGAGCCGGTGCAGTGAAGTCGCGTTCCAGCAGGTCAGACGGCCTCTCCTGGCCAGCCGGCCCAGGCACCGTGGTCCGCGGCCTCCTCTTCCTGGCCCGCAGGCCCTCCAGGCCCATCTCGCGCATCAGCTGCTCGACCGTGCACCGCGCGACCTTGATCCCGTCGCGATTCAGTTCACGCCACATCTTCTTCGCGCCGTAAAGCTTCCGCCCTTTCTTTTCTCTTGCCCGCATGATTGCCTTCTTCAGCTCCTCGTCGCGCTCGTACCGCGCCGACGGATTCTCCTCTCTCTTCTTCGCCGCGTAATAGGTAGACGGCGATATCCCCAGGACCGCGCAGGCCGGCTCCACTCCGAACCGGTCTTTGCGTGAATCGATGAACTCGACTAGCGCGGAAGCCGGGGGTCGAGTTCCCGGGCGAAATAAGCGCTCGCCGCCTTCAGGATCTCGTTAGCCCGCCGCAGCTCGCGGACTTCCTTCTCCAGCTCGGCAATACGCTTCTTCTCATCGCTCGTGCCACCTGGCCGCTGCCCGCTGTCGATTTCCGCCTTCTCCACCCAGTTGCGGAGAGTCTCAGGATTGACGCCCAGCTTGTGGCCGACGCTTGCCAGGGTTCCGCGCGAGCTGCCCGACGCGGCACGCAGCTCGAAGACCATTGCCACCGCACGTTCCCGCAGCTCAGCGGGGTGCCGTTTCCCGTATGCCATGAGTCCCAACTTTCCCAGAGGTCACGGCCTCCAAGAAACTCGGGGTGGTCCACGGCCCAGCAAGCCAGTTCGCCTGGCATACCGATCCGGCGGTACCGCGCGGTAGCACAGAACCCAGCGGCATTCCGTAACCGGCCATGGCCGGCAGCGGGTCTCGCATTTAAGCAAGCAGATGCTGTAGCCGGCACCGCTGGCATGCTGGTCCCAGCCGCCGATCCAAAAGCCAAGCGCCGAGAACAGATGTTCTGCGCACCGCGGGCAGCAAATCCCCATCAGATTGACGGGCATTCCTATTCGGCGGTAGGGAACTACGGACTTGGCGTGGTCTGACGCTGTGTGATCGCCTCTTGTTTTTGCTTGGCGGGGATGAACCTGTACCCGGGGATTGCCGGTGGGTCGAACGTATGTGTTTGGCTGGACGTGTCCGTGAAGATCTGGCCTGCGGGCATGGGAGCGGCCCGTGCATGCGGCGGGCCAAGGACAAGACGGGCGTCGCCCGCGGCGGCATCCTCGGCACCGGCGGCGTGGGTAACGTTTGGCCGCTGGCCGGGCGATGAGCGGACGGGCGGTATGGGGGTAGGCGATGAGAGCCGCCCCGAGCCTAGATGCCATGTCTGGGCGCGGCCGGATCATCGGGTCGCTGCGGACCAGTAAGCGACCGTCAGCGGCACAGCCTGGAGCATGAGACTCACAGCCCACGGCAGGACACAGGGCCCTGCCGGGCATAAACCGGGAAGAGCAGGCGGCCCCGGTTCATGCGGGTTACGCGGCCGCGGGAGCGCGGATCATCTCAGGCGAGCGTCGTTGTTGACGGGAGCCGGGCGGGGGGCCAGACTGCCACCGACGATCAAGGCAGCGTGGCAGGGGGTGCCGGGATGGATCAGGCCACGGTCGAGGCGCTTGCCGCCGCCGAGAGGAAACGGTTCCGGGACGGCCGCCCTCGTTCGATGGAAGCGACCTCTCGCGCCACCGGGACGATGCCGCGTGGTGTTCCGATGTCGTGGATGGATGAGCTGTACGATCATCCGCCGCTGTGGGTGTCGCACGGGGCAGGGTCCCGGTTCTGGGACCTTGACGGCCACGAGTACGTGGATATGTACGTCGCGGACATGAGCGCCTTCTGCGGGCACGCCGCCGCGCCGGTCGTGCGTGCCGTCTGCGAGCGGGCCGCGGCAGGGAGCCAGTTCCTCCTACCCTCCGAAGACGCGCTGGTCGTGGCCGAGGCGCTGGCGCGGCGGTACGGGATGGCCAAGTGGCAGTTCACGTTGTCGGCGACGCAAGCCAACACCGAGGTCGTGCGGATCGCGCGGGTCCGGACCGGCCGTGAGAAGGTCGTCGTGTTCGACGGCAAGTACCACGGCCACCTCGAGCCGACGCTGGGCATCATCGAAGACGGCCGGGTCCTGCCGGAGTACACCGGCCTGCCGGCCGAGGTCACGGCCAATCTTCGGATCGTGCCGTTCAATGATCTGGATGCGGTCGAGCGTGCGCTGGCGCCCGGCGACGTGGCGCTGCTGCTGACCGAGCCAGCGATGACCAACGCCGGGTTCCTCCTGCCTGGCCCGGGGTTCCACGACGGGTTGCGCGAGCTGACCCGCCGCCATGGGACGCTCCTGGCCATTGACGAGACTCACACGCTGGTCACCGCGCACGGCGGGCTGAGTTCGGAGTGGGGTCTGGAACCGGACTTGCTGACGGTCGGCAAGTCGATCGCCGGCGGGGTGCCGCTGGGCGCGTACGGGATGACGGACGAGGTGGCTGAGGTGCTGCGTCCGCCCGCCGGCGGGGCGGCCGTATCCGGGATCGCCTACGACGAGGTGGCCACCGGGGGCACGCTATTCGCCAACGCGCTGTCCATGGCCGCCGCCCGCGCCGCCCTCACCGAGGTGCTGACACCCGAGGCGTTCATCACCACGGCGAGGCTGGGCCACCAGCTCGCGGCAGGGCTGCGGGCCCACATCGACCGGGCCGGGCTGCCCTGGTCGGTCAACGTCCACGGCTCACACGCCTTCTACTTCTTCAGCCCGGAGCCTCCGCGCGATGCCCGCGGCGCCCGGGACACCGACGACCCCGGCCTGCGCGCGCTCATCCGGTTGTTCCTCGCCAACCGCGGCGTATGGGAGTCGGGCTGGTGGCTCGGGCCGACGGTCTCGGTCGCGCACACGCCACAGGACGTGGAGGCGTACCTCGACGCGATCGGGGAATTCACCGAAGCCATCGGGTTAGCTCGCCGTACCGGTGCCATGACCGCAGACCGCTGCTCCAGCGCCCTGCCACGCGGCAATGGCCTTCGTCTCAGCACCCGCCCTGGCTGCCTGCCCCCGCGCGGTACGCCGAGCCATTCCGCCCCGCCGGAACCAGATCCAAGCAGGCCGACCACAAAATGTGATCGCAACACCTTGACAGGCCGCGCGCGCCCACCCGCCGATCTACACTGTCTGTGGCTCATGCAACGCGCTCGCGAACTCTCTGCAGAACAATCATTCTGCAGAGCAGAGATCCTGGACGGACATGCCCGGCGGACTGCGCTCCTGGCAAATGACAGAACTTTGGGTAGTACTGAGCTGCCCGCTTATGTCCCATGGAATGGCGGGCCAGGTGGTCAACCGCCGCTGCCGTTGTCAGCGTGGGCCGTGGTCGCAGCAATGGTCGTATGAGCACACTTTAGGTCTTAGTACCGGCACGGTGGGACCGGATGGACGGCCCACCTCACATGGATACGAACGGGCGGCACCTCGCCGAGACCTACCTCGTGATGCTGAACACGCACGAACCGGATCTGGTGGACCGATTCGTGGCCGAGGACTACCGCAACCACAACGCCTTCGTCGCCGACGGCCGTGAGGTGAACCGCCAGTTCTGGACAGCGTTCTTCACCGCCTTGCCCGATCTGAGCGCCAGCATGGAGGACTTCGTGACTTCCGGTGACCGCGTGGTTGGCCGCTTCGTCTACCGCGGTACCCACACCGGCGAGTTGATGGGCATCCCGGCGAGCGGTAACCAGGTGGAGATGCGCTCCATCGATATCTGGCGCGTCGAGGACGGCATGTTCGTCGAACACTGGGACGAACTGAACCTGATGGAGATGTTCCAGCAGATGGGCGCATTGCCGCCCCTGGGCGCCGGGTCCTGATGCGTGATGCGCCTACTCGATCCGGCCGTGCTCAGCGGCGACGAAATGGCTGGTCAGTGCACCGTGCTGACCGCTTCCAAATATGACACGGTCCGGCAGCTGCCCGGCGCATTTCCGGAAATGAATGTCCTGGAGGCCCGGCTGCTCGCCGGCCACTGCACCGGGCAGCGCGCCCCCCGGGGAAGGAAGATGACGGCATGGAGCGCTTTACCAACGCGGCGTTCAGCTTCGATGTCACCGACACTGCCGCGGCCGACGGGGACAGGCCGAAAGGCGTCGCCATCCTCTTGCACGGCTTTCCGCAGGACCGCCGGTGCTGGGACCGGGTGACGTCCGCGCTCGGCGGGGGCGGGTACCGGGTTCTGGCGCCCGACCTGCGCGGCTACTCCCCGGGGGCCCGGCCGGCCGGCCGGGCCGCGTACCGGAACTCCCAGCTGGCGGCGGACGTGCTCGCGCTGGCCGACGCGGCCGGAGCGGAACGGTTTTACCTGGCCGGGCACGACTGGGGCGCCGCCCTGGCCTGGTACGTGGCCGGCCGCCATCCGGGGCGGGTGATCTCGCTGGCCGCGTTGTCCGTGCCGCACCCGCAGGCGTTCGCCCGGGCCCT
>PMST01000367.1:5849-9088 GCA_003168295.1 Actinomycetota bacterium
CGCTACGCCGCCCGGGCCCGGGACCCGGCTGTGCTGCGCGGTCCGCTCAACTGGTACCGGGCCATGCCGTTCAGCCTGCGCGAGCCGGCCGGGCCGGTCCGGGTGCCGACGATGTTCGCCTGGGGTAACCGCGATCGGTTCGTCTCGCGGGCCGCGGCCGAGCTGTGCGGGCGCTACGTCACCGGGCCCTATCGCTTCACCGAACTCGACGGCGCCTCGCACTGGCTGCCCGAACAGGCCGCGGACCAGGTGGCGGCGCTGCTCGCGGAGCACTTCGCAGCGACGCCCCGGCAACGGGGTATGCCGCCGGATTCCGACCGGGATCCCGGAGACCACAGGCGCGATTACCTGTCGTTATTACCGGTCGCGACATTCATCTTGCCCGCCTGCGTCCATCGTCAGCCAGGCCGAAGTAAAATAAGTACTGATATTTCTGATGTTCATTGCTCAGCAGTCACGGTAATACCGACGCGTTAAATGCCTGTCGAACATTCTCATCTGCCGCGTGGAGTGCGTGCGGCACAAGCATGATCACTCCGGCTGGGCTGGCATCATAGATGCAAATGAACAACCCGCCTTCCCTGCGTTTCCCTGTGATCGTTACCCAGCTGCCGGTCACCCGTTGCCAGATCTGCCACCGCACCGTCGCGTACCGGCCTGGCAGCCTGAGTGAGGTCCTGACCGGGCCCTACCGTCGGGCCTATCCCGAAGCGCTCGGCGTACCTTCCCAGTAGCCCCGCAGGCTGCCCGCATTACCCCGGAGGTATCGTCGCCTGGCGCCGATTGCCCCCTTGACGCCTCGCACAAGCCGGGCGGGAGAGCGCCAGCGGTCACGGAGTGCGGCCACCTTTCGTAAGGGCTTGATCCCGAAATTTAGTACGGGCACCATTCCCACGCCATCGCGGCGGCCGCCGGCCATGCCAGTCTTTAGATGAGATCAAGGGGTGTTCCGCCTCGTCATTTCCCTGAGTCGATGGTGGCGGCGTCGATGAGCGTTTCGGCGGCCGATCGCGCGTGGAGCAGGGGGGAGGTGTCGTTGAGTGATGTCGCCAGCGCTCTGGCGCCCTCGAAGAGGACGGCGAGCTGGTTGCCCAGCCGGTATGGATCCCGGGCGCCGGCTTCGGTTGCGGTGTGGATGAGCCGGGCGGTGAAGTCCAGTTTGTGCTCGTGCACGATGTCTTCGACCCCGGGCATCGCGTCCGCTGCCTCGACTGCGGCGTTGTGGAACGGGCAGCCGCGGAAACGGCTGCCGGGCGCGCTATCGAAGACGGCCAGCATGCGGGCGCGGGGCGAGGCGCCGGCGGTGTCGATGGCCTGCTCGCTGGGGAGCCCGCCGGCTCGGTGGATGCGGCGCAGGTACTCCTCCACGAGGTCGTTCTTGCTGGAGAAGCGCTGGTAGAACGTGCGTTTCGAGACGTGGGCGTATTCGGTCAGCCGCTCCACCCCGGTGGCGTGGATCCCCTCGCGGTGAAAGAGGGTTGTTGCGGCGGTCAGGATGCGCTCGCGCGCTCCGCGACCACCGCGGCCGGCCGGCCGGGCCGCGGAGATGGCCGCCCGGTGTGCTATCGAGGGCAAGTGCGCGGCTGCGCGGTGAGGTTCCGACGGCGTCGATAACCTGTTCGCTGGGCACCCCACTTGGCTTCGTGGATGCGGCGCACGTACTCCTGGACGTGCTCATTCATCCGGAGAGCCATTCGGCCGCGGTGACACAGGGTTGTCGCGGCGATCTGGATCCGGGCGCGTGCTCAGCGTCGGCTGCGCCCAGTCGGCTGGGCTGTGGCCATCGTTGTTTCCCCGCGTACTAACCTCGATCTTGCGCGCGCGGCTAATGCATACCGATCGGTGTACAAATAGTCAGGATGGGTGTCAGATTGAAGCATCTTCACAGAACGATCGGTGTACATGGCCTCATTGGGAGGCAGCACATGGCAGCCGGCCCCTCTACATTGGCCGCCACACAACCGCAGGAGGCCCAACCGTGACCGACATCGACCTGTCCGACCTAGTGCCGTAGCAGATTAGGTTTGCCCCGTTCCGGGGGTTTCTCTGGAAGCGCCGATCGTCGAGACTGGCCGGGTGACTGAGCGGCTGCGAGTGCGTGAGATCGATGATGACGAGGGCCGGCGGCTGGTGCGGATCATCCGCCGGGGCAGCGGGTCGGTGGTGACCTGGCGGCGGGCGCAGATGGTGCTGCTGTCAGCGCAGGGCATGGACGTGCCCGCGATCGCGAAGGTGGCGTTCACCAGCGAGGACCGGGTCCGGGATGTGATCCGGAACTTCAACGCCGACGGGTTCGATTCGCTGTACCCGAGATACAAGGGCGGGCATCCGCCGAAGTTCACGCTGGGCCAGCGGCGGGAGATCAAGAAGATCGCCAAGTCCAGGCCGGCCGAGCATGACCTGCCTTTTTCCACCTGGAGCCTGGCTAAGCTGGCGGATTTCCTGGTGGCCGAGGGGGTGGTCGATGACATCAGCCACGAAGGCCTGCGGGTTCTGCTCCGCGCCGAGGGCGTCACCTTTCAGCGCCTGAAGACCTGGAAGGCGTCGAAGGACCCGGATTACGCGGCGAAGAAGGCGCGGGTCGAGCAGCTGTACGCGATCGCCGACCGGGAAGCGGTCCCTGCGGACGGCGATCCGGAGATCGTCTTTTGCGTGGATGAGTTCGGGCCGCTCAACCTGCAACCACGCCCGGGACGGCAGTGGACCGCGGTCAGCGGCAAGAACAAAGAGCCCGGCCGGGCGCCGCGGCCCCGGATGCGCGCGACCTATACCCGCACCGCGGGGGTCCGGCACCTGTTCGCCGCCTATGAGCTGGGCGAGGACAAGCTGTTCGGGCATATCAAGCCGCGCAAGACCCGGGCCCGGTTCCTGGAGTTCTGCCGCTACCTGCGCTCCCTCTACCCGCTCACCACCAGGATCGCGATCGTCTGCGATAACTTCAGCCCGCACCTGACCACCAGGCGGGACGGCCGGGTCGGGGCCTGGGCGGTGGCGAACAACGTCGAGATCGCTTATACGCCGACGAATTCGTCCTGGTTAAACCGCATCGAGGCGCAGTTCACGGCGTTGCGCTACTTTGCGCTGGACGGGACCGACCACGCCAGTCACAAGGAGCAGGCCAGCATGATCCGCCGGTACATCATCTGGCGCAACAACCACGCCTACGACGAACGACTCCGCCGCATCGTCGACAAGGCGAACGTAGCTTGATGCGGCACTAGCGTCGCTCGCGTGGTCGA
>PMST01000618.1:0-5474 GCA_003168295.1 Actinomycetota bacterium
CCCCGAAGGCCGGTTAATCGAGGCGCAGTTCACGGCGCTGCGCTACTTTGCGCTGGACGGGACCGACCACGCCAGTCACAAGGAGCAGGCCAGCATGATCCGCCGGTACATCATCTGGCGCAACAACCACGCCTACGACGAACGACTCCGCCGCATCGTCGACAAGGCGAACGTAGCTTGATGCGGCACTAGCTCGGCGTCGCTCAGCTGCGGGAATATTCCGACCTTCGGCCGCCACGGAGCGAACTGCGGCGAAGCTTTCAACAGGTCATCGGCCTTGACGTACAGTGCGGTAGCGAGGGTGTCCAAGTCGGTCGTCACACACTGACCTTGGCCGCCCTCGCCTTGTTCACGCAGCACCCCTTGGAATCAATCATCTAGAGCCAGCGCATGGCCGCATGGCCGCATGGCAGGTCATCACCGACGAGCACGACTGCGTACCGAGCCCCCGGGGGACGGCGCGAGTTCCTGGCGGGTGGCCACGACCGCGACCAAGTCGTCGCGACCTGCGCCGGACGGTCAGACATCGACCGGCGCGGGGGCGCTGAGCCGGGCCGAGTAGATGGAGTATCCGTCGATCCACCGGGTCACCGCGGTGGCGATCACGGTCGCGACCACCATCGGGACCATCAGGGCGAAACCGTTGTGCGTGAGTTCGAGGACCAGTGCCAGTGCGGCCAGCGGAGCCTGCATGCCAGCGCCGATCATCGCCGCGGCGCCGATCATCGCGTAGGCCCCTACGGGCGAGCCTGGCCACAGGTGCCCCCAGGCGAGCCCGAGGAATCCGCCGAGTACGGCACCCGTGCTCAGCACCGGGGTGAACAGGCCGCCAGACGCGCCGCTGCTCAGGCACAGCGCCGTGACGAAAGGCTTGAGCACGCTCAGGGCAGCGAGCAGGCCGAGGCTGCCGAGCCCGAGGAACGCGTCGTGGGCCATGCCCTTGCCGTTGCCGTAGAGCTGCGGGTACTTCAGGGCGATGACCGCCAGGATCGCGAACGCCGCCAGCGGGGCGCCGACCGCCCACGCACCCCGGGCGCGGTGGTGCGACACCCAGCCGATCAGCCGTATGTAGCCCGCGGCGAAGACGCCGATAACCGGCCCGGCCAGGACGGCCCAGACGAGCAGGCGAGGAGCGAAGGCGTACGACGGGATGTCGGCATAGGTCGCCTGCTGCGGCAGGTAGATCCATGCGACGAACGTGGCGATACCCGAGCAGGCGAGCGCCGGGAGGATGACAGGCAGGTTCATCGAGCCGATGAGGATCTCGGCGGTGAACAGCGCTCCGCCGAGCGGCACGTTGTAGACCGCCGCCAGCCCGGCACCGCCGCCGCAGGCGACCAGCAGGCGCCGCTGAGCGGGGGTAAGCCCCGCCCATCCGGCCGCGACGCTGCCGGAGACCGCCCCCATCAGCTTGGGCGCCGACTCACGTCCGAGTGATGCGCCCAGGCCGATGACGACCTCGGAGATGACGGACGTGCCGAAGCTCCGCAGCACGGACAGCCGCCCGTCACCGGTCCACAGCACCTCGTCGACCTCGGACTTCTGGCCGGGCGTGAAACGGCGCAGCACATACCAGGCGACGCCGCCGATCACGCCGCCGATCAGCAGCGGCAGGACCCGGTGCCAGCCACCGGCTCTGGCCACCGCCGCGGTGAAGCCGCTGCCGTTATCGTCCACGCCGAAGGCGAGGTGCTCGACGCTGAACAAGATGAACATCATCAGGTCGCCCAGCAGCCCGGTCGCGACACCCGTGATGACGACCATGACCCAGAACCGCAGGGTCAGCCGGGCGTCGCCGTCGCCGGTCACGTTCGGCTGAAGCATGGCGCCCGCGCCGGACGGCAAGCGGCGCTTGATCAGCGGCGCCGGCATGCGCTCGCGGGCACCGCTCACGACCGGACTGCGCCGGGCCAGCCAAGCCTTAAGATCACGGTTCGCTCGCCGCGCTCGCTCGCCGCGCGCGTTCACGAGGCGAGCCCGGCAGCGGCCGAGACGATGCCAGCACCGATCCGGTCGGTCAGCGGGCTACGGGAGTGGTGAGGTCGCTCCGCGGTCACCTGACCGCGGAGCCCGGCGCGGACGACGCGGATCATCTCCAGCTCGTCGAGAGACCGGTGCAGCTCTGGATCCAGGACCTGGCCGACGGCAGCCCTGACGGCGTCGGCGAGCGGTTGCCTTGCCTTCAAGAGACCTCCCCGGCCATCGTCGTGAGCACCTCGGAACTGTCACGTGCGCGGTGCGACCACCATCGGCCGGTTACCGTGCCACCGTAGGCCGTGGCGTGTAGGCCAGCCCAGCACGCAGCGAGATCCTGAGCCAGAAGAGGTCGCCGCCCCGTCCTGTTCCATCATGGCCTTCAGCGCGTACGGGCGCTCGCCGCGCCGGCAGCCGACGCCGAGTTCCGCCGCGCCTACCGCGAGCTCGCGCCGCATCAGCATCAGCCCGGAACCCGCCGGTGTGACCACCGCGCATCCAGGCCCTCGTCAGTCTCACCGTCGCGGCAAGCGGCTCGGGCGCCTCACGGAGCGCACGTGGCAACGCCGCCCGCTCCGGGACGGCAGGTATCGGGTCGAAGTATGAACATCTTCGGAACACCGTCTTCATCCCTAGCTCCACCAGCGGCATCGGTTTCGCCCTCGAACTCGTACGTCGGCGGCGCGGCGAGCTGCTCGAGGACGTCCGGGACACCCACACGGCACCGTGCGGCGCCACCGAATCAAGACCGGCGAGCCGTGAGCGCGCCGACGCGCTCGCTTTTGACCTGGCGGGGCCATTCGGCGACGGTCTGGGGGTCGGCTCCGGCGTCGAGGACGGCCTGGTAGCGGGCGAGCCGGGTGTCGCAGTCGGCGATGAGGGCCTGGGTGTCTTCGGCGGGCGGGACAGGTGCGGCCGTGCGCGGGCCTGGGTCCTGGGCTGTTTGCATCTCGCGGATGGTCTGCTCGAGGCGGTGCGGGGCGAAGATGACCAGGAGCCATCTGTCGATGACGGGCAGCAGGTCGGCTTCGCGGAGGTAGACGTTGCCGGGGGTAGCGGCAGCGGTAGTAGGGAGCCTGGTTGCTGTACTGGCCTTGCATCCGGCGTCCGCAGTACCCGCAGTACAGCCGCCCTCGCAGCCGTAGGGGTGAGTGATCCGCTGGTGCGTTTCGCGGCTGGTACGCCGGGCGCGCCCGGCGTCAGCCATGATGGCCCGCACGGCCTCGAAGTCGGCGGCGGAGATCAGCGGCTCGTGGACGATGGCATCGGACCAGACCCAGCGGCCGGCCTCGTTCCAGCGCATCCGGGTCTCGTAGGCCAAGGCGACGTCGTTGACGTCCAGGAGTATCTCGTCTTTGCGCTGCTTGTTCCAGACCTCCGGCCGGTGTAGCGGGGGTTGCACACGATGACGCGGACGGCGGACTTGGACCAGCCTTCCCCGATGCGGTGCCGGTTGCGGGCCCGGTCGTGCTGGGAGGGGGAGGGGACCTGGTCGCGGGTGAGTCCTTCGGCGATGGCGAACTGGCCGCGCCCGGCGAGGTACTCGGCGAAGATCCGCCGGACTACCCAGTCGGTGTCCGGGTCTGTTTCCAGCTTGTGCAGGCGCTTGCCGTCGGCAGCTTCGGCCGGGTTGGGGTGCGGTCCGGCGTCGGCGATCCGGCAACCGTAAGGCGGCCTGCCGCCGAGGAACCGGCCCTCCAGCGCGGCCTGCGCCGACATGACCGCGCGAACACGCAGCTTGACCCGGTTCCGCTCGCCCTTGGACAGGCCGCCGAACACCGGCATGATCGGGTCGTGGGCCTCGGAGTCCGGGTCGACCGGCCCGCCGACCTCCGGCACCCACAACTCGACGCCGTGATGGGTGAACACGGGCATCACCAGGCTGCACTGGTTGCCGCAGAACGTCCGCTGCGGCTCCCCGATCACCACGGCGTCGAAGCCCCGGCCGGGGCCAGCCAGATCCGCGAGCAGTCGGGCGGCGCTTCCACGGCAGCGACCGGGACTGGCCGGCATCGAAGTAGACCGCGACGATGATCCCGCCGGCCGGCTGGATCAGGGCGCGGCTGCGGGACTCTCCCAGACCGAGCTGCATGCAATTGACCTGCGCTTACGCCTTTCGAGGCGGGGTTGCGGGCCGACGCCGTCCGCTAGATGTCCGTGCGCTCCCGGTTCCGGGGCGACGCGGCTCACGGACGGCGTCGGTGGAGCGGCATGCTGACCGTCCTGCCCGGCTTCTAGGCTGCTGGCCTGCCATTTAGGATGCCTGCTTGTAGTTGCCAGCTCCATCGCTGGGCCGGGGAGAGCGTTTGGGCTGCCACGGCATTGGTGATGCGCTTGCTGGCGGCACAGGGCCTAACTGCTGGCGCAATGGAGCGGATCTTGAGCAGGACCGAGACGGCGTGCCTGGCGTGGTGCGTGATCTCGGTCTCTGGCACCATGTACTGGCGGCCTTCGCTACGTCTCCTGTGACTGGCTGGCGAGCCGTAGCTCACCTGCCATCGTGGTCGTATCCACCGTTCGCAACAACTGCGGATGTACTGCCGTTCAACGGCGCAGCTGATTCCACCGCTGCGCGACCTCGGCCCGGCCGAAGATCTCCAGGCTCGCCGGGGACTCTCGGTTGGTCAGCCAGAGCAGGAGGCTGGAGCGGGTCCCCCGGATCGCGGTGTCGGCCTTGGCATGCCGGGGAATCGCTTCCGCCCCGGCCCTGGCGTCCAGGTCGATCCACCATTCGCTGCCGCCGTCGGTGGCGTGCAGGTGCAGGGTGCCGCCGAGTCCCCCGGCCGTGTCCTGCGCGAGCAGGCCGGGCAAGAACTCCGTCAGGAACTCCTCGACCCCTGCCGCAGCGATGGTTCCCTCGAGAGGCTGCGGCGGCAGGGCACCGGCGATGGCGGCGGCATGCTGGGCGTCCCAGCGGTGGATCGCCGTCTCGACGGCCAGCCGACGTCGCCACCAGCCCGCGCTCAGCTCGCCGCGGCTGGAGAAGGTCCAGGTCCTGGCGCCGGGATCGGTGTCGGTGAGAATGCCGATGGTCCGCCTCAGGTTGGCCGAATACCAGGCTGGCAAGTCTGCGAGGCTCGCGGGCGGCGGATCGAGACTGCGACGGCTCACCCGCTCCCGGGAGGCGACAATGGCCGCCATCCAGGCAAGGATGCCCCCCATGTGGCGGACGAGGTCGGCGGCGTCCCAGCCGGGACAGTGCGGGACCGGCCGCGACCAGCCCGATGCCGCAGCCGCGAGCAGGCTGCTGCCGTCGGCGGCGGTCGTGCCAAGGAGATTATTGGAGCGCATGGCACCGAGTCTGGCATTGTCGCCCATGGCGGACCCGCCGGTCATGACCGGTCCGATCCGGCCGCGATCAGGAGTCCCTGGACGTCATCGGCGCAGGGGCCGCAGGCGAGCAGGTGCGCTGCGACCCCAGTGTGGCGGTGAGACGCGTCGCCGGAAGAATCGCCAAGTACCAGGCCGGCGTAGGCGTGCAGGATCTCCATCGCCTGCTC
>PMST01000618.1:5504-6202 GCA_003168295.1 Actinomycetota bacterium
GATCGTGTCTGGCGAGTCAGGGGTAAGACTCGGCGGCGGCAGGCCGCTAACCAGGATGTGACGACAATGGCAGACAGACTTGACGGACGGGTCGCGCTGGTCACCGGCGGCGGGCGGGGAATCGGCCGGGCGATCGCGGCCGGGCTGGCGGCGGCGGGGGCGCGGGTCGCGGTGCTTGCCCGCTCGGCCGGCGAGCTGGAGCAGACCGTGAAGCTGGCGGGTGACCGCGGCGGAGAGGCACTCGCCCTGCCGGCTGACGTCAGCGACCCGGCCCAGGTCGCCGCGGTGCTCGACCGGATCGGTGAGCGGTGGGGCGCGGTCGAGGTACTGGTCAACAACGCCGCCGTCGTCTGGCCCCTGGGGGCCAGCGCAACGGTTGACCCGGATGAGTGGGCTGCCGCGATCGGCATCAACGTCACCGCGGCCGCCCGGCTGAGCTTCGCGTTGCTGCCGGCGATGCTCCAGCAGCGGTGGGGGCGGATCGTGAACGTCTCCAGCGGAATCGCGGCCCACACGGCTGGGATGATCCGGGCCAACGCCTACGCCACAAGCAAGGCCGCCCTTGAAGCGCACTCAGCCAATCTCGCCGCCGAACTCGACGGCACCGGCGTCACCGTCAACGTGTTCAGGCCCGGTGCCGTCGACACCGCGATGCAGGCCTGGATCCGCGGCCAGGCACCCGGGCAGATCGGCGCTGA
>PMST01000507.1:0-6681 GCA_003168295.1 Actinomycetota bacterium
CGACGCCATCCGGCACACCCAGGCGGCGGGCGACTGGCCCGGCGCGGCCGCGCTGCTGGCCGACCATTCGTTCAGCCTGACGCTCGACGGGCAGGCGCAGACCATGCAGGCGCTGGTGCGGGCCTTCCCGCCGGGCGCGGATCACCCCGAGCTGACCCTGGTGCGCGCGATGGGTGACCTTGCTCAGGGGCGCCTGGACGAGGCGGCCGCCCACCTGGCGGTCGCCGAAGCGCACGCCGAAACGGCACCGCCGGCGCGCCAGCGCCGCCTCCAGGTGGCGATCGCGTCGCTGAAGCTGTCGCTGGCCCGGCGGCGCGGTCACCTGGCCGGCGTCATCGAGCAGGTCAGGTTCCTCGCCTCGCCGGTCACCGGGCGCTCGCACGAAGACATCGCCCTGGGCAGCGACCTGCGCGCGGTGGCGCTGATGAACCTGGGGACCGTCGAGGCGTGGTCGGGGCTTGAAGATGCTGAACGCCACCTCCTCCAGGGCGCCGCGCTGGCCCGGGAGATCGGCCGGCCCTATCTCGAGGTCGGCTGCCTGGCCCAGCTCGGGTTCGCGTCGAAGATACTCACGTTCGCCACTATTCAGCGCCGCTGCCGCGAGGCGATCGCGCTCGCCGAGCGGCACGGCTGGGGCGCGGAGCCCATCGTCGCGCCCGCGCTGATAGCGCTGGCTGGCACGATGGTGTGGACGGGTGAGTTCGACGAGGCCGAGCGGTGGCTACAGCGCACCGCACGGGCCCTGCAAGCAGACACCGGGCCCGATATCAGCCTGCTTGTGCACATCGCGAGCGGCATGCTGCAGGCCGGCCGCGGCCGCCACCATGAGGCGCTGCAGGAGTTCAGCACAGCCGAACAGCTGGGATCGCAGCTAGCAGACTCGCACGCGCTGGCGACCCGGGTGACCGCCTGGATGGTGGCCACCCAAGCCCGCCTCGGGATGGCCGCCGAGGCCCGCGCCTTCCTCGCGACGCTCGATGACGAGCGGGCCGGCTCCGGTGAGATGCGTAATGCCCGCGCGGTGATCTGCCTCGCGGAAGGTGATCCGGCCGGAGCCCTGGGCGCGGTGCAGCCTGTTCTTGATGGCATGGCCGCGGTCATCGGTGACGTCACGGTCACCGAAGCGCAGCTGCTCGCCGGGCTCGCCCATCATGAACTCGGTGACCAGCGCGCGGCGAACCAGGCCGCCGAGCGCGCCCTGGCCCTGGCCGAGTCGGACGGGCTCGTCCTGCCGTTCGCGATGACCTTCTCTGCGGAGTTGCTCGAGGCCCTGCCGCGGCATCAGACCGCGCACGCCGCGCTGCTCACCGACATCCTCGACATCCTGCACGGCGTCCCGCTTGGTGTCCTGCGTGGCTCATCGGCGGCGGCCGGAAATCAGCCGCCGCCGCTGCTCGAAGCCGAAGAGCTCAGCCCCGGCGAGCTCAGGGTGCTGCGATATCTGCCGACGAACTTGTCCCGGCCCGAGATCGCCGGCGAGCTGTCCGTCTCGGTGACCACGGTCAGCACGCATGTCCGCAGCATCTACGCCAAGCTCGGTGTCCGGGACCGTTCCTCGGCGGTGCGGCGCGCCCGGGAGCTGCGGCTGCTGGCGGGCAGCCGCGCGCGCTAGCGGACGCCAGCTCACCCCGGACCACGAATCACCTTGATCAGACGATAGCTGCTCACCTTGGCGGTCATTACCGTCAGGCACGTCCGTTGACAGAGCAGAAGCGGTGAATCTCATGTCTGATGCCACCTCCGTCAGCAGTGCCCAGGACCGGCGCTGGCTCATCCTGGGCGTGATCGGCCTGGCGCAGCTGATGGTGGTCCTGGACCTCACGGTAATGAACATCGCGCTGCCGTCAGCCCAGCGAGCCCTGCACTTCACCACAGGCGACCGGCAGTGGGTGGTCACCGCCTACTCCCTGGCGTTCGGCAGCCTGCTGCTGCCCGGTGGCAGGCTGGCCGACCTGCTGGGCCGGAAGGTGACGTTCCTGGCTGGCCTGGCTGGCTTCGCTGGAGTCTCGGCCATCGGCGGGGCTTCGGTCAACTTCGCCATGCTGGTGACCGCGCGGGCCTGCCAGGGCGCGTTCGCGGCGCTGCTGGTGCCGGCGGCGCTGTCGCTGATGACCACCACGTTCACCGAACCGAAGGACCGCGGCAAAGCGTTCGGCATCTACGGGGCGATCGCCTCGGCTGGCGGCGCGGTGGGCCTGCTGCTCGGCGGCTCGCTGACCGAATACCTGTCCTGGCGCTGGACGCTGTACGTGAACCTGGTCTTCGCGGCGGTCGCCTTCACTGGCGGGGCGCTGTGGATGAAGGGGCAGTCGTCCCGGGTGCCGCCCAGGCTCGATGTCCCGGACGCCCTGCTGGTCTCCAGCGCGGTGTTCTGCCTGGTCTACGGCTTCTCCAACGCGGCCACAAACCACTGGAGTGCGCCGTCCACCTACGGGTTCCTGGCCGCCGGCGTGGTGTTGCTAGTGGCGTTCGCGCTGTGGCAGGGCCGGGCCGCCCGCCCGCTGCTGCCGCCCCGGGTGGTGCTCGACCGTAACCGGGGAGGTGCCAACGCCTCGATGCTCATCGCCACGGCCGGGCTGTTCGGGGTCCTGTTGTTCCTGACCTACTACTTGCAGCAGACGCTGGGCTACTCGCCGCTCGTTACCGGCTTCGCGTTCCTGCCGATGAGCGGTGGCCTCATCGTCATGTCCAATCTGTCCACGACCGTGCTCATGCCCAGATTCGGCCCCAAGCCGCTGGTCGCGTCCGGGATGCTAGCCGCAGCGGGCGGGGCGGCCTGGCTGGCCCAGCTGGGCCCGCACACCGGCTATGTGGCGGGCGTGCTCGGCCCGCTCATCCTGGCCGGAATCGGCCTGGGCCTGGTGATCGCGCCGGGGATCAACACCGCGACCTTCGGTGTGGTCCCGCAGGACGCGGGAGTCGCAGCCGCGACTGTCACCGCCGGCCAGATGCTCGGCGGATCGGTCGGTACCTCGCTGCTGAACACCATCTTCGCCAGCGCCGTCGCCTCCTACCTCGCCGGGCCTCTCGCCGCGACCCGGATCATCGGCCGTCAGGCCCTGACCGGGCTGGCGCTGGCCTACGGCTACGACACCGCGTTCTGGTGGACCGCGGGCATCTTCGTCGCCGGCGCCGTCATCGCCGGCGCCGTGCTCCGCCCCGGGCCGCTGGATCAGCAGGGCACGCCCTCCCCGACGCATGACAGGACCCTCATCCGTAGCACTCCCGCCGCCAACCCAACCCAACCGAAGGGAAATCCTCCGTGAGCACCGAGCAGCGAAAGACCCTAGACGCAATCCTGCGGCAGTCAGCCTTCCCCGCCGACAGCGACGTCAGCGAGCAGCGGCGACTGCTCCGGGAGTTGCTCTCGGCGGTGCCACTGCCCGCCGACGTGACCGTCACCGCAACCGCAACCGCACTGGGCGGCGTCCCCACCGCCGAGATCACCATCGACGGAATCGAACCTCGCCACGTTGTCCTGTACTTCCACGGCGGCGTGTACGTCATGGGGGACGCCTTCCTCGCCGCTGGCCTGGCCGCGCAGGTCGGCCGGCGGACCCGCGCCAAGGTCATCTCCGTCGACTACCGGCTCGCCCCCGAGCACCCGTATCCGGCCGCGGTCGACGACGCCCTCGCCGCCTACCAAGCCCTCCTGGACAACGGCACAGTCCCTTCGGACATCGCCTTCGCGGGGGAGTCCGCCGGCGGCGGGCTCGCCATCGCCACCCTGGTCAACGCCCGCGATCACGGGCTGCCGCTGCCCGCCGCGGCCTTCGCCATGTCACCGTACGCCGACCTCACCCTGGCCGGAACGACCATGGAAACCAAGCGCAAGGCCGACCCGCTGCTCAGCCGGGAAGCCCTCCAAGCCCGGGTTCCCGACTACACGGCGGGACAAGACGCCGCCCTCGGCCTCATCAGCCCCGTATTCGCCGACCTGTCCGGCCTGCCGCCCCTGATCATCCAGGGCGGAACGCACGAGGTTCTCCTCGACGACGCCGTCCGCCTGGCGCGCCAAGCCGCCACCGCCGACGTCGAGGTCACCCTCGACATCACCCCTGGCGTGCCGCACGTCTTCCAGGCCTATTACCCGATCCTCGACGAAGCGACCGCCGCGCTGGACCGAGCCGGACAGTTCCTTTCGGTGCATCTCGCCGGCGCGGAACGCGTCACGTCATAGCGAAAGGCGGGACGCCGAACCTCAGGGTGTGACCACGAGCTTGCGTAGCGGCCCGGACTTGAGCTGCTCCCAGGTGTGGCCGATGTCATCCAGCCGGGTCTGCTCCAGGTCCAGGCTGAACTCCCCGTCGACCGCGTGCCGCATTAGTTCCGCGTAGGCGGAACGGCGCACCTCGGCGGGCGTGCCGACCATGCCCTGCCCCATGATCGTAAGCAGCTTGTTGCGGATGGTAGCCGCGCTGATCGTGGACGTGGGTCCCGCGGCGTTCCCGACCTGGATGTACCGGGCGCCGACGTTAGCGTGGTTCATCGCGGCGGCGGCGGACCCGCCCCATAGAAAGTCAACGATCACGTCGTAGCCGCCGGGCGCCGCGGCGGTCAGGCCGGCGTCGATGGCCTGGTCATCGGCGAGGTCGACGACCGCGTCGGCCCCGCGGTCAGCGACTTGCTCGAGGGCCTTTCCGCGGGCGGCCCCGACGACCCGGCCCGCGCCCAGGAGCCGGGCCGATTGCATCGCCAGCTGGCCCGCCGAGCCGCCGGCCCCGAGGACCAGCACCGTCTCACCGGTTTGGAGGTGAGCGCGGTAGTCGAGCGACACCCATCCGACCAGGCCGGCCACCCCGAGGGCGGCGGCGAGGCCGGGGTCAACGCCGGCCGGGACCGGGAAGCCGGCCGAATCCGGGACCGGCACCAGCTCGGCGAGCGTGCCGTACGGACCGGGCGGCCCGGCCAGGTAGTAGCGCGTGCCGTCGCCGAGCTGCACGACCGCCTCGTAGCCCGCGACGGAGGGGGGTTGGAGCCGGCGAAACGGGATCTGGTCGTTCACGAGTAGGACATCGAGCGGATTCAAGGCCGCCGCGACCAGGGTGCCCACCGACAGGCCCGGGCCGGGCTGCGGATCGGCGAACTCCTCAAGGGCCGGCGTGGCGCCGGATCGCCGGATTACTGCTGCTCGCATTTTTTCCTCCGTGGGATGATCGTTCTGCCTTTCGCGCTGGCCTCTGCCAGCGTTGCCGCCGGATAGGTGAGGAGGCATCACCGGATCACAGTGATTCGCGCGGGCGGAACGACCGTGGTGTCATGCCCACGCCTCATCCGGTCCGCCCGAGCTTGCTCGACGACGGGATAAACCAAGCTAATCAGGGTCCACTCCCGCGTAGGCGTGGGCGAACCAGCGCGCGAACAGCGGGTCGTTCTGCAAAGCGGCGATCCAGCCGTGCCTCAGCCCATGGGAGAAGCCCCCGGGCACGGCGGCGGATGGTTCTTTCCCGTCGCGCAGGCTGGTGAGGAGTACGTGCAGGAACCAGTTGGAGAAGGCCTCGGTCTGCCAGATCGACGGAAGCCGGGTCCGCGAGTAGGCCGCCAGCCGCGTGTCGTCCGGCCGGGGCCCGAAGCGCTCGATGAGGCCGTGGGCCAACTCGATGCCGTCCTGGATGGCGAGATTCATGCCCTTGCCGCCCGCCGGCGTGATCAAGTGAGCCGCGTCGCCCGCCAGGAATAGCAGGCCCTGCTGCATCGGCTCGATCACCCGGACCCGCAGATCGAGCATTCCCCTCTCGCTCAGCGGCGCATCCAGCGGCCTGCCGATGCCCAGGCGGACCGCCAGCTCGTCGCGGACCCGTTGCTCTGGCCAGTCCGCGGCGGTGTCGGTACCGGGGATCTCCAGGTAATAACGCGTCTGAGCCGGGCCGCGGCGCATCTGCCCGGCGAACCCGCGAGGATGCGCGGCGTAGATGGTGTGCTTCTCCAAGGGCGGGCCCGCGGCCACCATGACCAGGAANNCAATTGCTCATTGACCTGGGCCCCGGTCATGGCCGCCGAGACGAGGCTGCTCGATCCATCGCACCCGACCGCGGCCTCGCACCGGACCTGCGACGGCTCGCCGTCCGGCCCCTCGACCGACAGCACGACTCCGCTGGCATCTTGGGTTACCGCCCGGACGGCGTGGGAGAACCGGACCTCGCCTCCGGCCGCGGTCAGGGCCGCGCACAGCCGGTGCACCAGCTCATGCTGCGGGTAGATGTAGTGCGGCCGCCCGCCGGTCAAGGCGGCGTACTCCACCAGCACCGACTCGTCCGGCGTGCGGAACTCGGAGCGATGATTTTCGGTCGTGAACGGCAAGATGGAGCCCGCGATGCCCTCCCGGGCCAGCAGTTGCACGGTGCGGTACTCGACTAGTCCCGCCTTGGGGCGCTGGGCCAACTCTGCGAGCGCCTGCCGCTCGAACAGCACGAACGGGATGCCCTCGCGCTGCAACAGATGGGCCACCACCAACCCGGCGGGACCCGCCCCCACGATCGCGACACCCGGTCTTCTCGACATAAGGTCACCCGCACTTTCCCGCGCAGCGGTCCGGGCGCAGATCCCGAACGGACGGTGGTTTATCTTCCCCGTCAACCGTTACTGGCCTGCCGTACCGGCGCAGCTGACGCCATTAGCGGCTCGAGGATCTTTCCCGGCGGCGTCATGACGCTTGGGGTTGGGTCTGGGACCGCAGGCTGG
>PMST01000507.1:6734-18533 GCA_003168295.1 Actinomycetota bacterium
GATGCCCGCCACGTCGCGCAGCATGCCGGTCGACGTTGACGTCGCCGCGGATGGTGAGGTTGGGCCGCCGGCGCACCTCCGCGGTCAGGTAGACCAGCGCCGCGTTCTGCCGGACTCCGTCCACCACGTTGACCGGGTAGCCATCGGCGCCGTTTTGCTCGGCACCGTTGAAGTCGTGCACCCGCTTGAACCCGTGCGCGACCGCCGCCTCGACGAATCCCCGCAGCGAAGGCGTCAGCTCGTCGTCGGTCCGCTGCCGTACCGGCAGCGGACCCGTCCGCCCGTGGTAGGCGTCGTCACCGGTGGGAGTGTTCTCCAGCAGCTTGAAGGCCGGGAGCACGTCGGCGAACGACCAGCCCTCGGCGCCGTGCTCGCCCCACTTGGCGAAGTCAGCGGGGCGCGCTCGGACCGCGACGCCCGCGTTCACCGCGGAACTGCCGCCGAGCACCTTGCCCCGCGGGGTCGGGATCCGCGGCGTCTGGTCGCTGCCTCGCGAGGTATAGCCCCAGTCGTGATCCGGGTCCGCGATCCGGCTGGCGTCCAGCAGCGGGGGCGGATAGGCGTCGGGGGCGTAAGCGTGGCCGGCCTCAAGCAGCAGGACCGTTCGCGCGGAATCCTGGCTCAGGCGGCCCGCGAGGACCGCGCCAGCGGAACCGCCGCCAACGACAATCACGTCGGCGGTCTCGGCCGTGTCGGACATGCCAATCTCCTTGTGTCGCGGTTGACGTTCAGCCTGGCTGTCCCAGTGCCTGCTCGATGACGGCGGGAAGCTGCCGCGCGCTGTCCGGGGTGTGCCGCATCGACCGCCAGGCCACATGCCGGTCCGGCCGCACCAGGACACAGCCGGTGGTCTCCACCTCCCGCAAACAAGCCCACTCCCCGTAGGGGTCCGTCACCCCGTCCCGCCCTCCGATGACATGGACCGTGACGGGTACCCCCGCGAGCGCCGAGGCTTCCGCCGCCGCGTCCGCCCACGCCTCGCCGCCCACCCCGGTGAGCAGCGCGAAGCCCAGGTCGTCGACGAGGTCGAGCGAGGAAACCGGGACGCCGTCGCGTTCGAGCCGGGCGTGCGGGACGCGGGCGCCGGGACGGGTGGTCGCCTGGTAATACAGCTGGGGGTCGCGCACGGGGGTGGGGTCCGGGCTGCCGTCGTCGACGATGGCAGCGCTCTGATAGCGGTACCCAAGCTCGACGCCGTGGGCGTTGAACTGGTAGTTGCTCAGCTCGATCGCCTTGCGCAGCGCGTCCCGGCGCTCGTCTCCGGCCGGCCCCGGCTCGTACAAGGTGTTGAGGGCGGCCCAGCCCGCCTCGGCGGCCTGACCCGGCTCGAACCCGAGGGCGGCCTCGACCGCGGCCCCTTCCTGCAGGCTGGTGATGGCGCGCTGGACGCCCCGCGCCCCGACCGGCTGTCGTTCCGCCGAGTAGCTGTCCAGCAGGGCGCCCCCCGCCCGCCCGGCCAGGACGAGAGCCAGCTTCCAGCCGAGGTTGTACGCGTCCGCGATGGACATGTTGAGCCCCAGGCCGTTGGTCGGCGGGTGCCGGTGCACCGCGTCGCCCATGCAGAACACCCGCCCCGCGGAGTAGGCCGGCGCGATCTGCGCCCGCACCTGCCATCCGGCCACGCCGAGGATCTCGGCGTCGACCTTCTCGCCCACCAGGGCGTGTATCCGTTCCGTCAGCTCACCCTCGCTCATCGCGTCCAGCGACACTTGCGCCGGGTCGTACATGAAGGCCAGCACGAACTCGGTGAACGGCTTGTGGCAGATCAGCGTGCCGAGCCGGAGCGGCGGCAGCGGCCCCGGCATCACGTTCCAGGTCAGGACCCCGGGGCGGTACGCCAGGTACGGGGACAGGTCGGCCCGGAACCAGATGTTCGCCGCCCGGGCCAGATCATCAGGCCCCTCGACGGTCAGCCCGGCCTGGCCGAGGACCCGGCTGCGGGCGCCGTCGGCGCCCACCACGTACTGCGACCGCACGGTCAGCGTGGCCTCTGCGTCGCGCTCGCGGACGACGCTGGTGACGCTGTCCTGATCTTGCGTGAGGTGGCTGAACTCCCACCCGAACCTGATGTCGGCGCCCATCTCCCTGGCGGCTTCCAGCAGCATCGGTTCCAGCACGGTCTGCGGGCAGTTCGCCATCGGCTCCGGACTGGCCGCGCGGTAGTCGGCGGCCCGCTCCGCGCTGGTTCCCCACGTTTCCGACCGGGCCACCTCCAGGTCCGCCAGCGTGGTCACCCACAGGTTGTTGGCCATCAGGTGCTGCGGCGTGGCGACCGCGTGGAACCGGTCGCTGATCCCCAGGTGCCGGAGGATCTCGACCGTGCGCTGGTTGATGATGTGCGCGCGCGGCGTGTGGGCGGTGCCCCGGTGCCGCTCGACCAGCAGGTGCTCGACGCCGTACCGCGACAAGGCGGCGGACAGGGCCAGCCCAGCCGGCCCGGCCCCGACGATCAGCACGGGCACCTCGACAGTTGATGAACCGGGAATCGACATGGGCCGCCTCCACCTCGGGGCATCACCCGCCGGGTGGTGCCGGACTCCTGCGTGCTCGGGCATCACCCGCCGGGTGGTGCCGGACTGCTGAGTGCCAGTCAATCAAGAAAGAATCGACAGAGCAACAACTTATCGAGATTTTTACTAGAAACCGTTATTCTGGCGGAGTGGGCTATGCTGTGGACGTGACGACCACTCCCGCCACTCGTACCGAACAGGTGTACGAGATTCTCCGGGGCGAGCTGCTCAACGGCGGCCTGCACCCCGGCCAGAAGCTGAAGATGGTCGAGCTCACCGACCGATTCGGGGTCAGCCAGTCCGTCGTCCGGGAGGCGCTCACCCGGCTGACCGAGCAGGGCCTGCTGGTCTCCACGCCGCAGCGAGGCTTCCGGGTGCGCGACCTGTCGATCGAGGACATCGCCGAGCTGACCGAGACCCGCATCCAGGTCGAATCGCTCGCCTTGCGCCTCGCGGTCGAGCGCGGCGACCTGCAGTGGGAGACTGGGATCCTGGCCGGGCACCACCGGCTCGAGCGGACGCCGGTCACCCGGGACGACGGAACGGTCAGCGAGGACTGGGCCACTCAGCACCGCGACTTCCATCAGGCCCTGCTGACCGGCTGCGGCAACCGACGGCTCGAGTCGGTCGTCAACGCGCTCAGGGACAGCTCCGAGCTCTACCGCCGGTGGTACTGGGTGCTCGCCGACGACCACCAGCGCGACCTGGCCCGCGAACACCGGCAGCTCAAGGAGTTCGCCCTCGCCCGCGACGCCAGTCAGGCCATCGAGGTGCTGACCGAACACATCGACCGCGCTCCGTCCCTGCTGATCGCGTACGCCCGCGAGCACGGCGTGGACGACCTGAACCCGCGAGCCCCGCGAGCTCCGCAAGGCCAGGTTCAGCCCCTCTGACGGCGCCCTGCCGGGCCGTCGCCCGGCTAGGCCGTCGCCCGTCCGCACCGTCGCCCGCCCCCAGCCGCTTGACTCTAGTATCGACAATAACTCAAAATATCGATATCCTGAGTAGGGCGGCTTTACCGATCCGAGGAGTGGCGCGTGACCAGTTCGGACGCGACGATGACCGACGGAACGGACGGGCCAGACGCGCCCGCCGAGTCGGTCGGCGGTGGTGAAGCGGTCGGGATGCCCTCGCTGCGCCAGGCCGCCCGCGGCTTGGCCGCGGCCCTGAGCCAGGGCACGACGGTGGCCCGGGAGACCAGCCGGCTGGGCGCGGAACTCACCCGCATCGCCCGGGGACGGTCCGACGTGGCCCCGGCCCAAGGCGACCGGCGCTTCACCGATCCGGCCTGGACGTCCAACCCGGCGTTCCGGATGGTCCAGCAGAGCTACCTCGCCTCGGCGCAGGCGCTGGACCAGATCGTCAAGGCCATGGGCGAAGGGCGCAACGGCACCATGCCCGAGCAGGCGCAGTTCGCGGCCAACATCGTGACCAGCGCCGCGGCACCGACGAACTTCCTGATGGGCAACCCGGCCGCACTCAAGCGCGCCTTCGAGACCGGCGGCATGAGCCTGGCCCGCGGCGCCCGCAACTTCGTCCACGACGTCCGCCACAACGGCGGAATGCCGTCGATGACCGAACCCGGCGCCTTCGAGGTGGGCCGGGACCTGGCGGTGACCCCCGGCGCCGTCGTCGCCCGGGACGCGGTCGCGGAGCTCCTCCAGTACACCCCGGCCACGGACCAGGTGTTCGGCCGCCCGGTCCTGGTCGTCCCGCCCCCCATCGGCCGGTTCTATTTCCTGGACCTGCGGCCCGGGCGCAGCTTCGTCGAGTACGCCGCCGGCCGCGGGCTGCAGACTTTCATGCTCAGCTGGCGGAACCCGACGGCCGCCCACGGCCAGTGGAACCTGGACAGCTACGCCGACGCGGTGTTGTCCGCCATCGACGCGGTCCGTGACATCACCGGCAGCCCGGATGTCAACCTGATCGGCTTTTGCGCAGGCGGCATCATCACCACCGCCCTGCTCAATCACCTGGCCGCCGCGCACGACCACCGCGTGCACAGCATGTCCTACGCCGTCACCCTGCTGGACTTCGGCCTGCGCGCCCCGATCACCGCGTTCTCCGGGCGGGGCCTGATCGCCTTCGCCGGCCAGCGGTCGCGGCGCCAGGGCATCATCACCAGCAGGCAGATGGGCGCCGCCTTCACCTGGCTCCGCCCCGACGACCTGGTCTTCAACTACTGGGTGAACAACTACCTGATGGGCGACAAGCCGCCGGCCTTCGACATCCTCGCCTGGAACGCGGACGGTACCAATCTTCCCGGCGCGCTGCACGCCCAGTTCCTGGACATCTTCCGGGACAACCTGCTCGCCCGGCCCGGGCAGCTCAGCGTGCTCGGCATTCCGCTGAACCTGCATGACATCACCGTGCCGACCTTCGTCACCGGAGCCGTCAGCGATCACCTGACCCCGTGGAAGGGCTGCTACCGGACCACGCAGCTGCTCGGCGGCCCGTCCACCTTCGTGCTCAGCTACTCCGGGCACATCGCCAGCCTGGTGAACCCCCCGGGCAACCCCAAGGCGCACTACTGGACCGGCGGCGTACCCGGCGAAGACCCCGAGCAGTGGCTGGCCGGCGCGCAGAAACAGCCGGGCAGCTGGTGGCAGGCCTGGGCCGAGTGGGTCACGGCGCGGTCCGGCGACCGGCGGCCCCGGGCCGATCACCTGGGCAGCGAACGATACCCGGTCCTGTCGCCCGCGCCCGGACTCTACGTACGCGACATGCTGCCTACCCGCTGACGGCCGCGGCCAAGGTCGGGCGCAGGTCAGTCCCGGCGATGTTGGTGATCATCGGGTTGGTGGCGCCCGCGGCCCGGTAGCGGGCCACGCCCGCCGCCACGTCCGCCGGTTTCCCGATGGCGCACAGGTCCTCGATGAACGCGTCGCTGATCACGGCGCGCTGGGCCGCTACGCCGTCCGCCGCGTCGTAGGCCGCGATGTCGGCTTCGTAACCCGCCTGGGCGAACATGGCCCGGTAGAAGGGCAGCCCGAAGTAGCGGTGCAGCTCGGTTCGTATCCCGCCGTAGGCCACGGCGGGATCGTCGACGACCGCGCTCGGGATGGCGGCGACGACGTCGAAACCGGCCAGCTCCCGCCCGGCCCGCGCCCGGCCCGCCGCGATCTCTCGTATCACCACGTCAGAAACGTAGGAGGCGGGGCAGGCCCAGAGCACCACCCCGTCGGCGATCTCACCCGCCAGGCGCAGCATGGCGGGAGACAGCCCGGCCAGGTAAATCGGGATGTCGGCCCGGACCGCGAAGCCGTTGAACGCGAAGCTCGAGTTCCAGCGCACCCCGGCCGGCGGCTCGGCGCCCGCCAGCAGGGCCCGGACCAGCGCGACGTACTCGCGCATCTCGGCCACCGGGTTTCCGATGTCCTGCCCGTGCCAGCCGCCCATGGTGGCCCGGTGACCGGTGCCGAGGCCGAGCCGGAAGCGGCCGCCGGACAGGTCGTCGATGGTGGCGGCCGTCTGGGCCATCGAGGCGGGGGAGCGGTGGTGGATCGGCGCCACCGACGTGCCCAAGGTGACCGAAGGGGCGAGGTGCGCCAGCCCGGCGAGGGTGGTGAACGAATCGCGGGCGGCGATGTGCGAACAGTTGACCGAGTCGTAGCCGAGCTGATCGGCCAGCGCGGCGTGCTCGCGGACGGTGGCGATGTCGCCGGTCGTGGGGATCAGCACACTTGTCTTCATGGGATCGACGCCGGAGTCTGGTAGGCGGCGAACCACCGCAGCGCGTCCGGGTTGTCCACGGCACCCACGTCCATGACCTGGCCCGGATCGCCTCCCTGCAGGATCCGCTTGACCGGGATCTCGAGCTTCTTGCCGGTGCGGGTGTGCGGGATGGCCGGCACGGCGATGATCTCGTCGGGCACGTGCCGGGGCGAGGCTCCGTCGCGGATGGCCCGCCGGATCTTGCCGGTCAGCGCGTCGTCGAGGTCGTGTCCGGGCTTGAGCACCACGAACAGCGGCATCCAGTACTCTCCCTCCGGCCGTTCCACGCCGACCACCAGGGCCTCGGTGATCTCCTCCAGCCGCTCGACCACGTGGTAGATGTCCGAGCTGCCCATCCGGACCCCGGAGCGGTTCAGCGTGGCATCGGATCGCCCGTGCACCACCACCGAGCCGCGGTCGGTGATCGTGATCCAGTCGCCGTGCCGCCACACTCCCGGGTAGGTTCCGAAGTAGGCGTCCCGGTACCGCGAACCGTCCGGGTCGTTCCAGAACGCCACCGGCATCGACGGCATCGGCTTGGTCACCACGAGCTCGCCGACTTCGCCGCGGACCGGCCTGCCGCGGGCGTCCCACGAGTCCAGCGCCACCCCCAGGCCCGGCGCCGACAGCTCACCCGGCCACACCGGCATGATCGCCGAGCCGCCGGCGAAGGCGCTGACGACGTCCGTCCCGCCGGACGTCGAGTTAACCCGCACCCGGCGCCCCACGTGATCAGCGGCCCACAGATAGGCGTCGCCCGGCAGCGCCGAGCCCGACGACCCGAGCGACCGCAGCGCGGATAGGTCATGGTCCCGCGCCGGTTCGACCCCGGCCTGGGCGCAGCCGCGCAGGTGCGCGGGACTGGTGCCCAGCAGCGTCACCTGGTGCTCGGCGGCCAGCGCCCACAGCGCGTCCCAGGACGGGTAGCTCGGGCTCCCGTCGTAACAGACGATCCTGGCCCCGGCGAGCAGCCCGGAGACCAGGTAATTCCACACCATCCAGCTCGGCGAGGTGTACCAGAAAAACGTGTCCCCCTCGCCCAGATCAAGCCCGAGTGACATCGCCTTCAGGTGCTCAAGCAAAACCCCGCCCGTGCTGTGCACGATCCCCTTAGGCCGCCCGGTGGTCCCCGAAGAGAACAAAATCCAAATCGGATGCCCGAACGGCACGGCCCGCGGCGCCAGCCCACCCAACCCCCCCGAAGTGGGCCAGCCGAATGTCCCCGCCGCCGTGTCCACGGGCAGCCCAAGCCGGGGAAAGACGATCGTCGCGCGCAGACCCGGCAGCAGCGCGGCCAGCTCGGNNGTCGAATTCCCGCCCGCCGTACCGGTATCCGTCGGCCGCGATCAGCACGACGGGGTCCAGCTGGCCCAGGCGCTCGGCCGCCGCGGCGGGGGAGTAGTCCTGGCCGCAGCCGGACCAGATGGCGCCCAGGCTGGCCGTGGCCAGGAAGGCGATGACCGCCTCGGCCGCGTTCGGTACGTACCCCGCGACCCGGTCTCCGGGCCCCACGCCCAGCTCCCGCAGCCTCGCGGCCAGCTCGCCGACCTGCTCGCGCAGCATCCCCCACGTCAGCTGGCGGCTGACCGGTGCCGCTCCGGGCTGCGCGGATTCCCTGGCGTCGATCAAGGCGACCCGCTCCGGGTCGCGCCCGCGGAACAGGTGCTCGACGTAGCTGACCTGCGCGCCGGTAAACCACCGAACGTCCGGCATGACCGACCCGGAAAGCACCCGCTCGTACGGGGTGACCGAACGGACGCCGAAGTAGTCCCAGACGGTCGGCCAGAATTCCTCCAGCCGCTCCGTCGACCACCGCCACAGCTCCAGGTAGTCACCGCTCAGCCGGGCCCGCCCGCTCTGCGTGAGCCAGCGCGCGAAACGCGACACCTGGGCGGCCGCGACGTCCTCCGGGGAAGGCGCCCAGATCGGCTCCTGACCCGCCGTCACCCCGTCACCGCCCCGGCCGCGACCAAGCCCGGCGCCGCGACCAGCGCGTTCCGCAATTCACCCAGTCCGTCGATCGTGCTCACCAGTGTCGTTCCGGGTCGAAGGAACTCCTGCGGCTTACGCCCCATACCCACCCCGGACGGGGTTCCGGTGAAGATCAGGTCGCCCGGTGCCATCGGGCATACCGCGGAGATCCGGGCCACTAGCTCGGGCACGGAGAAGATCATGTCCCGAGTCCGGCCGTCCTGCAGCACCCGGCCGTCCACCGAGCAGCGCAGCCCCAGGTCATCGGCGTCCGGCAGCTCATCGGGGGTGACCAGCCACGGTCCGATCGGCCCGAAGCCGGGAAACGACTTCCCGAGCGAGAACTGCGGCACCGGCCCGGCCAGCTGGACCGTCCGCTCGGACAGATCCTGGCCCACCATCAGGCCCGCGACGTAGGACCAGGCCTTCTCCTCGGGTACCCGTTCCGCGGGCCGCCCGATCACCGCGACCAGCTCGACCTCCCAGTCCACCCGGTCGCTGGGCAGCTCGACGGCGGCGTACGGGCCGGTCAGGCAGCTGCGGAACTTGGTGAACACGGGAGGGACGGCGGGCGCGTCGACGCCGGACTCGGCNNGCCGATCCCGAACACCTGGGCCGGGGTCAGCACCGGCGCCCCGAGTTCCCCGGGCACCAGCGGACCGGTGCGGGCTCCGGACCCGGCGTACCGCCCGGCCCATTCGGTGAACCGGTCCCATACCGCGAACACCCGGTCCGGGTCGGCGCTGAACTCGCCGTCGCTGACGGCCGCGACGTCCACCAACCCGTAGCCCCCGCCGCTCCCGCCGCCCCCGTCATCCCCGTTGCCGTCGATGATCACGAGGCGGCCCTGAGCGCGTCCGATGCGCATGAGATCTCCTTCGGGCCAGGCTCACGCCTGAGGCGCGTGGCTTCCGGTCATCAGCGCGGCCAGGTCTTCGGGGTGAATGAACGACGGCGGGGGAGGAGGGCCCCAGTTGTAGAGCCCGCGGGAACCTTCCACCACCGACGGCTTCCACAGCTGGTCGTCCAGGACGACGTCCAGGTCGGAGTAGTACTCGGAGAAGTTGCCGACCGGGTCCTTCAGGTACCAGAAGAAGTTGGACCCGATGTGGTGGCGGCCCAGCCCCCAGACGTGCCGCTCCGGGTGGCCTTCCAGCATCGCCGTGGCGCCCCGCCCGACCTCGTCGATGTCGTCGACCTCCCACGCGGTGTGATGCAGGAAGTTCAGCGGTGCCTGCTGGACCAGCAGGTTGTGATGATCGGTCGAGCACCGCATGAACGAGGCCAGCCCCGGCACATGGTCGCTGACCTTGAACCCCAGGCCCTCGGTGAAGAACCGCTGCGACGCCTCCTGATCCAGCGAGCCGACCACCACATGCCCGAGCCGGCGTGGCTGGACCCGGTTGGTCCGCTCGATGGCCGGCGCCCGGCCGTTGGGCCGGTCGGGCCGGCCCGGCCCGTTGGTCGGCTCTTGCTTGGCGGCCGCCTCGGTGATCCGGGGACTGACCTGCACGCTGACCTGAAGCGCCGAGTTCGGATCACGCACCCGCAGGCCCGCCGCGTCGCGCTCGAACTCCGCCTCGATCCGCCGCAGGCCCGCCTCGACCCGGTCCAGGTCGTCGGGATCGTCGGCGCCAATCGCGATCTCCAGCAGCCGGCGCCGCTCGGCCGGCCGCAGCGCCAGCTGCTCGCCGCCGTCGGCGGTGGCGAAAACCAGGCCTCGACCCGGCCGGTCACCCACCCGGCGCAGCCCGAAGTCCTCGTAGTAGGACGCGACCGTGTCCACATCCGGGACACCCAAAGTTATCGATGTCAGACCGTGCAAGCTCATCGCGTTGCATCTCCCTCTGTGCGCGATCCCGGTCCACGCCCTGGCGGTGCGCCAGGACTACCTCAGGTCTACGCCATTTCTGTCGACAGGTCAAGAAAATATCGATAATAATTGAGCCCACCCCGAAGCCCCGCCGGCGGGGCTGCCGCCCCCTCCGACCAATGACCTGACGGTTCAAGTCAATCACGATAAGACTTGACACATCAAGTGACAACGCTCGCGTATCGCCGAAGGAGCCCCTGACATGAGCGAGATCGCCAAGCACTGGATCGACGGCGAATGGACCGGATCCGGCCCCGTCAAAGAATCCATCAACCCCGCTACCGGAGCCGTGTTGGGCCAGTGGGCCGACGGCGGCGAAGCCGAGGCCCGCGCGGCCATCGCGGCGGCGAAGGCCTGTTCGAGGGGACATCCCCGAGTCCCACGCTCCGGCACAACGCGGCCCAGGCCCTGACCGACAGCGGCATCTCGGCCGAGGTCGACGTCACCCGTGTCGACGCCATGGTCGAGGCGGCGCTGGCCTACGCCAAGCCGGTCGTGCGCGGCGGCCCCGCGACCGAGGGTGCCCTCGCCGCGGGAGCGTTCTACCGGCCCGCCCTGCTCGAGGTCGAGGACGTCCACACCGACCTCGTCCAGAAGGAGATCTTCGGGCCGGTCGCGACCTTCGAGGTCTTCGACACCGAGACCGACGCCATCACCCGCGCCAACGCCACCGAATTCGGCCTCGCCGCCGGCATCTTCACCAGCAGCATCAACACCAGCCGCCGGGTCAGCCGCGAGCTCCAGGCCGGCACCGTCTGGACGAACACGTGGTCGGCGCTGAACGACGGCTTCGCCGAGGGCGGCTACAAGCAGAGCGGCATCGGCCGGCTGCGCGGCCCCCTAGCCATCACCGAGTTCGCCGAAGCCAAGACCGTCGTCCACGCCATCCCGCCGTTCCAGACCTAACCCGAGAAAGGAAAATAACATGCCCGCCAGTCCCATAGAGGTCGTCGGCCAGTGGATGCAGAACCTGCTGGACCCAGACGTCGTCAACAGCGTGGTCGCCCCCGACGCGAGAACGTAGCCGTGTTCGGCGACTTCCGCTATAAGTCCAACTCGCTGGGCAAGGTGGTGAGCTCGCCCTTCTCGATCCTGGTGAAGGTCGTCGACGGGAAGGTGGCCTACCTGCGGTTCCTCGAGGACACCTACGCCACCGCGGCCAGCTTCCGAAAGGATGGCTCCTGGACGGTCCAGACGCAGCCCGGTGCCGAGCCCTTCCAGGTCTGACGTTCAGCATCACCGCAGTGCTCCGGTGCCGGCACATACCGCGCCGGAGCACCGTGAGTCACTTGAATCAGTATTCTGATCCGGTGACCGAAGGATCCCGCCGCGAGGCCGAAGAGCCGCCGGTGAAGTGGCTGACCGCCGCGGAAGTGGATTCCTGGCTGTCCGTGGTGCGGATGATGACCTGGCTGCCCTGGTCGATCGATCAGCAGCTGCGCCGCGATTCCAACCTGGGGATGGTCGAGTACCAGGTCATGGCCAGGCTGTCCCAGAGCCCGGAGCGAACCCTGCGGATGAGCGCCCTAGCCGACCTCGCCAACGCGTCCCTGTCGCGGCTGTCGCACCTGGTCAAGCGCCTCGAGGACCGAGGTTTTTTGCGCCGTGAGCCCGATCCGGCCGACGGGCGGTTCACCAACGCCATCCTGACCGACCAGGGCTTCCAGGCCCTCGCCGACGCGGCGCCCGGGCACGTGGCCCACGTGCGGTCGCTGGTCATCGACGTCCTGT
>PMST01000630.1 GCA_003168295.1 Actinomycetota bacterium
GCTGGGAGCGGACGTGGATGAAATGAATGTCGAGCCCGTCGATCTCGGTTATGAACTGCGGAAGCGCGTTCAGTTTCGCCTCGCACTTGCGCCAGTCGTAGTCCGTCCCCCAGTAGCCCGCGAGCTCCTGCATCATCGCGAGCCTGACACCCTGCGAGTCGTCGGTGACCGTCTCGCGCTCGGGCCACCGCGTCGCCGCGATCCGCCGACGCAGATCGGCGATTTCCTCTTCTCGAAATTCGACACGGAAGGGCCGGATTTCAGTTTCGCTGGACATAAGAACTGCTCCCTTTCCCGGGTGAGCTGGTACTGCCCCCACAATCGCGGACCGGCCGGGCGCGTCGCGCCCGTGACATCCCTGGCCTGTGCCCTGGTCTGCGATTGGGCCGAGAGGGACTGCGTCAGGCCCTGCCTGCCAGCCACCTGGCGGGGCCGGGATCCGCACCGTCCGGCCGAACCGGGGAGCCATGTCTACCTTCGACATGAGGCGCTCATGTTCCGCCACATTCCGCTCGTGGGCGCGGCCACGAGCACGGAGCCAGTTTGCCAGCCTCGGCGGCAACTTCATATCGCCATCCTAGACATGCCGGGATGAGCATGGCAGGCGCCGCTACTTGGCTTCGCTGACGGCCATCCAGCACTCCGTGCCCGCCGCGTTTCCGTGATGGCAAGGAGCAGTCATGCGTTAACCGTCGCGACGTTGCGTAGTAAGAGGGGTTTGCTAGCGTGACCGGATGGTTATCCACTTCATCTGCCGCGGCAACTCGTTCAGGAGCATCATTGCCGAAGCGTATCTGAACTCCCTCGAGATCAAGGGTTGCGGCGTTCTTTCGAGCGGGACAACGGCGGCACTGGACAAAGCGCGGAATCTGGTCTCCTACGCCA
Organism: Actinomycetota bacterium; assembly: GCA_003168295.1. The sequence goes on from PMST01000630.1 coordinate 886, forward strand.
AGACGCTCGCGCTTCTCGAGAAGCACGGCGTACGGGAATTCACCAAGGCTGACTACGGAGATCAGCTGACGCAGTCGCGCCTGGAGAAAACCGGCATTGCCATCTGCATGAACCAAAGGGTTTATGACGAGTGCCTGCAGATCGTGGCCTTTCCTGCTGGCCCGCGTATCTGGTCAGTCGCCGATATAGGCGAACCGGGCCGGGTCGCTTATGACGAATCGGAAAGGCAGCTTTACCGGGAAGAGGCTTACCGGGAAATTGTCAAGAATGTCGACCGGCTGGTCCCGGATATTTCGGCAATAAGCTAATCTGGCGGTAGTCGCCGATCTGCCGTCCGCGTCATGCAGCGCATCCTTGCGCTGACCGCCGTGGGCTGACCGCCGCCATCTGGCACAACGACCACACCGGCCAGCCGGGCCTGCGGGTGGCCGTGGCTCCTGGATGTGCCCCTTTTGGGGATATTGAGAACAGTTTGACGGTTTCCCGGATGGCCTCCGGCCCGGACCGGCGAGGTGGCTGGCCGAACCTCAGAGTCTGACCCTCGCCTCGATCGTGAGCCGCCGCGCCGGCCGGTGTTCGGATCTGGCATGTGACAGGGCTGCGCTTGACCTTTCCGCCGCGTCAACTTCTATCGTCGTTGATGAGGCCGGAGAAACCGGCCCAGCTGATGGGAGACGGTCATGTCCTGGTCGATTGCGGAGGTGGCCCGGATGTCCGGGGTGACGTCCCGGACTCTGCGGCACTACGACGAGATCGGGTTGCTGCCGCCGGGGTGGATCGCCGGCAACGGCTACCGCCACTACGAGGAGGACGACCTGCTGCGCTTGCAGCAGATCCTTGTGCTGCGGGAACTGGGCCTTGGGCTGGCCGCGATCGCCAGCATCCTGGACCGTCAGGGCGACGAGGCAGAGGCGCTACGCGCGCACCACAAGCGGCTCCTGGCCGAACGGGACCGGCTCGCCACCTTGGCGGGGACCGTCGAGCGCACCATCGCTGAACTGGAGGAAAGGAAGGACGGCAGCGACATGCCGAGGATCAGCAGGCCGGAGAACCTGTTCGAGGGCTTCGACCCCTCGCAGTACGACGCGGAGGCCCGCGAGCGGTGGCCGGCGCAGTGGGAGCAGTCCCGGCAGTTCGTGGCCACCCTCAGCCCGCAGGACCACGAGCGCATGCAGCGGGAGACCACCGCACAGATGATCCGGATGGCTGAGCTCATGGCCGCGGGGTCGCCGGCCGGCGGCCCGGCGGTCCTGGCCGAGGTCGACGCCCACTACCGGGGCGTGTGCCGGTTCTGGACGCCCACAGCGCCCGCGTACAAGGGGCTGGGCCAGACCTACGTCAGCGACCCGCGGTTCAAGTCGGCCTACGACAAGATCGCCGTCGGCCTGGCCGAGTACCAGCGTGACGCGATGGCCGCGTACGCCGACGCACGACTGGGCTGAGCCCAACCGGATCGAGGGCGCTCTGGTATACGGTCGCCAGGAAAGGCACGTTATCGTACGTTTAAGCCTTAACGCCGGTGAGGTGGTGCACTGGGTAAGCGGAGTTCCGGGGACGTGACGGAGAGGAGGACCAGTGGCGCTCGCGGCAGATCCCGGACCAGGGTCGGGGGCGGCTGGGACGTTCGCCGCCGATGAGGAGGTCGGTCGTGACCTGGCCGCGGTGGGCTGGGCTGCCACCCCGCTCGGGCCGCCCGGGTCCTGGCCGCAGAGCCTGCAGACGGCAGTGGACATCCTGCTGTCATCCCGGTTTTCGATGTGGATGGCCTGGGGGCCGCAGCTGACGTTCTTCTGTAACGCCGCCTACCGGCACACCCTGGGCCGCAAGTACCCGTGGGCGCTGGGCCGGCCGGCCAGCGAGGTATGGGAGGAGATCTGGGACGACATCGGCCCGCGCATCGACACCGTGCTGGCGACGGGGAAGGCGACCTGGGATGAGGCGCTGCTGCTGTTCCTGGAGCGGTCCGGCTACCCGGAGGAGACCTACCACACCTTCTCTTACAGTCCGCTGCGCGACGACGCCGGCGCCGTGGTCGGGATGCTGTGCGTGGTCAGCGAGGACACCGAACGCGTCATCGGGGAGCGCCGGATGGCGACCTTGCGCGATCTGGGCTCCGACCCGAGCGCTGCGCGCACCGAGCAGGAGACGCTGGAGTTCGCTGGCCGGCAGCTGGACCGCAACCGGCGGGACCTGCCCTTCACCCTGACCTACCTGTTCGACAACGATAGCGCCATCGCCCGGCTGGCCGGGAGCACCGGCATCGCCGCCGGGCACCCGGCCGCCCCGGCCGCGCTAGCGGCCCGTGACCAGGACCCGGTGTGGCCCGTCACGGTGCTGTTGCGGGGCGAATCCGCGCTGGTGGATCTCGACCGCACCCGGTTCGCCGGCCTTCCGGCCGGGGCGTGGACTGAGCCGCCCGTCCAGGCGCTGATAGCACCGCTGGCCCAGCAGGGCGGCGCCCCGTATGGGTTCCTGGTGGTCGCCCTGAACCGGTACCGGCCCCTAGACGAGGGCTACCGCGCGTTCGTCGGCTTGGTCGCCGGACACCTCGCGGCGGGGATCGCGGGCGCACGCAGCTACCAGGACCAGCAGCGCCGCGCGGAGGAGCTCGCCGAACTGGACCGCGCCAAGACCACGTTCTTCTCCAACATCAGCCACGAGTTCCGCACCCCGCTGACCCTGATCACGGGACCGGTGCAGGAGCTACAGCGCCTGCTGGCCGACGCCGACCGGCAAGTGCGTGAGGAGCTGGAGGTCATCGGCCGCAACGGCCTGCGCCTGGGCAAGCTGGTCAACACGCTGCTGGACTTCTCCCGGATCGAGGCCGGGCGCATGCAGGCGAGCTATGAACCGGCCGATGTCGCGCAGGCGACCGCCGAACTGGCCAGCATCTTCCGCTCCGCCATCGACCGCGCCGGCCTGGCCTTCGACGTGGACTGCCCTCCGCTGTCCGAGCCGGTCTACCTCGACCGTGGCATGTGGGAGAAGGTGGTGCTGAACCTGCTCAGCAACGCGCTGAAGTTCACCTTCGACGGCTCCATCCGCATCGCCACCCGCGCCGAGGACGGCGAGGCGGTCGTCACCGTCGCCGACACCGGCATCGGCATCAGTGAGCAGGAGATGCCGCGGTTGTTCGAGCGGTTCCACCGCATCGAGAATGCCCGCTCCCGCTCAAACGAGGGCAGCGGCATTGGCCTGGCCCTGGTCCAGGAACTCATCCAGCTGCACAGCGGCACCATCACCGCGTCCAGTACCGAGGGCGCCGGCACCACGTTTACCATCCGCCTGCCCTTCGGGCCCGCCCACCTACCCGCCGGTGCCCTCGTCCCCGCTGGCCATACGGCGACGGTCTCAGCCACCGCCGACCCCTTCGTCCAGGAAGCCCTGCGCTGGCTGCCCGGGACCGCGCCGGACAGTGGCGGCACGGGGGCGCGCCCCGGGCCGGAGCAGATCACGCCCGGTCATGACACAGCCGCCTCGGCCCAGGCAGGCCGCGCCCTGCCCGCGCGGGTGCTGGTCGCCGACGACAACGCCGACATGCGCGAGTACCTGGCCCGGCTGCTGCGCACTGCCGGCTACCAGGTCACCACGGTCACCGACGGGCAGGCCGCCCTGGACGCCGCCCGGGCCGGCACCCCCGACCTGGTGATCAGCGACGTGATGATGCCCCGCCTGGACGGCTTGGGCCTAGTCGCCGCCCTGCGTGCCGACGCGCGCACCGCAGCCGTGCCGGCGCTACTGCTGTCGGCGCGGGCCGGGCCGGAGGCGTCCATCGAGGGCCTGNNTCGCAGTTCCGCCGGACTTTGATCGACTCCCTGCAGGAAGGCTTCTTCGTCACCGATTCCGAAGGCACCATCCTGGAGGCCAATCAGGCCTTCCTGGCCCTGGTGGGCTACCGCCCGGACGGCTTGCCGTTCCGCTGGCCGCACCCCTGGGTTCCGGACCCCGACGCCGACCCTGACGGGTGGGCGGCGATGGCCCAGTCGTTCACCGATTACACGCGGCACGGCGGCGGCCGGTACACGGTCCAGGTGCGGCACCGCGACGGGCACGCCGTCTGGCTGGCGTGCAGCTTGGCCAGCCTGCCCAGTCCGGACTCCCGCGGCCGGCTGTTCGTCGGCACCGCGCGGGACGTGACCGCGGAGCGGCTGGCCACGCAGCGCGAGGCCACCCTGGCCGGCTTCGCCGCCGCCCTGGCCGCGACCGGGGAGATCTCCGAGATGCTCACCACGGCCGCCCGCGAGATCGCCGCCGCGGTACATGCCAGCCAGGTGACGGCCGCGCTGTGGTCCAGCGATGACAACCCCGCCATCACCGGATGGCCCCGGCCCGCCCCGGGCCAGGGCGCCTCCGTAGCGGTGACGGGAGCGCTGGACGTCGTCCGGCACCAGCTGGCCGCCTCGGTCGTCGTGCTGCCAGGCGACGAGGACGCCAGCCTGCTCGCCGCTCCGCTCGACGGCACCGGCTCATCGGCGATCGCCGCGGAATTCCCGGCCGGACGGCCTGTCGGCGCCGAAGTGCGGGAACTGTTCTCGGTCCTGACCAGCCACCTGGCCCAGGTTCTCGCCAAAGCGAGGGACTACGAGCAGGCCCGCGCCGTCGCCCTGACCCTCCAGCATGCCATCCTCGGCCCGACCGAGCTGCCGCACGGATTCGCCGCACGGTACACCCCGGCGGTTCCCCCGCTCGAAGTCGGCGGCGACTGGTACGACGTGATTCCGCTGCCCGGGCAGCGTACCGGCGTCGTCGCCGGTGACTGCGTCGGCCGCGGGCTGCCCGCCGCCGCGGTCATGGGCCAGCTCCGCTCGGCCAGCCAGGCCGTCCTGCTGCGCGCTCCCGGTCCCGCCGAGGCCCTCGCCGACCTGGACACTTTTGCCAGCCGGATTCCGGGAGCGGAATGCACCACCGTGTTCTGCGCGATCCTCGATCCCGCGGCCGGGACGGTCACCTATAGCTGTGCCGGGCACCCGCCGCCCATCCTCGTCACGGCCGGAGGGGATTACCACCTGCTCGAGGCGGCCCGGTCCCTGCCCCTGGCCATGCTGCCCGCTGGCTGGCGGCGCAGCCAGGCGACGGCTACGCTGCCGCCCGGCGCGACCTTGATGCTGTACACCGACGGGCTCGTCGAGCGGCGGAACCAGTCGCTGGACAAGGGGATCGACGCCGCGGCCGTCACGATGGCCGAATACGCCCAGGACCATCCGGACGACGTCGCAGACCACGTCATGTCGGCCATGACGCCTGCCGTCGGCTACGAGGACGACGTCGCCGTCCTGATCTACCGACACCCGCCTGCCCCGCTGATCATCCAGGTATCAGCCGACGACCCCTCCTGCCTGGCCCTGCTCCGGGCCAGGCTGCGACAGTGGCTGTCAGCAGCCGCCATCGGCAGCCGGGAAGCCACCGACCTCATGATCGCGGCGGGTGAAGCCTCGGCTAATGCCTACGAACACGCCCCCGTCGGCCGCTCCGCCGGCGCGGCACCAGTCCAGATCACGCTCACCGCCCGCGCGGCCCCTACCACGGTCCAGCTGACCGTCGCGGACACCGGGAGCTGGCTGCCTCCTACGGCCGACCGCGAGCAGCCCGCCCCGGGTACCCGGGGCCACGGGGTCATGTTCATGCACGCCCTCATGAATGACGTCACGATCGATCCGTCCGCGCACGGGACGACGGTGACCTTGACCAAGGACCTGAAGCCATGACTAACGCCGCCAGCCCAGCCGACCCCGCTGGGCACCGTTCCGCGAACAGCAGCGCCCCCGTCAGCAATCCGCAGGCACGGTTCGAGTTCCTGCCCGCCGGTGAAGGAGAAGCCGCTACCGTGCGCGCCGCCGGCGACATCGACCTGACCAACGTCCGGCCATTCCAGGCCGCCCTCGACCAGGCTGCCGCCANNCGCCATCACCGCCGACATGGCTGCGGTCACCTACTGCGACAGTGCCACCATCCGGGCCCTGTTCCTCGCCGCCAGGCAGGCCCGGCTCACCATCGCTGTCGCCGCGGCGGGCCCCATCAACGAAGTCCTGCTGAGAGTCTCCGGCCTGGACCAGATCGCCACCGTCGTCACGCTGGATTAGCCGCGCTCCGGCCGGAACCGCTCGCGCTAGGCCAGGGCCAGGGAGGCCGGCGAATGCTCGAACACGCTGGACTCCGCGCACCAGCCGGCGTCATCGTGGCACACCCGCAGCGCCGCAGGGGAGACGGGGAGGTTCAGCCGCACCGGCCCCGAATCGCGAGGTGTCGCACCGGGGACGACAGCGAGGCGACCTTCGGGATCGTCAGGATGGCGGCGCTCGCCCGGGACTCCTTCGATCCGGCCGAACCGGGTCGGCCGCTCGATGCGGACCACGGTCTGCCGCTCCGCCCGCCACAGCACTCCTCCGCCAGACCACTCGAAGGCCAGCACCCGTCCGGACAGGGCCACGGTCAACGCCGTGAGGGCACCCCGGCCGACCGGAAGCCCCGGCAACCTCCGGCTCGAGAGGGCGTGGAAACCGCACCTGCACCCCGGATCGGGGGCGTCGTGATCGCCCCGGGCCCGGCACTTGGCCCTGGCGTCAGCCGGATAGCCGGGACCGCCCGTCAGCGGAACGAACAGATCGTCCGCGTGCCGGGCCAGCTTGTGGGCCCACACCACCCACAGCCCGTCCACGGTCGTGGTCAGATGCTCTTCGAGCTCTCCGGTTAGGTCAGGCCGCACGTCGGTACCGGCGACGAAGTCCGCTACCAGACGACCTCCGCTGCACATGGCGAACTCCTCTCCTCAAGTAGCTAACCCGAGGGTAACTCGTCACCCCAGACTCCAGCACCGAGATTTCCGGACGATGTTTCACGAACCAGCCTGCCCCATTCGCAACTGAGCACTCCGCGCGGCATGACAGTATGCCCGATCGCTGTCATCCTGGAAACAAGCTTTGATCCCCGGGAACGACTGGCGGGAGCTTCGAGATCGGCTGTGGTGTAACCGTGGACGATGGACGCACTTGGTCGCAGCGGTATAAGGCGAACCTGCGGAAGCTGGCATCAGGAGATCTGGTCCAGGTCGTGGAGGTAGTCCGTGACCTGGCGGGACGGGAGGCCAGCCGCGGCCTGTCCGCCGGGGAGAAGCGGATGCTGGCCTAGCGCGCCTCATCCTGCTTCAGGAGGGCTGACCCGCTCGGTGTTTCCAGCTCGCTGACGCCGCGGGCGGGCGGCTCAGGGCTCCGCGCCGACGCAAAGCGGCAGAAGCGGATGTTCGCATCGGCGAGAATGCAGAGATCGTAATGCGTCACGAGGGTGCTTTCGCCAATCGAAGCTGGTTGCAGATTGTTTCAGCGTTTAGCTGTCCTTCGGCCACAGACATGGTCAGATCGAATGCTTCGTCGTCGGTTAGATCGAGTACGTAGCCGTTGATTCGCAAGAACACAACGATAGCCAGCAGAGCGAGCCGTTTATTGCCGTCAACGAGCGCGTGGTTGCCCGCCAGCGAGTGCATAAGCGCGGCCGCCTTTCCGGCCAGCGTGGGATACGCCTCCTGGCCGAAGAGGCTGGCCTGCGGTCGGTGACAGGCTGAATCGAGCAGGCCCAGATCCCGGACGGGGCCTGCTTCCAGCACATTCACCAGGTCCAGTAGGTCCTCCAGGCTGAGGTATTCGGTGCCCGGAGCCAGATCACTCACGCATGGCCGAGCCTGTCCAGAACCTCGCCCCATCGGCCTAGCATTTCGGCTGTGGCCTCGCGCACGCGATCTGTGTGCGCAAGTTCGCGGGCGCTGCGCCGGATCGCCCGCAGCGCTGCCTCGTGGAGGGAGACGTGCTCTGCCTCGGCCAGGGCCTTCAGCAGTGCGCTGTCTTCGTCATCAAGCCGTAGGTTCATGGCCATGACGTAATGGTACCAGAATGGTACTACGCCGATTCCGGCCCGCTTCCTGCTCCGTCGGCCCTGGCCGCGGTCAATCCTCTGGTCTCGTTAACATTCCAGCTCGTTCGCCACGGGCGCGATCATCCGTACCGATTCCCGCCCAGATCAGGTAGTCCAGGTCGAGCAGCGCATACCGTTCATCCCGCTGCTCAAGCAGGTAGGCGATCTCCTCGGCGACCGAGCTCTTGCCCGACCCGTAGACCCCGGTGAGCAGGACGCCCTCAGCCCTACGAGTCTTCACTCGCCAAGAGTGGGCAGACACCCGCCGGATTCTCACCTTGCCCACCGCGGCATGAATCCGGCAGGCGGACTGGGCTGACGGCGGCCTGTCACGTCTTCGGGCGGAATATCCCTAGTGGCTGCGCCACGAGCCGGACGACCGCGCCGTTCTCATCCAGCTCGAACTCGGCGGTGATGGCGGGCTGGCCCTTCACCTCGAACCGCAGGCCCCGTCCGGCCTGCAGCTCGAAGGGCGGGGCGCCGGGCAGGGCGACGGTCAGCGACCGGTCGCCCTTGCGGGCGACCACTACCTCGATCGGGCCCATGGCGTAGGTGCCGGTCAGGCGGCGAAGAACCTCCGGGTCCTGCGCAAGGGCGTCCGGTAGCCGGCCGAACCGCAGCGCCTCGACCGATGGCTCGAAGGGGACCGTGAGGGCGGTGATGTCGCCGTCCGGGTCCGAAAGGAACATGAGCGGGAAGAGCTGGGACTGGTCGCCAAGCTCGTGCCATTCCAGGTCGAACGTCTCGTAGTGCCGATGGGTCAGGCTGAGGTCCATCGTGCCCAGCCGCGGCTTGAGGGTGCCCCGTTCGGCGGTGATGGTGAGGGTGCCGTAGCCCGGATGCTGGTATTCGCCGGCGTAGGCGGCCAGGGGTCTGGGCGGCGGGGCCTCGCGGACGACGCGGCGGACACCGCGGGCCTCCCGGAGCCCGGCCATGGCCGCGTCGTAACGGGCCTTGAAGATCGAGTACCAGTCGACCGGCTCGAGGCCGAGCAGCTCATCGAGCACTCGCAAGGCGAGGACCGGGGCCATGGCGCCGGAGGAGGTGTTGGTCATCACGGCCGCGCCGATGCCATCGTCGGGCAGCAGCATGCACTCGGTCTGGAACCCGTCGATGCCGCCGCCGTGCTCGGCCAGCCGGTGGTCGCGGTACCGGCCGATCATCCACCCCAGTCCGTAGGCGTGCCGGGTGAACGAGGGAAAGGTCCGGTCCTCCGGGATCACCATGTGCGGCGCGTGCTGGCGGGTCACCGTGCCAGGTGACATGATGGCGCGGTCGTCGACCTGCCCTCCGCCCAGCTGCGCCAGCAGCCAGCGGGTCATGTCGTCGGCACACGAGTTGATCGCGCCGGCCGGCGCCATGGCCGTCACGGGCCGTGGTGGCACGGGCACCACGACGCCCTGGCGGCGCTCGTGGCCGCCGGCGTGGTCGGGGTCGGCGCTCAGGTCGTCGACCGACAGGTTCGAGCGGTCCATCCCAAGCGGCGTCAGCAGCCGGGATCGGACGAAATCCTCCCAGGGCGTGCCGGAGAGCACGTCCACGATGTGCCCCGCCGCCAGGTAGCCGAAGTTGCAGTACTGAAACGCCTGGCGCAGGTCCTTGCTGAAGGGCAGGAACCGCAGCCGGCGGACCAGTTCGGCCCGCGACCGGTCCGGGTGACCGACCCAGGCCAGGTCGTGGCGGGGCAGGCCAGAGCGGTGCGACAGGAGGTCCACGACGGTCAGGCGATCGGTCACCACGGAGTCGTGCAGCCGCAGGTCCGGCACGTAGTCGCGGAGCGGGCGCTCCCACTCCAGGAGGCCGTCATCAACCAGGGCACCGACCGCCGCCGCCGTGAACGCCTTGGTGACGGACCCGATGGCAAACAGTGTGCCCGAGGTAACCGGGAGTTCCGCCCCCAGGTCACGCCGGCCCCACCCCGCCGCCAAGACGACTTCCCCGTCCCGGACCGCGGCGATCGCACATCCAGGGACCTCCCACGCCGCCAGCTGCTCGACCACGAACGACTCGATGCTCTGCATGTCATGCCTCCCAAGACCGCATTCGCCGACACCGTACGGAACGACGGTGGACCCTGTTCAAGCCAACCGAGGCTTGACAGACGTATTCGTTCGTGGCGACTTATGACACCTTCTGGGAGATCGCCTTGGACCGTTACGCCGACCGGGTCCGCGAAGACAGCTTCGGCCACCACCCGCACCAGAGTTCTGAACAGGAGCAAATCCCTGATGCCTAGCAACCTGACCTCGATCGAGCCGGTCCGCAAGTCCGTCACCGTCCGCGCCGCCCTCCGGCTCACCCGCTAACGTTTTCACTCCGAGCTGGCGGCGAGTACGGGCTGGTTAGCAGCGTCCGAGGTAGGCGCCGCTGGTGAAGGTGGTCCAGGGGGTCCAGTTGGTGCCGTCGGCGGAGATGATGACGGCCGCCTTGGCGTTGCCCAGCGGGTCGTAGGTGGACAGCGAGCCGTGGTCCGGGTTGATCTGCCAGTAGCCCCGCTCGCCGACCGTGCCGGTAGCGAACTGCTCGCCGCTGGATTCGGCCATGGCGATCGACGCGGCCATGACGGCCTCGGCGGATGAGCCGCCTGCCTGCTCCCACAGCTCCTCGAGCCCGCCGCAGCCCAGCGTGCCGCTCAGGGTCACCGAGCTGGTCAGCACGGTGGACCTGGCGTGCTTGGGTGTATACGCCATGGTGGCGGGCGGGTCGTCGGGGACGGTGAGCACCTCACCGGCGTAGATCAGGTTCGGGTTCTTGATCTTGGCGGAGTTGACCTGTTCCAGGAAGCGCCAGTCCGCGGGATTATGGTAAAACCGCTCCGCGATCGAGGACAGCGTGTCACCCGGCCGCACGGTGTAGTGGCGGCTGGCCGGCTGATCGGGCCTGACCAAGGCGTCGGTCTGCACCTGCACGGCGACGGCGACGGACCCGGCGCCCCGGGCCGGAACCCTGACGGCGGCGTGGGCCTGCGGCGCCGCGACGAGCACGCCCGCCATCGCCACCGCCCCGCAGACGGGGGCGGTCATGGCGGCCTTCTGGCCTACCTTCTGGACCTGCGACGGCGCCGCGTGCCTGCCCGTCCGCCTGATCTTCCGCGGACGGTGGTCCGTTTGCGCTGAATTCACAGCACTCCCTTTAGTCTGTCCATACCGGTGCGTAATTGATCGCTTACTCCTGATACGGGCCCGCCTGACCGGCACGTTCACAAATGGAATACGACGTAAGGAATTGGCAATATCTGGGCCAGCGGCAAGCACCAGGGCCCGTTCAGAACAAGAAATCTTAAAACCCTTATGACGGAACGGTACTGCTGCTTTTCCCCGCCCATCCGCCCGCCGCCAGTGCGCATCGCCGCCACCGGCTCGTCACTTTTGCCGGGTCGCCCGCGCGGTGATCGACGCGGGCGTACCCGAAGACGCCGACGGTGCCGCCCGGCCCGAGGCCGCCGTCGACGTGCGCGGGCGGAAGGTCAGTTTCGCCGGGGCGGGCGCGGACGGCGACGTGGTGCTGCTTATCCGCGGCTGGCTGCGATGCCAATGTAGTCAGCGTGGCGGTGATGCGATTGACTGTTGGTGCATCCTTGGCACGTGACTGGCTTGATTCGTCTGGTCAGCGGGACCCGGGAAGAGGTGTTGCGATGGGTCATCGTTCTGGGTGGGTACGGGGTGGTCGTGCCATTGCTGTCCTGGCTGTGTCGGGCCTGGCCGCCTATTTGTGGGCGGTGGGGCTGAGCCGGGCAGACGCCGTTGCTGGTGTCGTTAGCCTGCTGGTTGCGATCATCGCGCTGGTGGCACCGTATCTGTTGCCTCCCGGTGGGCGAAATGCCGAGAGCGGATCACTTCCTCACCAGCGGCAGTCCGCGCAGCGGGTGACCGATAGCGTTGTAGCCGGTCATCTGACCCAGGCGCGGGACGTCGGCGGTGCTCGGCTGCCGGAGACGGGCACCACGGCGGCGCCGCCCGCGACCATTCCGTCCACCGCCGCAGCGCCGGTCGCCCGGGGCGACCAGTATGTGAATGGGGTATGGGTCGGGGGAAATCTGACTCAGATTGACGGTACTGACGGGAACATCACCATCGGATGAATGATCTGACCCCGTCCAGCCCGGCTGGTCAGCAGGTAGCTGACAGTCAGGTGGCACGACATCTGTTCCAGATCCAAGAGGTGACCGGAAACGTCACCGTTAATTCCGCGTCGGTTGTGCGCTCGCGGTATCTGGAGCACGTCAGGGAGATCGCCCCGCTGGAATTGCTCGACCGTGATGAGGAGCTTGCGGAACTAGCGGCGTTCTGCCAGGAGCCGGACCGGGGCCCGTACGTGTGGTGGCGGGCGGCCGCGTGGACCGGCAAGTCCGCGCTGATGGCCTCGTTTGTGTTGCGCCCGCCACCCGGCGTTCATGTGGTGCCGTTCTTCGTGACCGCACGCTATGCCGGTCAAGACGATCGGCTCGCGTTTACTGAGGTCGTACTGGAGCAACTCGCCGAGGGGCTCAGGCAGCCGATGCCCGCCTTTCTGACGCCTGCGACCCGCGAGGCCCACCTGAAAGGCATGCTGGCCGAGATGGCCGGGAAGTGTCAGAGCCAAGGTGAGCGACTGGTTTTGCTGGTTGACGGCCTGGATGAAGACCGCGGGGTGACGACCAGCCCTGACGCCTACAGCATCGCCGCGTTGCTTCCGGCACGACCAGTCTCGGGACTTCGGGTTATTGTCGCGGGGCGGCCAGATCCTCCGATTCCTGAAGACGTACCCGACGATCACCCGTTGCGTGATCCGGGAATCGTTCGGGTGCTCGGCCGGTCGCGCTGGGCAGAGGCGGCCGGGGCCGACATGCGGCGCGAGCTAAACCGGCTGACGCGCGGTAACCGCGCCGAGCGGGACCTGCTGGGCCTGGTGACTGCGTCCGGCGGTGGTCTCAGCGGTACTGACCTGGCCGAATTGACTGGCGGACGGTTCGTTGAGATCGAGGAGAGTCTGCGTACCGTGGCCGGCCGGACCTTCACGACCCGGGCCAGCCGGTATCAGCCGGGCACAGCACCGCCCGTATACGTCCTGGGGCACGAGGAACTTCAGATAGCCTCGGCGGCGTCCCTGGGTGAAGATCGTCTGGCCGGCTACCGGCAGCAACTTCACAGCTGGGCCGATAGCTACCGGGACAGAGGCTGGCCGGAAGGAACGCCGGAGTACCTGCTCCGCGGTTACTACAGCTTGCTGCACGCTACCGCGGATATCCCGAGGATCATCGCCTGTGCCATTGACGAGGCTCGTCACCAGAGGATGCTAGGCGTCACAGGGGCTGACACCGCCGCACTCGCGGAAATTACCCAGGCCCAGGATGTCCTGTTCAGGCTTCCCGAACCCGAGTTGCTGACCATGGCCAGACTGGCTGTCCGCCGGACTAGCATCACCGAGCGCAACGCCAGCATCCCGGCCACCCTGCCGGCGCTGTGGGCCAGCCTGGGCCAGCCCGCACGCGCAGAGGCGCTCGCACTGGCCATTCCCGGCCATGATCGGCGGGCGCAGGCACTAGCCGCCCTGGTGGGCGCGGTCGCTGCTCGCGGTGACCTCGAACGGGCCGAGTCCCTGGCCGAAGCCATCGAAGTCCCGAGACTGCAGGAAGACGCCCTGATAGTGCTGGCGGTGGCAGCGGCGCGGGCCGGTGACCATCAGCGGGCACGCAGAATCGCCGCGGCTGTGCCGGCGCGCCGGCGGCCTCGGCTGGCCCAGGCGGTGCCCAGCCCGGCAGGCGAGGCTGACACTGCCGGGACCGCTGCGCCCGCTGAACTCGTGCCGGGTGGCATGAGCGTCGCCGTCCAGTCAGCAAAGGAGCTGACGGCTTCCACGGCGGCCGCGGTGGCCGTCTGGGAAACGTAGCGGGCCTGGCGCACTGGCCCACAGCGATGGTAACCCGAGGCAGCACGCACAGGTACTGACTACCTTGGTGCGCGAGGTGGCCTCAGCGGGCGAATACGGGCAGGCCGAAAGGCTAGCCGGCTCGATCGGTACGTCAGCGGGCCGGGCGGATGCCCTGGTGGAGGTAGCGCTGGCTGCGGCTGCTTCCGGCGCCTTCGCGCAGGCCGAGAAGACGGCACGGGCGATTAACAGGCCCGCGCAGCGGGAGCGGGTGCTGAAGCAGCTGGTGCCGGCCATGGCGGCCGGCGGGGATTTTGAGCGCGCCGTGGCCCTGGCCGGTGTGCTCCGGAGCCCGGTCGCACACGCCGGGACGCTGATGTGGGTGGTACGGACAGTGGCTGCTGCCGGGGATTTCACCCGAGCCACGTCCCTGGCCAGCAGCATCAGCGCTCCCGGCCCGCGTGCTGAAGCACTGACGGCGTCGCGGAGGCACTCGTCGCCTCCGGGGACGCCGACGGCGCCAGCCTGCTGGCCCTGCAAGCCGAGTCGGCGAGCCGGACCGCGATCGACTCAGAACGCCGCGCCGAGGTGCTGACGTCTCTGGCGCTGGCCATAGCCGCGGCGGGCGACGTCAGGCGCGCCGAAGCGGCCGCTGTTGCCATCGCTGCCGACCCCGTGCGGCGCGCCGAGGCGCTGACCGCGTTGCTTGAGGCCCTCGCGGCTGCCGGGAATTGGGCCGGGGCCGCGGCGGTGGCCGGTGCCATCAGAAGCCCAGTCCGGCGAACTGACGCACTGACGTTCCTCGCGCAGGCGATGGCTGCGGCCGGACGCGCGGAAGAGGCGGTGACGCTGGCCAAGCAGGCGGCTACGGTCGCGACGGCCATCACCGGGCGGCGCCGGCAGGAGAAGGCGATGGCGGCCGCGGCCACGGTGATGGCGGTGGCCGGGGACTTTGACGGATCCGAAGCCTTGGTGCGCGCTATCACGGGCTGCTACCGGCGATCGCGGGCGCTGGCGGACACCGCGCAGGCGGCCGCTGCGGCGGGGAACCTGGAGAGGGCACGAGATCTTGCCCTGCAGGCCGCCGAGGCGACTCGTGCGATCGCTGACCAGGTCCGCCGGGAGGCAGCGCAGATGTCCGCGGTACAAGCTCTGACCGCCGTCGGCGACTTCGAGCGAGCGGAGGCGCTCATTTCCGCGGGCACCCACCAGCCGCAGAGGTCGGTGGCGCTGGCGGCGCTGGCACAGGCGGCAGCCGCAGCCGGGAACCTGGAGCAGGCCAAGACGCTGGTGCGGCGGGCCGCCGATCAAGTTGACGACGTCATCCCCTACCGGCCGTCCTGGCTGCTGATTCCTCTCGCGCAGGCGGCGGCCGCGGCGGGGGAGTATGACCTGGCCGCGACCATGGCCGGTGCGGTGGCCGATCTCGCCCAGCGGATGGAAGCGCTGATCAACCTGGTAAAGACCGCTGCTGCGGCCGGTGACTATGAGCGCGCCCAGGCGTTCGCGGACGCCAGCAGCTGCGGTATCGGAAGATCCAAGGCGTCAATGCTGATGACCGTGGTCTGGGCGGCGAGCAGCGTCGGTGACTTCGAGCGGGCCCAGGCATTTGCACAGTCCATTCCTGGCCTTAAGAGCAGCTTGAGGTCATCCGCCATGGCGGCTCTGGCTCAGGCGGCGACGGCGGCCGGGGAGTTTGACCTGGCCGAGGCCGCGGCGGGTGACATCGACGACAGCGGTCAGCGGGTAGCAGCCCTTGCTGCCCTAGCGAATGCTGTGGCCACGGCCGGCCACCTTGAACGGGCCAGGACGCTGGCTCAGCGGGCGGAAAAGACCGCCCGCGAAATGACCGATCCCACCGAACAGGCGCGGGCATTCACGGCCTTGGCTGTCAAAGCCGAGCCGGCCCACGCCAGCTCGCTCTTGGCGTGCGCACTTACCGTAGGGGACTGGACGGAACTGCTGGGAGTTCTCGCCCAGATCGAGCCGTCGGTCCTGATCGCTGTCTCGGACGAATATGTGACAGCACAGACCGGGGTGGCGAAGGTAACTTGACACGTCCTGTGCCAGGCTAGAAGCATGGACGATTTTTACGGTGACCTAGGGCACGATTATGAGTGGCTCTTCCCGGATGAAACTGTCGGCAGGGTAGGCAGATTGGGCGCTACTTCGCCGGGAAGTCAAGCCCTCCTTGAGGTGGCGGTCAAGAACCTCGGCCCGGGAGATCCGGTGCTCGATTGCGCCTGTGGCATCGGCGCAGATGCGATGGCGCTTGCCCGTAAGGGCTTGCTGGTCACTGCCACTGATGGCAGCCAGGCTATGGTCGCCGAAACCCGCCGGCGATCGGAGCAGTACGGCATCGCCATGACGGTGTCCTGGTCACTGTGGCAGGACCTGCCGAATCGAGTTCCCGGCCCTTTCGAACTAGCACTTTGTCTTGGCAATTCCCTCGTGCACACGGAAACTAGAACTAACAGGGTCGCAGCTCTTGAGGGCATCAGGAAGGTGCTTTCCCCGACCGGTACCCTGATCGTAGACTCCCGGAACTGGGAGCTGCTGTATAGCTCCCGGCCACGGATCGTTCCCGCCCGGCAGGTGATTGAGCGACGAGGACTGCGTTGCAACTCCCTTTACATCTGGACGATTCCTGATGATTTCGAGTCTCCGTGCACCGCGGAGATCGTGCTTCTCTTCGAAGACGCTGACGGCCGGACTAGTTATCGTCGGCACGTAATCGACTTCGTTCCTTTCCGTCATGACGACCTGGCCGATGATATTCGCGCGGCGGGTTTCACTATCCGAGACAACTCTTACCAGCCAGATAGCAATTTCTATGCCATCGCCGCAGCCGTCGCCTAAGTGAGATCCGCTGCCGCAACCGCAAACCCGTGAGCCGAAGAACCTAGCCACGAACTCTGCGAGCGTCGGCGTCGGTCGCCGTGCGCGCCGGTACCGTTTGCGGCATGACTGCTCAGGATTCTGCTGGTGGGCACCTTGCGCCAGATAGCGGCGCCGCTCTGGCGGGCCGTCCCGCTCTTTTGGAGGATGCCTGCCAGCGGGCGCTGGCCTACCTGGGGACGCTGGCGGAGCGGCGCGTCGCCCCGGCCGCCGACGCCGTGGCCGCGCTGGGTCGGCTCGATTTCGCGTTGCCTGGCCCAGGCTTGGCCGCCCCTGACGTGCTTTCCATGCTGGATGACCTCGGCTCGCCTGCCACGGTGGCGAGCGGTGGCCCGAGATACTTCGGATTCGTCACCGGCGGGGCGTTGCCGGTCGCGCAGGCTGCCGCCTGGCTTTCCGTCGCGTGGGACCAGAACGCGGGTCTGAAGGTGATGTCTCCGACAGCCACGCTGCTCGATGCCGTGGCGCTGCGCTGGGCGGCCGAGTTGCTCGGCTTGCCGCCCGGGACCGGCGGCTGCTTCGTCACCGGCGCCACCATGGCCAACGCCACCTGCCTGGCCGCAGCCAGGGACGCGGTGCTCACCAGGCACGGATGGGACGCGGCCGGGCAGGGGCTGGTCGGCGCGCCGCCGGTGACGGTCGTGGTCGGGGCCGAGGTGCATACGACCGTCCGCAAAGCGCTCGGCCTGGTCGGCCTGGGCCGTGACCGGGCGACGGTCCTGCCCGTAGACCGTCAGGGCCGGATCGAGGCCCGCGCCCTCCCGGCGCTGGCCGGCCCGGCGCTGGTGTGCCTGCAAGCCGGCAATGTCAACAGCGGGGCCAGCGACCCGTTCGTCCCGCTGATCAGCTGGGCACGTGATCACGGCGCCTGGGTTCACGTCGATGGTGCCTTCGGGCTCTGGGCGGCGGCGGCGCCCGCCACCGCCGCGCAGGTCACGGGCTTCGCCGAGGCCGACTCCTGGGCCACCGACGCCCACAAGTGGCTCAACACCACCTACGACTGCGGCATCGCGCTAGTCCGCCATCCGGCCGACTTGCGGTCGGCCATGGCCGCGCCGGCCGCCTACCTCCCTTCTGACGCAGGCCGGGAGCCCATGCACTTCTCGCCCCAATCCTCCCAGCGGGCCAGGGGCGTCGAGGTATGGGCGGTGCTGGCCACCCTCGGCCGCGACGGCGTCGCCCAGCTCGTGGACAGAACCTGCCGGCTGGCCCGCCGCTTCGCCGACGGCATGCGCGAAGCGGGCTACGACGTGCTGAACGATGTCGTCCTCAACCAGGTGGTCGTGGACTTCGGCGATCCCGCGCGCACCGACGCGGTCATTACCGCGGTCCAGCAGGGAGGCACCTGCTGGTGCGGCCCGACCACCTGGCGCGGTCGCAAGGCGATGCGGGTCAGCGTCAGTTCCTGGAACACCACCGAGGACGACATCGACCAGAGCATCGCCGCCATCCGGGCCAGCACCCCGCAGTAGAAAGCGAGCGCCCAGCCGCCGGGTCGGTCAGGATTGCAGCCAGGCCAGCAGGTCGGCGTTGATCGTCGCGGCCTCGGTGGTCGGCATGCCGTGCGGGAATCCGTGGTACGTCTTCAGCGTCCCGTTCTGCACGAGCTTCGCGGATAGGGGCCCGGAGTCGGCGTAGGGGACGATCTGGTCGTCATCGCCGTGCATCACCAGGACCGGCACACTGATCTTCTTGAGGTCCTCGGTGAAATCGGTCTGGGAGAAGGCCACGATGCCGTCGTAGTGTGCCTTCGCTCCGCCCATCATGCCCTGGCGCCACCAGTTCTCGATGATCGCCTCCTTGGGCTCCACGCCGGGCCGGTTGAAGCCGTAGAAGGGGCCCGATGCCAAGTCACGGTAGAACTCGGACCGGCCGGTGGCCACCTGGGCCTGGAGGCCGTCGAAGACGCTCTTCGGCAGGCCGCCGGGGTTGGCCTCGGTCTGCACCATCAGCGGCGGCACCGAGCTGATCAGGACTGCTCTGGCCACCCGGCTCTCCCCGTGCCTGGCCAGGTAGCGCACGACTTCGCCGCCGCCGGTGGAGTGCCCGACATGGATGGCGTCCTGGACATCGAGATGCGCGGTCACCGCGGCTAGGTCGTCGGCGTAGTGGTCCATGTCGTGACCGTCACTGGTCTGCGTGGAGCGTCCGTGCCCGCGCCGGTCATGGGCGATGACGCGGTAGCCGTGCAGCAGGAAGAACAGCATCTGGGTGTCCCAGTCATCGGCCGACAGCGGCCAGCCGTGGCTGAAGACAATCGGCTGGCCCGAGCCCCAGTCCTTGTAGAAGATCTCGGTGCCATCGGTCGTCGTGATCGTGCCCATGCGCTGCCTCCGTTAGTCCAAGCGTTAACGCCGAAGCGTCCGTATCCCCAGGCTAACTATCTTTCTGTGAGCACTCCAGGCCACTTGGCTATCGCCGCGATGAACCTAGGGAATCGGATCCCTGATGCCACTGACCCGTTCCCGGTGGCTGGTCAGTCGGTGCCGGACTCCATCGCGGCGTGATCAAGCAGCTCTTCGCCGGGGACCTGCCCGCGGGAGGCGATCGCCTCGGCGCCGCCCTGGGGCAGCGCGCCGATCAGCTCGGCCGCGGCCGCCTGCGCGGTGCCGGCCAGCGCCGGGTGCGGGCTGCCGAGGATGCCGAGCTCGGCGTACTGCTCGAGCTTGGCGCGCGAGTCGGCGATGTCGAGGTTGCGCATGGTCAGCTGGCCGATGCGATCGGCCGGGCCGAAGGCAGAGTCGACGGTCCGTTCCATGGAGAGCTTGTCCGGGTGGTAACTGAAGGCCGGCCCGCAAGTGTCCAGGATGGAGTAGTCCTCGCCGCGCCGCAGCCGCAGGGTCACCTCCCCGGTGACCGCCGTCCCGACCCAGCGCTGCAGCGACTCGCGCAGCATCAGNNAGGGTGTCCTCGTTGTGGATCGCGTTGACCAGCCGCTCGTACGACGCGTGCAGCAGCGCCATGCCCGGCGCCTCGTAGATGCCCCGGCTTTTGGCCTCGATGACCCGGTTCTCGATCTGGTCGGACATGCCCAGGCCGTGCCGGCCGCCGACGGCGTTGGCCTCAAGCACCAGGTCGACGGCGGAGGTGAATTCCTTGCCGTTGATGGTCACCGGCCGGCCCTGCTCGAAGCCGATCGTGACGTCCTCGGCGGCGATCTCGATGGCGGGGTCCCAGAACCGCACGCCCATGATCGGCTCGACGATCTCGATGCCCACCTCGAGGTGCTCGAGCACCTTGGCCTCGTGCGTCGCGCCCCAGATGTTCGCGTCGGTGGAGTAGGCCTTCTCCGTGCTGTCCCGGTAGGGCAGGCCGCGGGCCAGCAGCCACTCCGACATCTCCTTGCGGCCGCCGAGTTCGCTGACGAAGGCGGCGTCAAGCCACGGCTTGTAGATCCGCAGGGAAGGGTTGGCCAGCAGGCCGTAACGGTAGAACCGCTCGATGTCATTGCCCTTGTAGGTGGAGCCGTCCCCCCAGATCCGCACGTCGTCTTCGAGCATCGCGCGCACCAGCAGGGTGCCCGTGACGGCCCGCCCGAGCGGGGTGGTGTTGAAGTAGGCGCGGCCGCCGGTCCGGACATGGAACGCCCCGCAGGCCAGCGCCGCGAGCCCTTCCTCCACCAGAGCCGCTCGGCAGTCGACCAGCCGGGCGGCTTCCGCGCCGTACGCCGCGGCGCGCCCGGGCACCGAGGCGATGTCAGGCTCGTCGTACTGGCCGATGTCGGCGGTGTAGGTGCACGGCACGGCACCCTTCTCGCGCATCCACGCGACCGCCACTGAGGTATCGAGGCCGCCGGAGAATGCGATACCGACGCGATCGCCGACGGGCAGGGAACTAAGCACCTTGGACACGAGTGCAAGTATATGCATACGAGTGCATGATCATGCAACGTCGTTCGGACCGCTGCTGGCCAGCGGCGGCGCCTGCGCGGCCTGTAGCACTCGATAGCACGCAGTGCTACCATGATGAGATGAGCGGACAACCAGAGATCACGCAGCGCGACTTGCGGACCAAGTCGCGGGAGATCATGGACGCCGTTGAGCACGGGCAGTCCTTTACGGTCACCCGGGACGGCCATCGAATCGGGGAACTGATCCCGCTTCGGCGCCGCCGTCGGCTCGTCCCCAGGCAGGAGTTCATTGCCATGTCGCGTAATGCCCCTGCGGTTGACCTGGAAGCGTTCCGCGCCGACCAGGATGCGGCGCTTGATCATGAGGCTGGCAGCCCTTATGAGCGGTGAGCAGCCCCGGCAGGGCATGCTCGACACCAATATCTTGATCCTGCGGCGGTGGATCGACCCGGCCGAGCTGCCCGATGAGATGGCCATCAGCGCCGTTACGCTGGCGGAGCTGTCCGCTGGGCCGCATGAGGTTCGCAGCAACCACGAGCAAGGCGCCTATGACGAGCGTGCCGAGCGCGCGCGGCGTCTGGAAGTCCTGCAGCGCGCTGAAAGCGAATTTGAACCGGTACCGTTCGACGCCGAGGCGGCCCGCATCTTCGGCAGCGTGACGGCAGCGGTCATCGCCGCTGGCCGCAAACCGCGAGGCAGAGTCGTGGACCTGATGATCGCGGCTACAGCGATAGCGGAAGGGCTGCCGCTGTATACGACTAATCCTGCTGACTTCGCCGGTCTGGACAGCCTTGCCCGCATCATCCCGGTCACCCGGCCGTCCATCCCGCACGAGCGCCCATCCAGTTGACCCGCCGGGACATCCCGCCGGGCGGGCAACCTCAATTGGCTGGGTCACGGACCCAACGGCTCGGGCTGGCCCGACGTTACCATCGGATATGCCCCACCTTGCCTCTTCCGCCAGCGGCGACTCCGCCAGCGGCGACCCTGGCCCGCTGCACCTGATTCAGTCCTTCGCCGCCACGCTGAGCACGGACCCGGCCACGGACCCCCTGCGCAGCCGCGAGTCGGCGGCCGGCTGGCTCCGCACGGCGGGATTGCTGCCCGCCGAGGCCGGCCTGACCACCTCAGAACACGCCGGCCTGCTGCGCCTGCGCACCTCGATCAGGGACGTCCTGACCGCCCACGCCGACGGCCGCGAGGACACCGAAGCCGCGGCCCGCCTGACCAAAGCGCTCGCCGACGGCCGGCTCGTCCTGGTCGTCGATCCCGCGGGCACCGTCCGGCTGGCCAGCGCCGCCCGCGCCAGCTACCCCAACCTGGTGGCGGAAATCGCCATCGCGATGGCCGAATCCGCCGCCTCCGGCACCTGGCCGCGTCCAGGCCAAGGCCCGTGACCGCCTCGCCCCAACGACCGCCAGCGCGACGGCTCAGTCGGGCAGTTCGATCGGCCCGATCTCGGCGAACACGTCGCCGGGCCCCGGGTTGTCCGGGTAGGTCCGGCCACCGAAGTGATGCATGATCCCCCAGACCGCGTTCAGCGAGGTCTGGACGGCGCCTTCGGCCCACGCGGGGGTCCAGGAGACGTCGTCTCCGGCCATGAAGATGCCCCGCTGTTCCGGCGGCATGTCATCCTGCCTGAAGTGGGCGTACATCCGCTGGTTGTACCGGTAGTGCCCGG
>PMST01000030.1:0-3878 GCA_003168295.1 Actinomycetota bacterium
GTCCCGTCGTGGACAGTGTCGCTGACGGGACGCTGCGACCTGATTCCGGTTGTTTCAGCTCTCTGGATCGTTACCTGATCGGGTCCGTGCCGAGCGCTGGTCGCCGAGTGCATGGGCGAGCTGGCGGCGGAGCCGGGCGTTCTCGTCGGCGAGCTGCTTGTTGCGTTCGAGGGCGGCGGTGAGCCTGGCGTTCAGCGACGCGTCTGTGGGCCGCTGGCCGGCGGGAATGGCGCCGGCGGAGCCGGCGCTGCTTGTGCTCTGCCGCAGCCTGCGGATCTGGCTGCTGATGTCGGGCTGGGTATAGAGCCACGACCGGGAGACCCTCGCTGCCTGAGCGACGCCGGCGAAGGTCACGGGCGTCCCCGCCCGGTCGAGTTCCCGCACGGCCTGGATGGCCCTGGACCTGGTCAGCTCGTGCCGGCGGGCGGAGGCCTCGGCGAGCGGGTCAGGACGCACCGGCGGCCGCCTCCTTGTCGTCCGGTTCCCCGGACTCGAGGGTGGCGATGATGTTGTCCAGGTTGCCGGCGACCTGCCGGTTCATCTCAGCGACGCGGGCATGGCCGCCCGCCTCGGCTGCGGAGATGATCTGCAGGGTGGCCTGCCGCTGGGCATGATGCTGCGGGAGGAACTCCGCGGTCGTCACGAACATCGGACATGTCAAACAACTGTTCGCATGCGGGCAGGTTTTGGCCAGGGGAAGCTGGCAGTAGCCGTTGGGCAGCGCCTGGGTGGCACGGGACAGGTGCTGCTTCGCCCAGGCAGCGTCGCCGAGAGGGCCGTCGGCACGGATCTGGACGGGCTGACCTTCGGCGTTGACCTTGCGGGCCCGCTCCCAGTGCTCGCGCACGGTCTTATCGGACAGTCGCGCGTAATGTGCGGTCATAGCGGGCGAGTCGTGATCAAGTATTTTCTGCACGACATGCTGCGGGACGTCCCGGTTAATCAGGACTGTTCCCAGAGCGTGCCGCCACTGGTGCGGGGTCAGGTGGACGGGCTGCCCGTGCGCGTCGCGGACGTCGCAGTCGGCTAGCCAGCGGTAGAGCGCCTTGCGGTAGGTCTGGGCGGCGATGGGCCGGCGTCCTTTGAGGTTGCCGGTCGGGCGGGGGAACAGCACCGGGGTCCCGGCGGGGAAGCGCTGCAGCACCCGCTGTTTCTGTTCGGCGATCATCTGGTGGAGCTCGTCGTCGATGGGGACCAGGGCCTCGCGTTTCATCTTGGTGTTGCAGTAGCGCAGGTAGGGGGCGCCGTCGGGGCCGGTGACGGTGCAGTCGAACGCTATCCCGGCGGCTGAGGAGATCCGCAGGCCGCAGCGGATGAGGATCACGGTGATGAGCCGGTAGGCGGGGCTGTCCCAGCGGTCCAGGCTGGCGGGCTGCTCGACCTGGGCCATGACGTGGTCCGCGAGGCCGCGGGGAAGCCGCGCGCCGCGGGCGGGGAAGTCCTCGGGGAAGATCACGGCGGTGGCGGGCATGGTGCCGTCCCAGCCGTGCCGGCGGATTTCCCTCAGGAAGCCGCTCAGCGCGCTGACGTATTGCTGGTGACGCTGCTGGCCGCCCATCTCCGCATGGAGGACGGCCAGATAGCGTTCCAGCAGCGGACGGTCGACGCCGTCCAGCCCGGCGGGCGGCTCGGGCAGGGAGGCGAGCCAGGCGGCGAACCGGGTCATGCCCAGGGCCCCGGCCCTGGCCGTGGCGGCGGTCAGCCCGGTGGACAGCTGCCAGCGGGCGTATCTCTTGGCCAGGTCCTTCAGCCAGGGCTGGGGGATCCCGGTGAACCTGATGGCGGCGTCGCCCCGGGCGGTTCCGAGAACGCGGAGCCGCCAGGTGTCGCGCGGGTACTCGGTTTCCCAGCCGGCACCGGAAGCGAACGCCTCGACGCGGCGCCGCGCGTCGAGGACGAACGCGCGCCAGCCGTGCCCGCTTCCCCTCGAAGGACGGGCGGTCCACCATTCCTCGGGCTGGTCCAGCAGGGACGATGCGCCTGCGGCGGCCAGCACGGCCGCGAAAGGCCGGACGTCCTCCGGCGGCAGCCGGGTGTCCTGCTCGGCGCCGCGGCACTGCAGGACGTACTGTATTTCCAGGCGGAGCCCCGGGGGCAGCCGCCGCAGGTCGATGTGCTCCTGGCCAGGGCCGGGGTTCTCCCGGGAGGCGGCGAACTCGTCCGCGTCGGGGCGGCCGCTCCTTGTCCACCGTTCGTGGTGGCCATGGCAGAACACGGACGTGCCCTGGGCCCACAGGCCGCAGTAGCCGATCCGGCAGGCCGCCGCCGGCTTGCCCGGCGTCACCGGCGCGATCGATGCCAGCCAGGCAGACTGGTCTGGGCGGCCCGCGCGGCGCCACTGCTTGGCGTGCCGGTTGCACAGTCCGCGGGCCGCCGCGCCGTAGTTGCACCCGGTGACGGTGCACGGGTTCAGCGGCAGGTGACCGTGCCAGCCGGGCTCGGCCGTCGCGGCGAACCCGGCCAGGTCCGGGCGGCCCGCTGACCGCCACCGGTGCCAGTGCGAAAGGCACAGGCCCCGGTTGCGGTGCGGACGGCCGCAGCCGCTCACCGCGCAGGGCGGCCCGCCGAAGACAGGGTCGCGCGGATCGAAGACCAGGTCGTCGGCCCGGAACTCCGGGCGCACCGCGGCCATCAGCTTTTCCAGCAGGCACGAAGGAGCACGGTACTGGGCGGCGTCCGGGCCGTTCACCGGCTGGCCTCCCCGTCGTCGAAGACCGTCGCGGTGACGCTGACCGCGACGCCTCCGCGGGCACCGCGGGCGTGCAGGTAAACAGGCGTCCCACCCGCGGACGGGGTCTCGGTGACCTCGTCCAGGCCCAGGGCCTGCCGCCATTGCCCGAACAGTGCGCGCCGGCCCGCAGCGGGAGCAAGGACATGGCCGGACAGGGCACCGCCGGACGCGGTGACGGTCCATGCGATCACGGGGATGCCCGGGTGCGCGGCCAGGATGGCGGCCAGCTCGGCGGCGGCCCGCTGCTGCCAGCGGGACCGGCCGGCCTGCGTGATCCAGCCGCCGGTCACCACGACACTTCCTTCCCGGTGAACCAGCCGGCCTTCTCCAGCGCCGCCCGCGCGTCCTCGGCCGTCAGGTGCCCGTAGACGGAGGACGTGACAGACACCGACGAGTGACCTAGCAGCGTGGACACGACCTCGATCGGGACTCCGTCGCGCAGCCAGCGCGTCGCGGCGCCGTGACGGTACCAGTGGGGATCGAACGCGATCCCGGTCCTGGCCCGGAGCCGCAGGACCAGGTCATAGACAGCCGGGTAAGCCCATGCATGCCCCTTCGGCTCCGCCCAGATGTTGATGAACACGTAGTCACTGCAGGCAGTGCCGTATTCCTCGTGCAGGTAGTCGGCATAGAGCCGGATCAGCTCCGGACCGACGGGGACCGTCCGGCCGCCGGACTTGGCCCTCGCCCCGTTCGCGTTCTCCCGCGGCACGATGGTGATCTCCTGCTCGGCGGCGGCAATGTCCTCATGCCGCAGGCCCAGGGCCTCGCCAGCCCGGCAGCCGCTGTCGTAAAGCAGGGCAAAGAAGAAGCGATCCCGCAGCCGCGTGCAGGCATCAAGGATCGCCTGCGTCTCGCCGACAGTGAGGACCCGGGGCAGCTTCCCCGGCACCTTCAGCGAGATCGCACGTCCGCGATAGGGCTCTCCCTTGCTGATGTGGTGCAGGAACGGCTTCCAGCCTCCCCGCCCGCCGGCCCGCCACGCGGCCAGCAGGTCGCCGACCTCAGCACCGTTGCGGGCCTGGTGGGCATAGAACGAGCTGACGGCCGCGAGCTTGCGGTTCACCGTCGAGGCGCTGACCTCGGCTGTCACGGACGGCAGCACCGCGACCGCGCCCGACCGGCCCGCCGGGGGAAGCTGCAGCCA
>PMST01000030.1:3885-4035 GCA_003168295.1 Actinomycetota bacterium
ACCGTGTTCGGCGACCGGCCGATGCCGGTCAGATAAGCCAGGAACCGGTCCACCGGGACGACCGGTACGTCGTCGTCCCCCAGGACCGTCCACGATCGGGTCCCCGAACCAGGGATCACCACCGGATACACGAGCATCGTCTCCTCCTTG
>PMST01000278.1 GCA_003168295.1 Actinomycetota bacterium
GGAGGCGATCGACCGGCTGGGCCTGACCCGGCTCCGTCCCGAGCTCGCCCGCGCGCACCTGCTCTACGGGGAGTGGCTGCGCCGCGAGGGGCGCCGGGTCGAGGCCCGCGAGCAGCTGCGGACCGCTCACGACATGCTCGCCGCGATCGGGATGGGGGCGTTCGCCGAGCGCGCCCGCCGTGAGCTGATCGCAACCGGCGAGAAGGTACGCAAGCGCGGGGTCGAGACGCGGGACCAGCTCACCCCGCAGGAGGAGCAGATCGCCCGGCTGGCCAGGGACGGGCGCACCAACCCGGAGATCGCGGCCCAGCTGTTCCTGTCCGCGCGCACGGTCGAATGGCACCTCGGCAAGGTGTTCGGCAAGCTCGGGGTCAGCTCGCGCCGGGAGCTGACGGCGGCGCTGGGGCAGCGCGGGCAGGACGGGCAGGCCTAGCTCATGGAGGCGACAATGGCAGCAAAGGTCCGGGTGCGCCGGGCGTATGAGGAGCCGGAGCCGGACGACGGCGCCCGAGTGCTAGTCGACCGGCTCTGGCCGCGGGGGCTGAGCAAGGCCAAGGCGGCGCTCGACGAATGGTGCAAGAACGTCGCGCCGTCGGGCGAGCTGCGCACCTGGTACAACCACGACCCGGACCGCTTCGAGGAGTTCAGCCGCCGTTACCGGCAAGAGCTGCACGACCCCGAACGGGCGCAGGCGCTGGCGCACCTGCGCGGGCTCGCCAAGCAGGGCCCGCTCACGCTGCTGACCGCGACCAAGCGCGCCGATATCAGCGAGGCGGCCGTGCTCGCCGCTATCGTGGCGGATCCAGATGCGGATGGAGGCTGAGCCCGTCCCCGT
The DNA here is from genome assembly GCA_003168295.1 of Actinomycetota bacterium. The sequence goes on from PMST01000278.1 coordinate 836, forward strand.
AGTCGAACAGCGGGTCGGCCGACTCCCTGGGCACGTCGGGCCGCCCCCGGCGCACGTCGTCCATGCTCCGCGGCAGCTGGACCGGCAGCCGGCCGCGGGGTTCGGCCGTGCCGAACACGACATCGAGCAGGGCCGCGTCGCTGGCGCCGAACACCGCCAGCAGCGCGCTCGCGGCCGAGCTGATCTCGGGGATGACGGCCGGGCGTTCCAGGTGGATGGCCACCACGGTGGGCACGGCGGCCAGCAGCGCGAGTATCTCGGACAGCCGGTCCGGCTCGAAGGCGAGCGGCCCGGTGTGGAAGAGCGACTCGAAGCGACCGGGTCGCTCCTCGTAGGGCGTCGACAGGCGCAGCAGCGCGAGGTCGGCCTGGGCCGGGTCGGTCACGACGTCGGCGTAGTCCGCGGCGACGGCCGGGTCCACGCCCTGGACGAAGAGCCGGGTCCTGGCCGGCGCCGGCAGGCAGCGGTCCCGGTTGGTCAAGACGGTGACGGACGCGCTCTGCGCCCGCCGCCCGGCCGCCCGGAAGTCGGCCTTCCCGGCGGTCCGGTCCGCTAGTTCCGGGTCGACGAAGCGCCGGTGGTCGAACAGCCCGAGCCGGAACTTCTCGGTCAGCAGGCGCCGCACCGACTGGTCCAGCCGGGAGGCCGGCAGCTGACCGGACCGCGTCAGCTCAACGATCATCTCCGGCCGGGACTCCCCGCCGAACTGATCCACCCCGGCGTTGACCGCCATCAGCATCCGCTCGGCCGGGCGGAGCTGCTCGACTCCCCAGGCCCTGGCCGCGTGCGCTTCCCCCATGATCTGGTGGTCGTTGATGATGCCCCAGTCGCTGCAGACGATGCCGTCGAAGCCCAGCTCGGTGCGGAGCAGCCCGTTGATGATGCCGTCGTTGAAGCCGAAGGCGACCTCGTCGTACCCGGCCGGCGGGGTGATCTCGAGCTGCCCGTCCGACCGGGTGACCCCGGCCCCGATCGCGGCCGCGAACGGGCGCAGGTGATCGTCGAACCGGCCGCCCGGGTAGACCTGCTCCTTCCCGTGCGGGAAATGCGGGTCCTCCCCGTCGCGCTGCGGGCCGCCGCCGGGGAAGTGCTTCGCCATCGCCGCGACGCTGTCCGGCCCGATTGAGGGACCGCCGCGCAGGCCCTCCAGGTAGGCCACGCCGAGCCGGGCGGCGAGCTCGGCGTCCTCGCCGAACGTCTGCGCGATCCGCGCCCAGCGAGGCTCGGTCGCGAGGTCGAGCTGCGGGTGCAGCGCCACCCGGAACCCAACCGCGAGGTACTCCTGGCGCGCGACGTCGGCGAACTCCCTGACCGCCTCGACGTCGCGCAGAGCGGCCAGCCCCAGCGGTTCCGGCCATTCGGAGAACGGGCCGGCCGCCATCGACGTGCCGGCGTTGTCGGTGAACGCGTGCCGGGGGTCGGTCGACAGCGTGACCGGGATTCCCCACCTGGTTCCCTCGACGGCCAGCCGCTGCAGGGCGTTGTGCCACTCGGCCGTCGCCCCGGCCCCCGGCGCGCCCGGGCCGCGGAAGCTGAGCAGGTTGAAGTGGCTGATGGAGCGGTCCGCGACCAGTTCGCTGGTCGACGCCTGCGACGGCGCCGCCGCCGGGTCATCGACCAGGGACCCGTCGGGGTTCATCGTGATGATCGGATGAAACAGCAGACCCGCCTTCTCCTCGACGCTCATCCGCCCCA
>PMST01000419.1:0-4101 GCA_003168295.1 Actinomycetota bacterium
TCGTTCATCGCGAAATCCTCCAGGCCGCTCTCGTCGACGGTGATGGCCTTGCTGTCCTGGCCGCCGATGTCGATGACGAGGCGGACGCCGGGGCACATCGCGGCCGTGCCGCGGGCGTGGCAGGTGATCTCGGTATAGGTCCGCGCCGCGCCGGGTACCAGGCGGCGGCCGTAGCCGGTCGCCACCGTGCCTTCCAGGTCCCCGGCCGCTACCCCCGCCTCGGCCAGCGCGGCGTCAACCGCCCGCTGCATGCCCCGCTGGCTGACCGCCCCCATCTGCACCGTGCTGGCGCCCAGGATCATGCCGCCGGCGTCGGTGACCACCGCCTTCGCCGTCGTCGAGCCGAGGTCCACACCGAGGTAGCGCCCGGTCATGAAACTGCCGCCGCCAGCGGAACGCCACGCGAACGGCGCACGTCGATAGCCTCCAGCATCGCGGCGAGGCGGCTCTCCAGGATCTCCTCCTTATAGAAGGAGGCGTCGGCGACGTCTCCTTCGAAGAAGATCGACGGTATGCCGAGCTTGTCCTGGGCGGACCTGGCGAGCAGCCGCTGCGGTCCGGTGAACGCGCGGCACGTCCGGGTGGAGTGGAACACGATGCCGTCGACGTCGTACTCCCGGCAGTCCCGCAGGGTGAGGTAGTCCAAGGTCTTCGCGCCATGGTTGGTCGGGCAGAGCAGGTAGTGCTGGGCCATCCCGAGGAGCGGATCCGCGGTGTCGATGAGCTGCGGCTCCTGCCAGAACGCGTTGTGGATGTACCGGCCGCACAGCACGGCGGCGGCGTGCTCGGCGAACTTCCTGGACAGGAAGCCAAGCTTGTTCCAGTTCATGATGCCGTCGAAGTACAGCCGGTACTTCTCGTCCCGGACGCCGGAGACGCCGGCCGCCAGCCGCCCGGCGATCTCGTCCCGGACGCCGGCGAAGTAGTCGACCAGAGCCTGGTCGCCGGGCAGGAAGTTGATCGGCGCGACGCACGCGATCCAGTCCCAGAAGGTAGCCGGCGCGGGCTTGGCCTTGCACAGGTCAAGGCCCTCGCGGCGCAGCTCCGCGGCGCGCTTGATATAGGTCATGGCCTCGCTCAGGGCGTCGTAGTCGAACGGCCGTCCCGTCTGGGCCTCCAGGAACGAGACGAGCTCTCGCAGCTGGCCGGCCACGTACCGGGAGGCAGACTCCCATTCCTCGCCGCGCAGGTAGCCCGCATCCGGCTTGTTGCCCCACAGGAAGGGGTGCGAGATGCCGAAGATCGGCAGCTGCTTGCCGAACACCCGGAACGAGATCCCGTCCCACTGCTGACCGGTGCTGCAGCCGGCGTAGTTGTTGACGAAGAAGTCGGGTGACGGCAGCCGGGCCGCCAGCTGCTGAGAATCGTTGATCCCGACGACGCCGGTGTGCTCGCCCTCGGTGCCCTGCAGGGCCTGCCCCTGATTCCCCAGGGTCAGCACCGAGCAGCCCAGGTGCGTCCGGGCGTAGGAGCACAGTTCGGCGTTGTACCCGTACTCGGCGCCGGCTAGCTGAGCCGGGCCCTCGAGCCGCTGCGCCGCGAGCCGGGCCGCGAACGCCTCGCCGTGGCACCAGGCCAGGCCGGCCGCCTGGAAGATGGGGTTCAGGGCGCCGCCGTTGTACCAGACGATCTGCTGGCCGCGCTCTCTGGCCGTGAACAGGTCCTCCCAGTAGTCCGTGATCAGCTGCCCGCCCGCACGGGTGACGGATAGCCGGTTGGACCGGTCCTGCGTGGCGTCCATGTTCGGCTCCTTAAAGTAACGATGTCAGGCGGGTACCGGCCGCTTGCGCCGGACGCGTTCGACCAGCGCCTCCACCCGGGTCCGGAAAGACTCGGCCGGCAGGCCCTCATGCTCGGTCTCGAGCAGCAACTGGGGGATACCCGCCGCGTCCAGGCCCTTGCGGAGCTCGGGGTAGTAGAGCATGTGCGGCTCGCAGAACTTGGGCAGCAGGTGGATGACCGCCTCCGCCCCGCTGCTGCGCACGGCGCCGACCAGGTAGGCGTCCCAGTCGACGTCCTGCTGGACCCGGGTGGGACACGGGATGTTGACGTTGCGCTGCGCGTACCAGCGGGCGATGGCCTCGATCGGGTCGCCGGTCTCGTCCACGTCCGTGGATACGTACCGCCGGCCGTGAAAGAGGTCGTCGTCCACCACGATGACTCCGCTGTCCTCGATCAGGTCGAGCAGCTCTCGTCTCGGCGCGTGACACAGGTGGGCCGACAGGTGGACCCGGACCCGGTCGTCTCGCGGAGCGTCCCGCACGGCCGAGACGGCCTCGGCCAGCAGCGCGTGGTGCTCCACCGGGTCCATGATCATGCTGGCGCCGACGATGTCCTGAAGCTGCCCCGGGGTGAAGGCCGCGTTACCCGAGCTGCGCTCGTCAAAGAGCCCGCGGATCAGCTGCCGGTCCCGGTTGTGCGCCCTGATGCTGGCGGCCAGGGCCTCGCCGGTGACCGGGTGACCGGTGAAGGATCCGAACTCCGCCCTGAACTCGCCCATCATCTCGGTGATCTTGCCCGGCGCCCAGGTGTCGCTCATCGAGCTGATGAGCATCCCGAAGAACACCGGGGTATCCGGCAGCACCGCGCGTACGACGTCGGCCGCGCCGATCAGCTGGATGCAGTGGTCCGCCAGGAACAAGGCGTCGTAACCGTCCAGCCGGCCGGTCGCAGCCTGGTCGGCGAGATTGCGGGTGTATCCGCAGTAGAACTCGGCCAGCAGCGAGCGGCCCTCCGTCACCGGCTGCTGGTCGTCCTGGACGACCACCGGGAGAGTGCCGGCGGCATAAGCGATCTCGCGCGGGAAGTTGATCGGCAGGACTCCGACGACCGGCCGGCCGGGATGGGCGGACCGCCAGCGCTCAATGTACCCCCGCGGGTCGCGGGCCACCTGGCCGAGCCGTGCCAGCGGCGCCGTCGCGTCCGGCATCTGCGGTTCCCCTGCCTGTCATACTCTACGGATCTGGAAAACGAGTTACCAAGAGCGTAAAACATTATCCAGGTGCCGGGAAGAAGTGCCGGGAAGAACGGGAAGAAGTGACGGGAACAACTAGCCGGGAGTCATCGTGCCGCCGATCGTGAACCGCTACACCCGCCTGGTCGGTATCGACCACCCGATCGTGCAGGAGGGCCTGGGCCCGTTCCGCACGCCCAAGCTCGCCGCGGCCGTATCGAACGCGGGCGGCCTCGGGACGGTCTCGATGCCCGGTATGCCGGACGACCTCGCCGCGGGCGCGCGGACCTTCCGGCAGCACATCGAGGAATGCGCCGCGCTGACCGACCGGCCGTTCGCGGTCAATATCCCAGTCGGCGTGGATGCCAACGGCCAGGTGCTGCCGTTCACCGACGTCTACCTGCGCGCGGCCCTGGCGGCGCGTGAGTCGGACGCCGCCATCGCCCGCCGGCTCACCGTCCTGACCACCTCGGCCGGGTTCCCGGGCGGATACGTCGCGATGATCAAGGACGCCGGCCTGGTCCACCAGCACAAGGTCGGGTCGACCCGGCAGGCGGTGAAGGCAGCCCAGGCCGGCGTCGACGTCGTGATCGCCGCGGGCTTCGAGATGGGCGGGCATGCTCCCAGCAAGGCCGTGCATACCTTTGTCCTGGTGCCGAGCGTGACCGAGGCCGTGACCATCCCGGTCCTGCTCACCGGCGGCGCCCGGGACGGCCGTGGCCTCGCCGCCGCGCTCGCCATGGGCGCTGACGGCGTGGCGATGGGGACCCGGTTCATCCTCAGCCACGACAACTCCGACTGGCATCCGGCCTACCTGCAGGCGATCCTGGACGCGCGGGAAGGCGACGATGTCGCCTTCAACGGCGTTTACGGCCCCTGCCGCGGCCTGCGCAACGCGGCGTCTGAGGAACTTCTCGCCGGCAGCCACCCCGGCGACACGGTGCCGGACCCGGTCGAGCTGACCCGCTGGAAGATCGAATCGATGCANNCGGGCCCAGACCGACGGTGACGTGACCAATGGCCTGGTCCTGGCGGGTCAGGTGGCCTCGGCGATCGGCGACCTTATCAGCGTGGCCGAATTCGTGCCGCGGATGGCCGACGAGGCCGCCGCCATCCTGCGCTCGCTGGCCGCGAGCGTGACAGCAAGC
>PMST01000419.1:4136-10806 GCA_003168295.1 Actinomycetota bacterium
GTGGCAGCGAACCCAACAGCAAGCGTGACAGCAAACGCGACGGCACCGGCCAGCCGCGCGAGCAGGCTACTCGTTGACAAGCAGATGCTCTAGCGTCCTATTATCTAGCCATGGAGAAATCTGTGGTGGTGGTCAGTGCCGCGCGCACCACGGTCGGCCGCCGGAACGGAGCCTGGTCCGCGGTCCATCCGGCCCGGCTGCTCGGCGCCGCGCAACGCGCCGTCCTGGACCGGGCCGGGCCCCAGGGGATGGATCCGGCCATGGTCGGCCAGGTGATCGGCGGGACCGTCACCGAGGTGGGGGAGCAGTCGTTCAACCTGACCCGCACCGCCTGGCTGGCCGAGGGCCTGCCGCATGAGGTGCCGGCCACCACGGTCGACGCGCAGTGCGGTTCCTCGCAGCAGGCGTTCACGCTGGCCGCCGCGCTGGTCGGCGCCGGCCTCACCGACATCGCGGTCGCCTGCGGGGTGGAGTCGATGACCAGGATCCCGATCGGCGCGAACTACGGCAGGCAACTCGGCCTGGGCCGGCCGGTGCCCCGGGCCTACCAGCGGCACTACGAGTTCCTCAATCAGTTCCAGGCCGCCGAGCGGATCGCGCAGCGCTACGGCATCGGCCGGGACCGCGCCGACGAGTTCGGGTACCAGTCCCAGCGGCGGGCGGCGGCGGCCTGGGCCGAGGGCCGTTTCGACGGCCAGGTGATCAGCGGACCGGTGGAAACCGAGGACGGCGAGCCGGCGTCGCTGGCCAGGGACGAAGGCCTGCGGGAAACCAGCCTGGATAAGCTCGCCGAGCTCAAGCCGGTGCTGCCGGACGGCATTCACACGGCCGGCACGAGCTCGCAGATCTCCGACGGGGCCAGCGCCGTCTTGCTGATGACCGAGGAACGCGCCGCCCACCAGAACCTGGCACCGCTCGCCCGCGTGGTGGATTCGCTGCTGGTCGGCGTGGACCCGGTGATGATGCTGCTGGGCCCGCACGCGGCGGTGCCCGCACTGCTCGAGCGCAACGGCCGCGCGCTCGACGACATCGGCGTGATCGAGATCAACGAGGCCTTCGCCTCCGTCGTCTTGTCCTTCGCCGACGAGCTGAAGGCCGACCCGGACACGATCAACCCGAACGGGGGCGCGATCGCGTTCGGGCACCCGCTGGGCGCCACCGGCTGCGTGCTGGTCACCAAGGCCGTGCCCGAACTGATCCGCACCGGGGCCAGGTACGCCCTGGTCACCATGTGCTGCGGCGGGGGCCTGGGCACGGCCACCCTGCTCGAACGGCTCTAGCCGCCGGACCCCCCCAAAAGCCCCCAAGCCCCGAAGACCCCGAAGGAGCATGACGCGATGAGCATCTCGATCGACCTGTCCGGCGACGTGGCGGTCGTCACCGGGGGAGGCAGCGGCATCGGCGAGGCCACCGCCAAGACCCTGGCCCGGGCCGGGGCCGCGGTCGCCGTCGCGGACCTGTCACCGGAGTCGGCACAGCGGGTCGCCAAGCAGATCGAGGCCGACGGCGGCCGCGCCCTGGCGGTGGTGCTCGACATCGCCGACCGGGCCTCGGTGGAGGCGGGCCTGGCCGCGGTCCGCAGCGAGCTCGGGCCCGTGACGCACCTGGTGAACAACGCCGCCACCTGGGAGGTGAAGTCGTTCGCCGACCACACGGCGGCCGAGATCGACCGGATCGTCGGCATCACGCTGACCGGCGCGATGACCGTCACCCAGGCGGCCCTGCCGGACATCATCGAACAGCGCGGCACGATCGTGGTGATCAGCTCGGACAGCGCCCGGATCGGCGAGCGGTACATGAGCGTGTACGCCGCGGCCAAAGCCGGCCTGCTCGGCTTCACCAAGAGCGTGGCCAGGGAAGTCGGCCGCAAGGGCGTCCGGGTCAACGCCATCGCGCCGGGGACGACGAACACGCCCGGCGGCTCCGGCTTCATCGAGCAGGCCGGCGGCGCGGAGAAGCTGGCCCGGGCCTACCCGCTCGGGCGCATCGGCGAGCCGCAGGACATCGCCAACGCGGCCCTGTTCCTGGTGTCCCCGCTCTCGTCGTGGATGACCGGGCAGGTCCTGTCGGTCAGCGGCGGCTTCACGATGGTCTAGGCATGACCAGCCCGGACTTCGAAGCGGAACTGCGCTTCAACGGCGAGGTCGCTCTCGTCACCGGCGCGGGCCGGGGCATCGGCCGCGGCCACGCGCTCGAGCTCGCCCGCCGCGGCGCCCGGGTCGTCGTCAACGACGCCGGCGGGGCCGTGGACGGCGCCGCGGGCGGGCCGGGAGCACCGGCCCGGCAGGTAGCCGACGAGATCAACGCGGCGGGCGGCACGGCGGTGGCCAATCACGACTCGGTCGCCACCCCGGCCGGCGGGGCGGCCATCGTGGCCCAGGCCCTGGAAACGTTCGGCCAGCTGGACATCGTCGTCAACAACGCCGGCATCCTGCGGGACAAGAGCTTCGGCCAGCTCACCCCCGAGCTGGTGGACTCCGTCCTGGACGTGCACCTGCGCGGTGCCTTCCACGTGCTGATCCCGGCGTGGCGGCACATGCGGCAGCGCGGTTACGGCCGGGTCGTCAACACCACCAGCGCCTCAGGGCTGTTCGGCAACTTCGGCCAGGCGAACTACGGCGCGGCCAAGGCCGGCCTGGTCGGGCTCACCCGGGTGCTGGCCGTAGAAGGCCGCAAGGCCGGCATCAACGTCAACGCCGTCGCCCCGGCCGCCGCCACCCGGATGAACGCGGACATGCTCGGCGACCGGGCCGCGCTGCTGTCGCCCGGCGCGATCGCCCCGGTCGTGGCCTTCCTCGCGCACCGCGCGTGCACCCTGTCCGGCCAGATCCTGTCGGCCGGAGGCGGCCACGTCTCCGCGGTCCTGCTGTCGGTGACCCGCGGCATCACCGATCCGAAGCTGACCGCGGAGACCGTGCGGGACCGGCTTGAGGACATATTCAGCGCCGCGGATGCCTTCGTCCCCCGGCACATCGGCGACGACCTCAGGCAGCTGCTGGCCGCGATCGAAACCGGGCCGGACCTGCCGTGACCAAGGTCGTGTCGTGATCAAGGTCGGCATCTCCGTGCACGACAGCCTGATGACCGGCGACCGGGCCCGGCGGCAGGCGCTGCTGAGCCAGATCGAGGCGGCCGGCCTGGATTATGTGTGCGTCGGCGATCACGTCAGTTTTCACGACGGCACCGGCTTTGACGGGCTCACCGCCGCGACCGCCGCGCTGTCGGGCAGTGACCGGCTCCCGGTGCTGGTGGGCGTGTACCTGCTGGCGCTGCGCCATCCGCTGCTGACGGCACGCCAGCTCGCCTCGATCAGCCAGCTGGCCCCCGGACGCCTGGTGCTCGGCGCCGGGGCGGGCGGCGAGGACCGCAGCGAGGTCGCCAACAGCGGGGTCGATCCGGCCACCCGCGGCCGCCGCCTGGACGAGTGCCTGCACGTGCTGCGCGCGCTGGCCAGCGGTGAAGCCATCGACCACCAGGGCGAGTTCTTCGAGCTCAAATCCGCGCGGATCAAGCCGGCGCCGGACCCGCCGGTCCCGGTCGTCATCGGCGGGAAGGGGGAGGCGGCCGTGCGGCGGGCCGCCCGCTACGGCGACGGCTGGCTGGCGATCTTCTGCTCGGCCCGCCGCTTCGCCCAGACCAAGGAGCAGATCGCGGTGGCGGCCGCCGACGCCGGCCGGCCGGTCCCGCCCTGGTACGGCATCAACGTATGGTGCGGGCTCGACGCCGACGCCGCGCGGGCCCGCAAGCTGCTGGCCGTGCAGCTCGAGAGCTTGTACCACCTGCCGTTCGGGAAATTCGAGCGGCTGGCGCCGGCCGGCACCCCCGCCCAGGTGGCCGAGGAGCTGGCGCCCTACGTTGCCGCGGGCGCCGACCAGATCACGCTGGTTCCCGCGGCCTGCTCACCCGAGGCCGGCGTGGAGCACGTCGCGTCCGTCCGCGCCCGGCTGGCCGGGATGTGACCGGACAGGACGCGACGTCACCGCCTGGTCACGCGGGTCTGGAATACTCGGATGGCAGATTATCCAGTACCGGAGTTGTTATCCGGTCCCGGCGTCACCGGGCGCGGGCCGGCCAGCCAGGAGGTCTCATGCCGGCCAGGGAGCAGCCAGATTCGGTCGAGTGGATGCGGCAGCAATGGCTGGAGCACCATGCCCCCAAGGCCGAGCACTTCGCCGCGATGGCCTCGCTGCTGCGCACGACGGTCGTCATGACCGAGGAACTCGACCGGGTCCTGAAGGAGTGCCAGCTCTCCCGGACCGGATACCTGATTCTCATCACCCTGCAGATGTCGCGCGAGGAAACCAGGCCGCTCGGCCAGCTCAGCAAGGCGCTGCTGGTTCACCCCACCACGGTCACGATGGCCATCGACCAGCTGGAAAAGGCCGGCCTGGTGCGCCGGGTCCCGCATCCGTCTGATCGCCGGACCATCTTGGCCCAGCTGACCCCGGCAGGACATGAAATGACGGAACGGGCCACCCTTTCCCTGTCCGAGATAGGCTTCGGCCTCCACGGCATCTCCGCGACCACCGCCACCAGGGTCACCGCTGACCTGCGCAAGGTCCGCGAGGCCCTAGGCGATCCGGGCTGACCGGCATTCCCATCGATACCGCGGCGGCGGGGCGAAGGTGAGCGCTGATCCGGGGACGGTCCCCGGGCCTGGCGCGGCGGTGCTCCGTCTGCATCGCTGGAACGACCGCGCCGTGGTCGCGGTGGCCATCGCCGCGTTCGCCTCGGGGTTCGCCCAGTTCGGCGTGGTCGCCGCCCTCGGCGACGTGGCCCGGGGGTTCGGCCAGGTGAACCTGGGCGCGACCCTGGCCGACCAGGCCGGGTTGTCCGGCACCTCCCTGGGCATCGGGCTGGCCATCATGCGGCTGGCGTCACTGGGCGCCCTGCCCATCACCGGCCTGGCCGACCGCTTCGGCCGCCGCAGGATGCTGCTCGTCACGGTCGGCCTGGGGCTGGCCATGACGGCGGCCGCCGCGGCCAGCCCCAGCTACTGGTGGTTCGTGGCCATCTTCGCCAGCGGGCGTCCCCTGCTCAGCGCCACGAATGCGCTGGCGCAGGTCACCGCGGCCGAGCAGACCGGCTCGGCCGACCGGGCCAAGGCGGTGGCGCTCATCGCCGCCGGGTACGGCACCGGCGCCGGGGTCGTCGCCATCGTGCACAGCCTGGCCGAACGCGCGATCGGGTTCCGCGGCGTCTTCGTCCTGGCGCTGATCCCGCTGGCTTTGCTGCCCCTGCTGTCGCGCTGGATCTCCGAACCCGACCGGTTCGCCGTGGCCGCGGCGGAAGGCGAGCATCCGATGCCGGTGCTTGGCGCCGTGGCGCCCCGTTTCCGGCGGCGCCTGCTGGTGGTCGCGGTCCTGGCCTTCGCCGTCTCGGTGATCACGGGACCGGCTAACAGCTTCGTCTTCCTGTTCGCGCAGAACTTCCTCCACCAGCGCGGCATCGTGACGGCCGCCATGGTCGTCGGCGCCGGCGCCGCCGGACTCGTCGGGCTCCTGGCCGGGCGGTGGCTGGCGGACCGGGTGGGCCGGCGCCTGACCGGGGCGCTGGCCATGGTGGCGGTGGCCCTGTTCGCCACCTTGACCTACACCGGCTCCGCCCCGGCCCTGGTGGCCGGCTACATCCTCGGCGTGTTCGCCGGGTCGGTCTTCGCCCCGGCCGCCGGGTCGCTGGTCAACGAGTTGTTCCCCACGTCCGTTCGGGCCTCGGTGGCGGGCTGGTCACTGGCGGCGGGCGTCCTGGGCGCGACCGCCGGCCTGGTCATCTTCGGCGCGGTCGCCGAGGTCGTGCACCGGTTCGCGGTGGCCGGGCTGGTCACCTTCTTGCCCGCGGCGCTGGTCATGGCGCTGTTCTGGCTGCTCCCCGAGACCCGGGGGGTGGAACCGGAGGATCTCTGGTCCGCATCTGTACCGACCCAGAAGTCCAGCGATAGATAGTCTTTGACTAGATATTTTGCAACTAGAGATGTATAACAGGAGGCAAAGCTCCCGCCTATCGTGAGGTCACCGATGACCGCGGACCAGGCCCTCCGGCCAGAAGACGTGTACGACGCGGCGACCATCGCCGGTTTCCGCTCGGCCGGCTACTGGCGCGATGACACGCTCAGCGCCTCGGTCGACCGGCTGGCCGCCGGGCAGCCGGACCGGGTACTGCTGACCGACGGCTACGCCGCCCTGACCACCGCCCAGCTGCGGGACCGTGCCTACCGGCTGGCGGCGGCGCTGCTGCGGCTAGGAGTGCAGGCCGGTGACCGGGTGCAGGTGCAGCTGCCGAACTGGAACGAGTTCGTCGTGGTCTACGTGGCGCTGGCCCGGATCGGCGCGGTGCTGGTGCCCACCATGCCCATCTACCGGCACGACGAGGTGCGCTACGTCCTGCGGCATTCCGGGGCGAAGGTGTCGGTGATCGCGGGGGAGTTCCGCGGCTTCGACTACCCGGAGATGATCGGGGAGATCCGCGCGTCGGCGCCCGGACTCCAGCACGTGATCACCGTCCGCAGCGCCGGGCGCCCCGGCGCGCTGCGGTATGAGGACCTCACCGCGGGTACGGCGGTGCCGGACGCCAGCGTGCTGGGTGAGCCCCCGTCGGCCGACGCGCCGCACTGCATCATCTACACCTCGGGCACCGAGTCGCGGCCGAAAGGCTGCCTGCACACCCTGAACAC
>PMST01000669.1 GCA_003168295.1 Actinomycetota bacterium
CGCCCGGGGTTCCGGCGAGATTGCGCCTCCCCAATGCGGACAGAACGCCCTCTGGCCCGCGGCCGACATTGTCCCGGCCGCGGGGGAAGAGCCACACGTCCGCAGGAAGAGCCACACGTCCGCAGGAAGAGCCGCACATCGGTACAGTCCACTCCGAAGCGCCGAGCGCCCGACCGATGAGATAGACCGGGCCCGGTGAGCGGCCCGGCCGCCTCCATGAAAGCGCATCTCGCACCAGCGCGGGAGGCGGCGTTTATCGAGGGGGACAAGCTCCACCCCCACCTGGCCCCGTCCCGCCGTACGCTCGATAACCTGGCTCGCGCAGGTACCCGATCACCTCGGCTGGGCTTACCGTGCCCGGTACGTCGGCTCCGGCTCGGGTCCGGCGCCGGGCCCGCGTGGCGGGGGTGGCGAGAAACAGATGCAGGGCGGGCAGGTGCGGAAGCAGCTTGTCCTCGCGGATATAGGTGTTCTTCGGCCGGGACGGGCCGGGCGCCATCGCGCTGGTACGGCCGTGCCGGCACCGGTACGCGGCTTTGCCGTTGGACCAGGCAGATTCCATCCGCCGCCCGCACAGCCCGCAGGCAAGCAGCCCGGCCAGCAGGTACCGGCGGAGCACGGGCTCATCTTGCGGTACCGGACCACGCGAGCGCTGATGCCCTGCGCGGCGACGAAGTCGTCCTCGCTGACCAGGGCCGGGTGCGCGAGCCGGCGGGAGATCACCCATCCGCCGGGCAGGTTCCACCGCTGCACGGACTTGTGCCCGAGGGTCACGTTGGCGGGGTCGGCCAGCTCTGTGTCGGTGCGCTGCCGGTTCCACACCTGCCGGCCCGTGTACCGGGGATTCTCCGGCGCCGACGCGATCCCGCAGCCGTCCGCATACCTGGTACACCTCCCGGGCGAGAACACGAACCTCGACACCTGACTTTTGAGATGCAACCGGCGTGTCGCGGGGCCAGCCTAGAGTGGCGCCGGGCGGCCTACTTGATGCCGGTGTTGGCGACGCCCTGGACGATCTGGCGCTGCAGGAACAGGAACACAGCCAGCAGCGGCAGGAAGCCCAGCACCGATGAGGCCATCGTCTCGGCGTACTGGATCGCCGACCCGCCGATCAGGCTGCTCAACCCGACCGTGATCGTCTCGGACTTGGTCTGGGTCAGCACCAGCAGCGGCCACAGGAAGGCGTTCCAGGTCGTAATGAAGGTCAGGATCGCGACCGCCGAGATCGCCGGACGGCACAGCGGCATGCAGAGCTGGTAGTAGACCCGCCACCAGCTCGCGCCGTCCAGCCGGGCGGCTTCGATGAGCGATACCGGAATCTGCTTCAGGAACGAGTGGAAGACGAAGACGGCCACCGGCGCGGCGATGGCCGGCAGGATCAGCGCCCAGTACGTGCCGAGCAGGCCGATGGTCCGGAACTCCATGAACTGCGGCAGGACCAGCGCCTCGGTAGGCAGCATGAGGCCGGCCAGGATCACCGCGAACAGCACCGACTTGCCGCGGAACCTCAGGTGCGCCAGGGCGAAACCGATCATCGAGCACACCACCACGGTGGTGATCACCGACAGCGTGGAGATGATGAAGCTGTTCAGGTACCACCAGCCGATCGGACTCGTGGTCCAGGCGCTGGTGTACGCGTGCAGGTTCCAGTGATTAGACCAGAGCGAGACGGGATTGGCGGTGATCTCGCTGTCGGGCCGCAGCGAGGTGATCAGCGCCCAGGCGAACGGCACCAGCCAGATCAGCGCGAACAAGGTCAGGCAGGTCGCGGCGAGCCGGTTGAAGGCCTTGGTGGCGCTGCCTGAACCTGAAGACGTGCGGCGGGCGGACTTGCGCCCGGGTAGCGCGGTGATCGCGGTCATCGTTGCGGGTGTCCCTTCACGCGTTCACGGTCGTGGCGGCCTGGTTGCGGCCGCGGCGGATGAGGGCCCAGCCGGCCGAGACGACGATGAGAATCACGAAGTACACCATCGTCGCGGCCGAAGCGTAGCCACCTCGGTAGGAGGTGAATCCCGTGTCGTAGATGTACTCGATGACGGGCCGGGTGGACTCGTTGGGGCCACCGGACAGCAGGATGTAGATCTGGTCGAATACCTTGAGCGAAGCCAGGATCTGCAGGATCAGCACCAGGCTGCTGGTCGACCGCAGCATCGGGATGGTGATCGAGCGGATCTGCTGCCACGGGGAAGCACCGTCGATGGCCGCGGCCTCGTACGTCTCTTCCGGGATGTCCTGGATGGCGGCGGTGTACAGGATGAAGTTGAAGCCGAACGTCCACCACAACGTCAGCAGGGTGACGGCCAGCCATGCGCCGGAGGTGCTGCCGAGGAAGTTCGGGGCGGACAGCCCGACCCCGCTGAACAGCTTGCTGATGAGCCCGGTCTGCGGGGTGTACATGAACGCGAAGATGAGGCAGACCACCGAGGACGGCACGACGTAGGGAGCGAAGAACGCCAGCCGGAAGAACCACCTGCTGCGCGAGATCCTGGCGGCGAAGATGGCGAACAGCAGCGGAAGCAGCACCAGCGGAGGCGTGGTGAGCAGTGTGAACAGGACCGAATGCCACATCGACTGCCAGAAGTCCGAGCTCTTGAGCACAGCGGCGTAGTTCGCCGTGCCGACCCAGTTACCGAGGCCGGACTTCACTGTGGCCGTGTTGAACAGGCTGATCACCAGCCCGATCACAACCGGCCCGATGAGGAACAGGACGTACAAGACGAGGAACGGCGTGGCGAACAGCCATCCGCCCTGGTTCTCCCCTGCGGGGCGGCTGCGCCTGGTGGTCCGCGCCTCGACTGCCACTACAGTCGCGGTGGCTGCGGTCGTCGTCATCGCGTCTCCTGTTCCTACGGCCTAACGCACCGGGGCGATGGCGGTCGAGAAGGTCTTCAGGCTGGCGGTCATCGCGCTGACGCCGCTGCGCGGGCTGATCCCGCCGGCCAGGACCTCGGTGATCACGCCGCCCATGGCGTTCTGAAAATCCGAGCCGGCCCCGGTGTACCAGCCGGGCGGGTCGTACACCGCCTTGAAGGCGGCCTGGATGTAGTTGCTCTGCGGCTTCAGGTCCAGGAAGGCCTTACTGGTCTGGACCGGCAGCCAGGCCGGGATGTGGCCGCCGCCCGCCCAGATCGAGCTGCGGTCGAGCAGCCCCTTGATGAAGGCGACCGCGTGCACGGTCCGCTGCGCGGACCGGATCGAACTCTTCGGGATGACCAGCGAGTGCGAGTCGGCGTAAGCGACCTGCTTGGTCCCGAGGATGGCCGGGAACGGCACGACGTTGAAGTTGAACGGCTTGCCGTCGGGCAGCTTGACCCCGCGATAGGTCGGGATCTGCCACTCGCCGTCGAAGAGAAAGCCGACCTTGCCCCCGCCGAACAGCGTGGTCACCGTGTCGTCGGCGGCATTGCCTGGCATCAGGCCGAGCGGGCCGGTCAGGCTCTGCATGAACGCGAACGTCTCCTCCAGGGCGGCCCCGTCGATCGTGACCTTCGCGCCCTGGTCCGACACGATCGGCCCGGCCAGGCCCGAGTACACGGTCATGAACCAGCGCCAGGTGGTAGCCGGGTCGGCGGTGTTGGCCGAGATCGCGCCATACTGGCCGCCGGCCTCTTTCATGGCCTTCAGGGCGTTGATGAAATCGCCGCGGCCCTGCATCGGCTTGAGGTTGTCGCCGGACGCGTTCAGCAGGCCAGCCTTCTTCGCCAGGTCCACGTTGTAGAACATGACGAACGGGTGCGTGTCCAGCGGCACCGCGTAAACCGTCCCGTTCACGGTGGCTTTCTTCCAGGCGGCGGGGGTGAACTTGTCCTTGTTGATGCCGACGGCGGCGATACCTGCGTTCTCCACCGGCTCGAGCAGTCCGGCTTCGGCCAGCAGCGGGAGCCGGGACAGGTGCGAGATGGCCACGTCCGGCGGTCGTCCGCTCGAGGCCGCGAGGGCCAGCTTGGTGTAGTAGGGGTTCCCCCAGGAGAGCAGCGTCGACTCGACCGACAGGTGGCTCGCTTGCTCGAACGAGCTCACCATCTTCGCCATGTTGATACCGTCGCCGCCGCCGAACAGGTTCCAGTAGATGACGTCAGCGGTGTTGGGCTGGCCGCCGGTGATGCTGTTGAGCACCGGTGAGGCGCAGGCGGACAGCGCGCCGGTGAGCCCCAGGCCGCCGCCGATGGCCAGGAACTGGCGACGCGAAACTGCTCTGGTCATGCCGCGTGCTCTCCTCACCCTTGAGGCTTGTGCCGATACAGCGCGACTGTCGCACAATTTTTGCATCGATGCAAGGCCCTGAAATGAGGATTCTGGCGAAGATCCGGGCGAGATCGCCTTTTTCTTGCATCGAT
>PMST01000681.1 GCA_003168295.1 Actinomycetota bacterium
GCCGGCGCACTGGCGGACCTTTAGGTAGCCAAGATCCGGACCAGGGTGGTCTTGGCCGCCCCGTTCGGGCCGAGCAGGCCCTGCACGGTCCCGGCCGGTACGCTCATGTCCACCCCGGCCAGCGCCTTGGTCTGACCGAAGGCCTTGCTGACACCCTCCACCTCGATCATGGCGCCACGGACCCGGCGAATCAGTGCGTCCGGGATCCGCTCGGCCTCGCGTCGTTCACCTTCGACAAGGCGCAGCCGACGGCTCACGCCCCGCTCACCAGCCACGCAGTCACCTACCGGATCGGCGCCGCCGAAGGACCGCCGTAAGTACTGCGATCCCGGCGAGCAGGAACAGGAGGAAGGCGGTGATGTGCCCGAAGGCGGCTAGTACCACCACGCCGAATAGGATTGCCGCCAGCGCTCCCCGGCTTGGGACGCGTCGGGGTCTGCGGTCAAGCGGCTGGACTCGTTTAGTGCGTTTGAGGGTTTGCATATCTACTAACACGTATAGTAGCTGGCTATTGTTCATTGACCGCCGGGCCGGCCTGAGCCCCCGGCAACCGGGGGGCTAGCGGGCACGGCCTTGCCGCCCTGATCGCATGGCTAGCCGACCCGGTGGACGGCCCTGCGCCTGGCTAGGCCGGCGCCCGGCATGGCGGCTGTGCGGCCAGGCCGGCCGGAACAGGTGAGAGGTTAGCGCATTACCGCCCCGAGGGCGGCGAGAGGGCCTGCACCAACCCACCCGACGACATCGCCGCGGGCTACGTCGAAGACCTCTGACCTCTACCTTTGCCCCTGGACGTAGCTTCGGGATTCCTGGACCGTTACGGTCCGCAGTCGGCGGAGGCCGTTCTTATCCCGAACGGGCGGTGGTTCCAGCGTCCCCGAGCCGCCCGGGACCCGAACCGGTCGATCTTGAGCGGTACCGCCTCCGAAGACAGGCTCGCGCCGACGGTACCATCGGCTGATATCACCTGGTCGCGTGCGCGGACGAGGTTTTCGGCTCGCACGGGCGCAAGGCGAGCGCGTCAGGCTCGGCCACCTGGTCGCGGCCTTCACGGTACAGCAGATCCTGCGTGTCGCCGGGATCGGCTCCGCGTCCCGCCGGCCCGACCTGGAAGCAGGTCCTGCCCGCCCCGGGGCGGCGGCATCCTCGCGGTCGATTTCGTGCACGTGGACACCATGCTGCTTCGGCGCTTCCACGCCCTGATCGTCATCGAGCTCTAGCGGCCCCGGCGGGGCCGTACGAGCGGCTTCTCCGTTCTCCGCCGTTCACCGGCCGCGCGCCATGATCCTGGCCTGCTTGAGTATGGCTGCAGTCGCCTGCACCGGCAGCGTATGGCCTGGCGCCGGTTGGAACGGCCGGTTGGAACGGCCCGCGAGCCGTGCCTGCTGCCGGCTGCCGGACCACCCGCCGGACGGGGACCTCTGAACACCCCTTGTCTCCTATTCGTGTTAGTAGTTGATGGCAGCTTCATCGGTGCGCCGTGGCAGTCCCGTTCCGCGGGGCTGTCCCACAACAGTGAGGACACGGATGTTTGCTCACCTCGGCCCGGCATCACCAGCGCAGAGCACGGACCTGATCGCGCGGGCCATGGGCGCGCGGGCCCTGGCCACCTCGGGCGGTCACGCCGCCGGGCACGCCGGTGCGCCGCGCCGCCGGCGCCAGGCCACGAACCGCCCCAGACAAACAACAGCAGAAGGAGGACGGTCGAGATGACCGACGGACATCAGGGTCAGCAGCGGCCACTGCCAGTAGCGGCGGGGAGCCGGGAGCGGCCGGTCCTGCCGACCGGTGCGCTCGGGCGTACCGGCCGGCTGGCTGTGCTGCCGCTGCGGCATGCAGCCCGCACCGCCGCCAGCCGGCTGTCCCGGGCCGGTGCCGACCAGATCGCCGCCCGCACCGCTGAGCAGGTGTTCGCCACCCTCGGCGAGCTGAAAGGCGGAGCGGCGAAGCTGGGGCAGGCGATGTCGGTGTTCGAGGCGACGCTGCCGGAGGAGGTCGCGGCGCCCTACCGGTCCGCCCTGCGGCGGCTCACCGACGCGGCGCCGGCCATGCCGACCGAGGTCGCCCGCCGGGTGGTTGCCGCTGATCTCGCGGCCGTCTACGGGCCGGGCTGGCAGGACCGGCTGGTGGCCTTCGACGACATCCCGGCGGCGGCGGCCTCGATCGGCCAGGTGCACCGCGGGCAATGGCGGACCGACGGCGGCCAGGTCGTGCAGGTGGCGGTGAAAGTGCAGTACCCGGGGGTGGGCCAGGCGCTGCGCTCAGACCTTCGCCAGGCCCGGCTGCTGGCGAAGGTGATGGCCCGGCTGACCCGGCTGAACGTGTCCGGGCTGGCGGACGAGCTCGCCGGGCACATCGTGGAGGAGCTCGATTACGTGCGTGAGGGGCGGGTCCAGGCCGAAGTCGCGGCCGCGTTCACGCACCACCTGCCGAAGGAGATCACCGCGGCCCGCGCCGCCGGTGCACCCGAGCCGCCGGGCCGGACCAGCGTCACGGTCCCGGTCGTGTACGCCGCGACACCACGGGTGCTCATCACCCGCTGGCTGGCCGGGGCGCCCCTGACCGCGCTGCTGGACGGGCGCACCGACCTGCTCCCGGAGGGCTGGCGCGAGCTCGACCCAGGCGACGCAGCTGATCTGGCCGCCCGGCTGCTCGGGCACGCCATCTACGCCCCCGCAGCGTGCACCGGCTGGATGCACGCCGACCTGCACCCCGGCAACTTCCTGCTGCTCCCGGGCGGTCGGCTCGGCATGCTGGACTTCGGCGCGGTCGCCGCCACGCCCGGCGGCATCCCGGCGCCGTTCGGGCAGCTCGCCGCCGCCGTGCTCGCCGGGGACGGGCCGGCGGCGATACGGCTGGCCCGCCAGGCCGGGGCGCTCGCCCCGGACGCCCAGGTCGACCCGCGGCTGATCATCGAACTGCTGCACCCCCTCGCGGCCACCGGCGCCGACACCACCTTCACGTACTCCCGCGCGTGGCTGCGCGGACTGATGGCCCACCTCACCCAGCCGCGCTTTGCCCCGGCGCTGCGCACCCTGACGCCACCGCCGCAGTACGCCCTGCTCTGGCGGGCCACGCTCTCAGCCGCCGGGCTCTTCGCGCAGCTCGGCGCCACCGTTCCCACCCGCGGGTTCCACCTCGCCTACTCCCCCGGATTCCGCGGCAGCATCCCCCCGGCCCAGCCCCAGCCAACCGGCGGCACACTCCGCCACGCCAGCTGAGTTGCAACCGCTCCAAGCACGCGCAGAGGCCGCC
>PMST01000224.1 GCA_003168295.1 Actinomycetota bacterium
TCGATCGTCTTCACCTGGTGCGCCGACGCGTCGGCCAGGAACTGGGTGTAGGTGAGGCTGGTCGAGTTCGTCCGGGTGGGCAGGAACAGGTAGAGGAAGAAGATGACCGCGATCGCGATCGGCCAGAGCCAGTGCCGCCAGCCAGGCGGCGGCGGCGGCGCGGACGGCTTGGGCTTGTCGCCCGGCGGCGGCGGTGTGGCTTGCTTACTCATATGCGGCCTTATTCATGTGCAGCTCTCCTTGTGCTGCCCAGTATGCCCGGTGCTGGCGGTGCACCCGCCATCGGATGAGGCTATCCGGCCATTGGTCAGCGCGCTTAGAGCGAACGGGCGAACGCGAGGGAATGAGCACGGCGGCGGCGTCGAAACGGCCGGTCTTCAGGTCCCGCAAGGCCTGGTCGGCGGCCTCCAGCGGGGGTCAGGCTTGGCGGGGCTCGCCGCGGTAGGTGCCGAACGACCAGCGGTTACCCTCGGGATCGCGGGCGGCGAAATCCCGGGAGCCGTACTCGGTGTCGTACGGTTCGCGGATGATCTCGGCCCCGGCCGCCTTGGCCCGCTGGTACAGCGCGTCCGGCTCGTCGGTGACCACGTACGCGCCGAACGAGCCTGGGGTCATCGCGGCCACCTGGTCGCCGTCCCGGGCGGAGCCGAGCATGATCCCGCCGCCTGGCGGCCAGGAGAGCTGGGCGTGGTCGACGCGATCCCCCTCTCCGTACACCACGGTCTCCTCGAATCCGAACGCGTCGACCAGGAACCTGATCAGCGCCCGGGCATCGCGCGCCCGCAGGCTGGGCCAGACCTGGGGTCCTGGCGTGGCTGGCGTCGTCATGGCGATCGTCTTCCCCTCGTTGAAGTTGCAGCAGGCTCCAGCGTCCCGGCGGATCTGGTAAAGATCCGCTTACGTGGTTGAACCGTAGCCAGCACCTGCACGTTTTACACAGCAGAATCCCGGTATCGGCCCAGACTTCGGGGTTCTAATTATTTGCACTGATACCAAGCTTGCTGCCACAATCAGGACCATAACCCCAGTCCCAGAGGCCACGGGGGCCTGTCTCGGTTCGGCGGCACGAGGAACGTACGCCGGGCCGCTGTCGTTACTGGGACTAGGGGTTTGGAGGGCACGTGATCATTCCGCTGAACCGCGTGAGTGTCGGCGCGGCAGTGCCAGACGGGGGAAGTGATGGAGCCGTGATAACCGCGAAGCGCGTGGAGCCTGCGGTCAAGCTGGAGCTGGTCAAGCCCGAGGCGGTTCAGCTGGGGCTTTCCTGCAGGACCGGGGCGGACGGAAACCAGGTCGTCAGCGTGACCGGCGAACTCGACATCGCCACCGCGGAGCAGGCCTACGCCTACATCAGCGAGGTGATCGACTCCCGGCTGACGGCGGTCAGCGTGGACCTGTCCGGGCTGACCTTCTGCGATGCCTCAGGTCTCGGTGTCCTGGCCAAGATCGCGCGGCACGCCCGGCAGGCGGGCCGCCAGCTCAAGCTCACCTCGGCCCGCCCGCCGCTGCTCAAGATCATGCGGCTGACCGGCCTGGATGGCGTTTTTCCCGAGCTGCGGCCGCCAGTACCCGCTTACTCAGCGTTAGCTCCGGCCCGGCCCGAGCGGCCGGCCGCTAGATAGTGCACCGTGACCGTGGAGGATGCTGCTCGCTAGCGTTAAATTGGAGTGCTTCCGGCGTTAAGTCTGAAAGTAATCGCAAGCGGAGGGACTCCCAATGGCCGAAGAAGTTCAAGGGCAGACCGCCGACGAAGAATCGGACTCTTCCGAATCTTCCGAGGCAACCATCGCCGTGCACTGGCGCGAAGAGGGTTACTATCCCCCGCCGCCCAAGTTCATCGGCCAGGCGAACGCATCCGACCCGGCTATCGTGGCCCGGTTCGCGGAAGAGAATTTCCCCGAATGCTTCCGGGAATACGCCGACCTGCTGTCCTGGGACGAGTACTGGCACACCACCCTGGACACCAGCAACCCGCCGTTCTGGAAGTGGTTTACCGGCGGCAAGCTGAACGCCAGCTACAACTGCGTGGACCGGCACCTGGCCGAGCACAAGAACAAGGCGGCGCTGATCTGGGTCCCTGAACCCGAGGACGCGGCCCACGTTGTGGTCACTTACCAGGAGCTTTACCGCCAGGTCAACGAGTTCGCGGCGGTGCTGCAGGCGGCCGGCGTCAAGGCCGGCGACCGGATCACGCTGCACATGCCGATGGTGCCCGAGCTGCCGGTCACGATGCTGGCCTGCGCCCGGCTCGGGGCGATCCACTCCCAGGTGTTCGGCGGGTTCAGCGGCGCCGCCTGCGGGCACCGCATCGCCGACTCGACCAGCAAGATCCTGATCACCATGGACAGCTACTACCGCAGCGGCGTCGTGCAGGACCACAAGGTCAAGGCGGACGAGGCGGTCGAGGCGGCCCGCAAGGAAGGCACCGAGGTCGAGAAGGTGCTGGTCTGGCGACGCTTCCCGGGTCAGTACTCGTCCGAGACGCCAATGGTCGAAGGCCGCGACTTCTTCGTCGACGAGCTCCTCGCCGACCACCTGGGCGCGGTCGTCGCGCCGGTCTCCATGCCGGCCGAGGCGCCGCTGTTCCTGATGTACACCAGCGGCACCACCGGCCGCCCGAAGGGCTGCCAGCACTCCACCGGCGGCTACCTGGCCTACGTGACCGGCACGTCCAAGTACTACCAGGACATCCACCCGGATGACACGTACTGGTGCATGGCCGACATCGGCTGGATCACCGGCCACTCCTACATCGTCTACGGCCCGCTCTCGCTCGGCACCACCAGCGTGATCTACGAGGGCACGCCGAACTACCCGGACGCCGGGCGCCCCTGGCGGATCGCGGAGCGGCTCGGGGTGAACATCTTCCACACCTCACCCACCGCGATCCGGATGCTGCGCAAGGTCGGCCCGGACGAGCCGGCCAAGTACGACTACCACTTCAAGCACATGACCACGGTCGGCGAGCCGATCGAACCCGAGGTCTGGCGCTGGTACTACAAGTCGGTCGGCAAGGGTGAGGCGGTCATCGTCGACACCTGGTGGCAGACCGAGACCGGCGGCTTCATCGGCACCGGGCTGCCCGCCCTGAACCCGATGAAGCCGGGCAGCTGCGGCCCGGCCGCCCTCGGCATCTACCTCGACATCCTGGACGAGAACGGCGAGGCGATCCCGCAGGGCAGCGGCAAGGCGGGCAACATCATCGTCCGCAACCCGTGGCCCGGCATCTTCGAGACGATCTGGGGGCAGCCCGACCGGTTCGTGTCCACGTACTTCGCCAAGTACAACAAGGACCCGGACAGCAAGGACTGGCACGACTGGCCCTACTTCGCCGGCGACGGCGCGGTCCAGTCCGAAGACGGCTACTTCCGGATCCTGGGCCGGGTCGACGACGTGATCAACGTGGCCGGGCACCGGCTCGGCACCAAGGAACTCGAGTCGTCCGCGCTGGCGGTTGAGGAGATCGCTGAGGCGGCGGCCGTTCCGGTCATCGACGACGTGCGCGGCCGGGCGGTCGAGATGTACGTCTCGCTCAAGCCCGGCATCGAGCCGAGCCCGGAGATCGAGGCCAAGGTGAAGAAGGCGATCGAGACCGACATCGGCAAGATCGCGCGGCCGCAGAACATCTGGATCGTGCCCGACATGCCGAAGACCAGGTCGGGCAAGATCATGCGCCGGGTCATCGCCGCGACGTCCAACTTCGCCGACGTCGGCGATATCACCACGCTGGCCAACCCGGAGATCGTGGACCAGATCCGGCACCAGGTGCAGAACGCCAAGCACGCCCGCGGGGAAGTGCCGCGCGAGCTCACCGAGGCGGAAGAGGCGGAGATCAAGTCCTTCGGCTCGGAGTAGCCAGGTTAGTTTCGACCGTTTGCGGCGGGTCGCCTGAGTATGGGCGGCCCGCCGTGTCCGTTCCGTCTTATTAGGACCTGAACGGACGGTGGCCTCGCCCCACGGCCACATTTTTCCCGGCGGGTGGCTCAGGTCATGCCGCGACGGGACCTTTGCCTCTGAGCCAGCCCGGCCGCGCTGCGGTGTGCTGGTGACATGAGTGCAACAGTCAATGAGGTGATGACCACCCACGTGGTGGCGGTCACGAAGGATGCTTCGTTCCGGGATATCGCCGCCATGCTCCGGCAGCACCGGGTCAGCGCCTTCCCCGTCGTCGACGCGGACGGGAAGGTCATCGGCGTCGTGTCCGAAGCGGACATGCTGCCGAAGGAGGCCCTGCTCGCCGCGCCCGGCATCCGGGTTCCGGCCGGTGCCCCGGAGTCGCGCCATAACGACTTCGCCAAGGCGGCCGGGATCACGGCCGCTAGCATCATGACCGGGACGCCGATCACCATCACGCCGGACGAGCCCGTCACCAGCGCCGCGCGGCTGATGTACTCCTGCAAGGTCAAGAGCCTGCCGGTCGTCACCGAGCACGGGTACCTGGTCGGGATCATCAGCCGCGCCGACGTGCTGAGCGTCTACGGCCGGCCCGCGGCGGAGATCGCGCGGGAGATCCGCCAGGACGTGATCATGACCGGGTTCCGCGGCGACCCGGGCAGCTTCACCGTCACGGTCAAGGAGGGCATCGTGACCCTCGCGGGCCGCCCCGAGACCGCGCAGCAGGGCCGGGACATCCTGGCCGAGGCCTGGCACGTCGAGGGGGTCGTCTCGGTGCGGGACCGCCTCACCTATCCGGAGGAAAGGTCATCGTCCCATGTCTGACATGAACTCGGCCCTGTCCGTGTGGCAGCTGGTCATCATAATCGCCATCCCGCTGACGTTGCTCTGCGGCTGGATCATCACCGTCTTCGTGGTCGCCCGGGAGCCGCGCGCGGATGCGGCCGCGCCCGTGTCGTCGGCCGCGCCCGGCTTGCTGGCTGGAACGGGTGTTGCTGGCAACGGCTCTGCGTGGGTCGCGCCCGCGGATGAGGGGGCGGGCGCGGCCGTGGGCGGCCAGGACCAGCCGTTGGAGCCGCCCCGCCGCCGGCTGGCCGCATAACCCCGCGAGCCGAGGCGCGCCGGAAGCTCCGGAGGCCGGATGTCATCGCCGACATCCGGCCTCCGGTACGTCAGCCGGGTTCGCTCCGGTATGTCAGCCGGGCTCGCCGGGCTCGCCGACCTCGGTTACCAGATCGTCGTGCAGGAAGCAGAGGTAGCCGCTCACGGTGGCGGCGTCCCCCGCGGCCTGCGGGTAGGACCAGACGGCGTTGGTGAGCTTGCCGCCGGCCACGCTGACCGACCAGTACGAGGCCGTGCCCTTGTAGGCGCACACGGTGTGCGTGTCGCTGGGCTCGAGCAGATCCAGCCGGACGTCGTCCGCCGGCAGGTAGAAGCGGTTCGACAGGCCGGTCTCGGACAGCAGCAGCGGCCTGCGGCTCTCGGCGAGCACCGTGTCGCCGAGCCGGACCCGGACGGGCCGTGACGAGCGGCGCACGTCGACCCGGTGGTACGGATCCCGGATGTGGCCTTCGACGCGTTCGTCCTCGTCATACCACTCATCCATGGCGTCCCAGTAGAACCCGGCGTATCCCTGCAGCCAGTGCGCCTCGGGGTTCGGCTCCGGGTACGCCCAGACCGCGTTCTCCGCGACCTGCTCGCCGGCGGTCACGGACCAGTAGGACGCGGTGCCCTTGAACGGGCAGTAGGTGTGATGGTCGGTAAGAGTTAGCAGACCTTCTCGGATGTCGGCCAGCGGCACGTACACCTGGGGCAGGTACCCGGTCTCGTGCAGGAGCACCGCGCGGGTCGTGTCGAACACCGCCTGCCCGCCGAAGGTCGCCCGCACCCGGCGCGGGAACCCCTGCATAAACAGCTGGTGCGCGGGACCGTCGATCCGGTAGTTGACGGTCTCCGGCGCCTTACCGGACAGCGGACCAGGAGGAAAGGTCAGGGACATCGTTGGCTCTCCTTGCAGTTAGACGACGCCCGTACCAACCGGCGTTGGTGTCCGCATCATTCCGCGCTACAGGTCGGCGGGGGCGGTGAAGGCTTCCAGGCGCGACTGGCCGGGGGCTAGGGTGGGCCAGTCGCCGGTGAAGGCTAGGACGGCCACGGCGGCGGTGGGGAAGCTGATGCGCGGGGGCGGGGGGGCGCCGTCTTCGGCGGGCGGTTCGGCCAGGCTGTTGGCCAGCTCGGAGATGGCCGGGTTGTGGCCGATCAGTAGCGCGGCGCGGTAGCGGTCGGGCAGTTCCTGCGCCAGGTACAGCAGGGTCAGGGCACTGGCGTCGTATGCCCGCGGCTCGAACGTCACCGACGGCGACCCGCCGAGCTCCGGGGCGATGAGCTCCCAGGTCTGCCGGGTTCGGCGGGCGGTCGAGCACACCACCACGTCCGGTAGGTAGCCGTGCTCGCGCAGCCAGCGGCCGACGGCCGGGGCGTCGCGCCGACCGCGCTTGGCCAGCGGCCGCGCATGGTCCGAGACGTCCGGCCAGTCCGATTTGGCGTGCCGCAGCAGCATCAGCCGTCGCGTCGTGTCACTGGCCACCAGCCCAGCCTGCCACGACTCGCGCCCGGTCGGCAAAATCCGTCCGGGCTCAAAATCCGCTGGAGCTATAGCCAGCCGGCCCGGATGCCGACCGGCTCGCCACCGGACGCCGAGGTGGCGTCGGCTAGGGCCGGGTCGCGGGGCGGGTTGCCGAGTTCGCCGGAGCGTACCTTCTCGAGCAGTCTGCGGGTCGCGTCCACGATCTCGGGCGCGACGCTGCGCAGGCTCTCCGCGTCGTCCGGCCCGATCGTGTCCGCCGGGAATCCGGCCGAAGCCACCAGGGCATCGGCGTCCGCTAGCTTGCCGCCGAGCCAGCCCAGCGGATCAGTAGACAGTTCCCTGAGGAAGACCCGGCTGGTCGGATCCCAGCCCTTGAACACGGGGTGGTGGTGGGTGCGGTCGAAGCTGCCGGGCCGGCCCTGCACCGACTCCAGGAAGTCGGCTCGCCAGATCGGCTGGCCGGCCTCGATGGGCTGAGCCGAGTAGATCGATCCCTTAAGCTCGCCCCGCTGGAGTAGCCGCAACTCGAGCCGGACGCCGTGCTCCGGCCCTTCCTGTCCCTTATGCGGCGCGGGGTCAACGAAGTACAGGTCGCCGACCAGCACGCCGACCCGCTCGAATCCGAACGCGTAGAACATGGGAAGTCCCTTTCCTAGGCTTACGTCCGTATTCTGCTATACCCCGTCCGGGCGGACGCGGAGGAGGTTGATCGCGGTGCACCGCATGACGGTCCGACCGTCCTGATTGACCGTCTCGGCCAGCGTCTTGATGATGCCGCGGTCGGGTTTGCTCAGTGATCGCCTGGACTCGACCACCGTGGCTCGAACACGGAGCGTGTCGCCCGGCCGGACCGGATAGGGCCAGCGGATTTCATCCACCCCGGCGCCGCCGAGGCTCGCCTCCGCCGAGAGGTAGCTGTCGACGAGCAGTCGCATGGTCAGGGCGGCGGTCTGCCAGCCGCTGGCGATCAGCCCGCCGAAGGGGCCGTCGGCCGCGGCCACCGGATCGACGTGAAAGGATTGTGGGTCGAATTCTTTACCGAAAGCTACGATGCTAGCTGCATCGATGCTAAAGCTGCCGCACTCGTAGGTGGTACCGAGCGCGTAGTCCTCGAAATATCTCAGACCGTAATCATTCACCCGTCCAGTATCTCAAGCGCCGAGCCCGTAATCCTGTAGATCACAGATGAGTTACAGAAATACCTCGATTTCCCTGCGAGCCCCTGACGGATGCTGCCATGCTTCCGCAGATGGCCCCGACCATCGCAAGCTTTGAAAAGCCTCATTGGTTGCGGAAAGTAACCTGACCAGGCTCGTCGAGACGACTGCTGAGCGGCACGTGGTAGGCGGGCGCGGAAACAAGTTGGGGAGTTCTGTGGACGCAGCGAACGTAGACCGTCGTGTTCGGAAGATCCGACGAACCGGTCGGCACACCACGCCGTCGCCGGTGGAGAAGGTAGCGGAGAAGGCGGGCAAGGCCGCCCCCGCGGTGGCGATCGCGGGTGTGCTGGTCGCGGCGGCGCCGCAGGCGCAGGCCGCGGTGAAGGCTCCCGCCACGACGGCGACGGCGGCCGTGCAGGTGCGCACCGACGCCGGCACCGTCGCCCTGGTCCGGCGTGATACGCCGGCCACGCGCACGTACACGGTCCGTTCCGGAGATTCTCTGTCCAAGATCGCGGAAGGCTACTACGGCACCTCGGCGGACTGGCGGTGGATCTACGAGGCCAACAGGTCCAAGATCTCCAACCCGAACGACATCTACGTGGGTGAGCGGCTGGCGATTCCCGCCCACGCGCCGGCCAGCACGGCGAGGTACACCCCCAAACACGCCAAGGCCAACCCCAAGTCCGTCGTGCTGACCTCCTCGAGCACCCCGAGCGGGAACCTCGGCTGCAGCGGCCTGGAGGCGCTCTGGGAAGACGCCGGCGGCTCGCACGCCGAGGCCTTCATGGCGGCCGAGATCGCGATGGCGGAATCAGGCGGCAGGCAGTACGCCCTGAGCCCGACCGACGACTACGGCTACTGGCAGATCAACGTCTCGCACGGGCCCGCGGAGGCCACCTTCAACCCGATGGGCAACGCCAAGGCGGCCATCGCCATCTCCGACGACGGGTCGAACTGGGGGGCCTGGACCACCTACACCGACGGCCTCTACGGCGGCCGCTGCTAAAGCGGCCTTCGGACCCGCTGCCCGTAACCGGCGAGCTGGCCGGCCACGAGCGTGATCTCGTCGGCCGGCAGCAGGCGCGGACCGCCAGGTCTGGCCGCTCCGCTCGCCGCGAGCGCCCGCAAGTACACCTCGCACAGCCATTCCAGGTACCGGCCGCCGGTCAGGGCCGACCTCAGGTCCGGGCCGGTGGTGACCGCGCCGTGGCTGGCCATGATGCAGGCGGTCCGGTCGCGCAGCGCCGTCACCACGTTGCGGGCCAGCTCATCGGTCCCGTAGGTGGCGTACGGTGCCACCGCAAGCGGACCGCCGAACATCGCCACCTGATAGTGAATGGCCGGCAGTTCATCCGCCACCGTCGACAGCGCCGTCGCGGCGACGGAGTGCGTGTGCACGATCGCGGCCGCGCCGGTGGCGGCGTAGATGCCCAGGTGCAGGGGCATCTCGGTGGTCGGTCGGAGCACCGCCTCGACCGGGGTTCCGTCGAGCCGGTGCACGCCCACCAGGTCCGCGGTCAGCTCGGCGTAGTCCACGCCGCTCGGGGAGACGACCACGAGGTCACCGTCCCGCGCGCTGACGTTGCCTGAGGTCCCCACCACCAAACCGGAAGCGACCAGCTCCCGGCAGATGAGGACCACGTCATCCCGCAACTGTTCGAGCAGCATAGGTTCAACGGTATGGACACACCCGACGTGCTCGCGTGGCGGGACGGGCATATCGAGGCCCTGGACCAGACGGCCCTGCCGCATCAGGTTACGGTGCTGCGCATCAGCACCGTCGGGGCGCTGGGCGACGCGATCACCCGGCTGGCCGTCCGGGGCGCGCCGGTCCTCGGCGCGGCGGGCGCGCTCGGCGTGGCGCTGGCGGTGCGCCAGGCCCGCCGCGAGGGCTGGGACGGCCCGCGCCTGGACGCGGAGATCAAGCGGATCGCGGACGCCCGGCCGACCGCGGTCAACCTGCGGCGCGAGGTGTCGGCGGTCGCGGCCCGTCTCCCGGAGGGCGACGCGGCCGTCGAGGCCGCGGCCCTGGCCGTGGTGTCGTTCGCGACGACGGCGAGCTATGAGATAAGCCGCCGCGGCGCCGCGTACCTGCGGGACGCCTGCGGCCCGGGCCCGCTCCGGGTGCACACCCACTGCAATACCGGCAGCCTCGCCTGCCTGGGCTGGGGCACGGCGCTCGGCGTGATCCGCGCCCTGCACGAGGCGGGCGGGCTCAGCCGGGTGATCGTGGACGAGACCCGGCCGCTGCTGCAGGGGGCCCGGCTGACCTGCTGGGAGCTCGGCCAGCTGGGCATCGAGCACCGGCTCGTGTGCGATGGCGCCGGTCCGTTCCTGATCAGTCAGGGGCTGGCCGATGCCGTCGTGGTCGGGGCCGACCGGGTCGCCGCGAACGGCGACGTGGCCAACAAGGTCGGCACCTACGGCCTGGCGCTGGCCGCGCAGCGGGCCGGCATCCCGTTCCTGGTCGCGGTGCCCGAGTCGACCATCGACGAGGCGACGCCGGACGGCGCGGCGATCCCGATCGAGCTGCGCGCCGACTCCGAGGTCACGGTCCCGGCGGCCCCAGCCGGCACCAAGGCGCTCAACTACGCCTTCGACGTCACCCCCGCCGACCTAATCTCGGCGGTGGTGACAGAAAAAAGGCTCATTCCTCGGATGGTCGCTCGAAGGTGAGCTGGCTCTGCAGGTCGGCGAAGCCGCAGGCGCGGTAGAGCCGGATGGCCGCCGCCGCGGGGTCGGCCACGATCACCAGCGTGCTCGCGCCGAGGACCTCGCGCCCGTAGCGGCCCGCGTGCCAGACCAGCGTCCCGGCCAGGCCACGGCGGCGGGCGGCCGGGTCGGTCTCGACATCCTGGTAGCGGGCGAAGCCGCCGC
>PMST01000166.1 GCA_003168295.1 Actinomycetota bacterium
CGCCCTGCACATGGGCGCCGATGACTACATGACCAAGCCGTTCAGCATCGAGGAGCTGCTGGCGCGGATCGCCGCGACGCTGCGCCGGACCCGGCCCGCCGCGCCCACCGAGCAGCAGGCGCCGCCGGTCATCGTGGTCGGCGAGGTCGTCATCGACCTGGCCCTGCAGCAGGTGCGGCGGGCTGGGCAGCCGGTGCACCTGACCCCGACCGAGTTCGCCCTGCTGCGCGAGCTCGCCGTCAACCGGGGCAAGCTGCTGACCCACGCCCACCTGCTCCGCCGGGTGTGGGGTCACGGGTATGAGACCGAGACCGAGTACCTGCGCGTCTACGTGCGGCGGCTGCGGGCCAAGCTCGAGGCCGAGGACGCCGCGCCGCTGATCCTCACCCAGCCCCGGGCCGGCTACCGCCTGGCCCCCGAATAAGCACCCGTGGATAACGCCCAGATGACAAACGCGAACCAGAACGAGCACGAAAAAGATTGCCGTTCACGGTTTCTTCACGAAGCGAACCCGATGTTAAGGCCACGTTAATTCCCGGCGTTCTAGGGTCATGGATAAGACGCTAAGGCCGTGAACTTCCATCAGTCCTGCGACGAAATGCTGCATGCCTGGATGCGGACCCGTCGACCCTTCCCTTTGAGACACGAGGTGGTTTTTATGATTCGAGTGGCCAGGAGAGGGGCTGCAGTAGCGTCAGTGTCGCTGGCCGTGTGCCTCGCCGCTGCGGCCTGCAGCAGTTCCGCTTCCACCAGCGCAAGCAGCGGCAGTAGTACCGGCTCGTCAACCGCGGTGCCGGTGGTCTCGATCAGCTCGCTGAACCGCACTTTCTCCGCGATGGCAACGCTGAAGCCTCTTGCCTCGATCGGCAAGGGAAACGTGGCCGCGATCCTCCCGGACACCGTTTCCTCGGCTCGTTATACGGAATTCGACGCACCATATCTGTCTGAGGCCCTTGCGGCCGCGGGTCTTACGCCGACACAGTTCTCGGTGCAAAATGCGCAAGGCAGTGATGCCACCGAGCTTTCCGATGCCCAGGAGGCCATCACCAAGGGTGCCAGCGTCCTGATCATGGACCCGCTGGACTCCGGTGTCGGAGCCCAGATCGAGACCTACGCCACGGCGCACGGCGTCAAGGTCATCGACTATGACCGGCTGACCCTCGGCGGCAGCCGCCAGTACTACGACAGCTTCAACAACGTCCAGGTCGGTACGGACATCGGCAACGGCTTCGTCGCCTGCGCCACGGCCGAGGGCGTCAGCAAGCCGAACGTCCTGGTGATGAGGGGCGCACCAACCGACAACAACGCCACCCTGTTCGCCCAGGGGTACGACGCGGTGCTCGCGCCGCATTTCGCCAACAAGAGTTATGTCGAAGTCGGTACCCCGGCCGGAACGTGGGACCCGCCGACGGCGGAGAGCGAATTCCAGCAGGCGTTCACGGCGCACAAGAACATCAATTCCGTCCTCACGCCGAACGACGAGAACGCCGCCCCGATCATCACCTACCTGCAGCGGGAGGGCATCAAGCCCAAGACCTTCCCGGTCACCGGGCAGGACGCGACCCTGGTCGGACTGCAGAACATCCTGTCCGGCTACCAGTGCGGCACCGTCTACAAGCCGATCTACCTGGAGGCGCAGGCCGCCGTGGCGCTGGCCATGTACGCGCGGGCCGGCAAGACCCCGCCGAGTTCCCTGGTGAACGGCTCGACGACCGACTCGACGAGCCACAAGTCGGTCCCGTCGGTGCTGCTGACCCCGGAATGGGTCACCACGTCCAACATGAACTCGACCGTCATCGCGGACCAGTTCGTGCCAGCTCAGCAGCTCTGCGTCGGCCAGTACGCAGCCGAGTGCAAGGCCGCCGGAATCTCGGTATGAGCTGGATGAACGACAGGAGGCGCGCCCGGTGACCACACCGAGCGCGGAAGGCGCCCGGCCCGCAGACGCGGGCCGGGCGTCCTCGCCCAACTCCCACGTGACCGACGCCACGGACGGGGCAGACGCCATGGACACCCCAGACAACGCCCGCGACCTCCCGCAGGCCAGCACGGACCCGCAGGCCAGCACGGACCCGCCCGCCAGTGACGGCGACCCGTCAGCCCCGCCGCTGCTGCGCCTGGTCGATATCGGCAAGAGCTTCGGCCCGGTGCGCGTGCTGACCCGCATCAGCCTGGACATCCCCCCCGGTCAGGTGACCGCTGTCGTCGGTGACAACGGGGCGGGCAAGAGCACGCTGATCAAGACGATCTCCGGCATCTACACCCAGGATGAAGGTCAGATCCTCTGGCAGGGCCGCCAGGTCCACCTGCACACCCCGAAGGACGCCACCGATCTCGGCATCGCCACCGTCTACCAGGACCTGGCGTTGTGCGACAACCTGGACATCGTGGCGAACATGTTCCTCGGCCGCGAGGAAGTCAAGCACTTCCAGCTGGACGAGATCGGGATGGAGAAAGCCGCCAGGCAGACGCTGGCCGACCTGTCGGTGGTCACGGTCCGCTCGGTCCGCCAGGCGGTGGGCTCGCTGTCCGGCGGCCAGCGGCAGGCCGTCGCGGTCGCCCGCGCCGTGATGCGCCAGGCTAAGCTGGTGATCCTGGACGAGCCGACCGCGGCCCTCGGCGTCACCCAGACCCGCGTCGTGCTGGACCTGATCAAACGGCTGAAGAGCCAGAACATCGCGGTGATCGTCATCTCGCACAACCTGACCGACGTCCAGTCGGTCGCGGACCGGATCGCCGTGCTTCGCCTGGGCCGCCTGGTCGCCGTCGGGCCGGCGTCGCAATACGACGCCGAGTCCATCGTCGACCTCATGACCACCGGTACCTCCAAGCGCCTCGCCGCTACGTCGGCCGAGCCCTCAGCAGGGAGCCCCAGTGAGCACTGACGTCCAAGGGCCGCCCCCCGAGGCCAGCGAATCCGGCGACATCGCGGCCGAGGTTGCCCTCTCCTCTCCTGACGTCATCGCGGACTCGCTGGGCGAGTACGCCAAGATCTGGGTTGCCCGCGTTCGCAACGGCGACAGCGGCGCCCTGCCGGTCATCGCCGGCCTCGTCGTCATCGTCATCTACTTCCAGGCCCGCAGCTCCCTGTTCCTGTCTGCCGACAACCTGGTCAACCTGATCGGGCAGGCCGCCTGGATCGTGATGCTGGGCATGGCCGAGGTGTTCGTCCTGCTGCTCGGTGAGATCGACCTGTCGATCGGCTATACCTCCGCCGTCGGCGCGACGTTCACCTGCTGGCTGCTGCTGCCGCCCCATCCCGCCCCGTGGCCGCTCGCGGTGCTGGTCGGCCTGGCCGTCCCCGCGGTCTTCAGCGGACTCCAGGGCCTTATCGTCACCCGGCTCCGATTGCCGTCCTTCGTGGTCACGCTGGCCGGCCAGCTGCTGGCGCTGGGTCTGCTGCTTGAGGTCATGAACTCCGCCGCCCCCAGTGGCGGCGGGACCATCCGGCTGTACAACAGCGTCCTGGTCGACATCTATTTCGGCTCCCTCAGCCCGGTGGCCGGCTGGATCGTCATGGCGGCCGCCGTGGCGCTGGCCGGCGCGCTGTTCCTGGTGCGCGACAGCCGCAGGCGGGCGAGCAATCTCACCGCGCCCCCGCTCAGCGTCACCCTGCTGAAGATCGCCGCGATGGCGGTCGCGGGCGTGGTCGTGGTGCTGGTCGGCAACACCAACCGCGGCGCCGGCACCGCCGTGGTGCGCGGTGTGCCGTGGGTGGTGCTTGTGGTCGTGGTGGTGCTCGTCGCCTGGAGCGTCCTGCTCGGCCGCACCCGGTTCGGCCGGTACGTCTACGCCATCGGCGGCAACGCCGAGGCGGCCAGGCGGGCCGG